>JAZJZQ010000290.1:1798-4923 GCA_040389625.1 Pseudomonadota bacterium | reverse complement strand
ATGGACCGATTAGTCGGTCTTGCCGTCGCCCAGGTACTTCTGGTAGATGGCGTTGTAGCGACCCGTTTCCTTCAGGTGCTTGAGGCCGGCGTTGAAGTCGTCGCGCACCCGGCCGTCGCGGAACACGGGCCGGTAATCCATGGGGTTGAGCTTGACGAAGCTGTGCTCCTCCGTCGGCTTGAGCGGCACGCCGTGTTCGCGCTTGAGCTGCAGGGTGAAGTATTTGAAGATATTGCGGTCGCTGAGCACGAGGTCATAGCGGCCCTTGTCCAGCGTCAGTACTTGCAGGGCCTGGTCGTTCTGCTCAAAATACAGGCCTGCATCCTTGACCGGGCCCAGCCAGTCGGGATAACGCTTGGCGGCGCCGGCAAAGGCGATCACGCGCAAGCCCCGCAAATCCTGCGGCTTGCGTACGACCAGATGACGTTCCTTGAGACTGATGAACACGTTGTCGTACAGCACGGCCGGATCGCCGTACCAGCCTCCTTCGGCCGTCATGTTTTCGCCCAGGTCCGTCATGGCCGCATCGACCACCCTGGCCTTGAATGCCACCGGCACGCGGGCGAACGGGAAATACTGGGGTTTGAGCACGTGGCCGCGATAGGCCAGCGCTTCGCCGATGACTTCCAGTTCGATACCTGAATTGGTTTCCGGGAAACAGAACGGCGGGATTTTTTCCCCGAACGCCATTTTGACTTCTACTGCCCGGGCAGGCGTCCATGCGGCGCAGGCCGCCAGCAGAATGAGCAGACGATAAGGCAGGCGAGACGACATGAAGGTCCAGGTTCAGGGAGTGGTGCGACGGCAAAAGCAGCGTCATTATGGCATGGTGGCGCGCCGGCGGGAATTTGGATATGCTAGGACCAGCCCGCCTCCGGGCCCATGATATCCACCTGGCGCAGGGAACGATGATGACGATGCGGATGCTGTTGCTGGTTACTGCCTTGTGCGCCGCCGCGCCGGCCGGCGCGGGCATGGCTGTCACGCCCGAGGCAGCCGAGGCAAGCGCCGCCCGGAGTTACACGGTCGGCGTGGAGAACCTGCAATACTATCCCCTGCATAGCACGGACGCCAACAACGAGTACACGGGCTTCGCGCGCGAAGTGCTGGATACCTTCGCCCGCCAGCAGGGCTATACCTTCCATTATGTGCCGCTGCCCATCAACCGCTTGTACACGGCCTTCCTGAAGGAACAGACGCTGGACTTCAAGTATCCCGACCATCCGAAATGGCGCGAGGAGTTGCGCCATAGCCTCAAGATCAGCTACAGCGACGTGGTGGTGAGGTCGGAAGAGGGGGCGATGGTGTTGCCGCAGAATAAAGGCCGGCCTCTGAGTACCATCCATTCGCTGGGCACGGTGCTGGGGTTCACGCCCTGGCCCTACCTGCCGGCCATTGAAAGCAAGGCCATCGTCGTGACCACCAGCAACCGCTTCGACGGCTTGCTGCGCCGCGTGCTGGCCGGGCAGCTCGATGCCGTCTACGTCAATATCGATGTGGCCAATTACCTGCTGGCGCAGGAATTGAAGGCGCCGGGCGGCCTGCAGTTCGACCCCTCCCTGCCGCACGCCCACAGCGATTTCCGCCTGTCGAGCTTGCGGCATGATGAGGTGGTGGCCCAGTTCAGCCAATTCCTGCAGCATGAACAGCCCTTGCTGCAGCAGCTGCGGCTCAAGTACAAGGTAGCCGAGCCGCGCCCCGCCGAGGCTGGCAGCCGCTGAGCGGCGTGCCGGCGCCGTGATGGCCGATCAAGCCGCAGGCCGGCAGCCGCTCTATGGGGTTTCAGCGCCGTGATGGCCGAATCACGCCGCAGGCTGGCAGCCGCTCCATGGCGTCTCAGCGCCGCGATAGCAGCAGGCCGGCGACCACACCGACGGCCGCGCCCAAGCCCACGGCCTGCCACGCATGGCCCTTGACATAGCCGTCGGCCGACTGGGCCACCAGCTTGCCGCGCGCCGTCACGTTGTCCTGCAGGCGCAGCAGGTCGGTCTTGGCGGCCCGCAAGGTTTCATCGAAGCGGGCCTGGGCTTCGCCGGCGTGATTGGCGGCGTTGTGTTTGGCTTCCTTGAGCCAGGCTTCGGCGTCGCCGATGACCAGCTTCAGATCGTTCATCAATTTGTCGCGCGCCTCGTTGCCGGTGGCCTGGCTTTGCGCCATGTTGCCGTTGACGGCGCCATTGCCTTGTTGCACAGTCTGTTCCATGATGGCTTCTCCCTGGTCAGGTGTAACGATACTCCGTGAAAGTGCCCAGTGTATAAGTTGCTGCGCGGATGGCGCTGTGCGCCAGATCAAGGGGGCGCGGGACGCGCTCAGCGCAGCGCGTAATCCAGGGCCACGCCGGCGAACACTGCCGCGCCCAGCCAGTTGTTGTGGCGGAAGGCGTAGAAGCAGGCGTCGCGTTCACGGCCCCGTATCAAGGTGTAATGGTACGCCGCTATGCCGGCCGCTGCCAGCAGTCCCGTAACGAACCAGGCCCGCAAGCCCAGCAGCCAGCCGCAGGCCAGCAGCAGCGTCAGGTTGGCGCCGTAACAGAACATGACGGCGGCCACGTCGTGGCGGCCGAAGGTGATGGCCGAGGTCTTGATGCCGATTTTCAAGTCGTCGTCGCGGTCCACCATGGCGTATTCCGTGTCGTAGGCCAGGGCCCAGAACACATTGGCCACCAGCATCACCCAGGCCAGCGGCGGCACCGTGTCCTGCACGGCAGCGAACGCCATCGGGATGCCGAAACCGAAGGCGATGCCCAGGTAAGCCTGGGGCAGGGCGAAGAAACGCTTGAAGTAGGGATAGCTGGCGGCAATGATGACGGCGGCCACCGACAGTTGCTTGGTCAGCGCATTGAGCGGCAGGATCAGGCCGAACGACAGCAAGGCCAGGGCGGCGGCGATGGCCAGCGCTTCCTTGCCGCTGACCTTGCCGCTGGTGATGGGGCGCTGGGCCGTGCGCTTGACGTGCTTGTCGAAATCCTGGTCCGCGTAGTCGTTGACGGCGCAGCCGGCCGAGCGCATCAGCAGGGTGCCGACGGAAAAAATCAGCACCAGCTTCCAGTCCGGCTTGCCGCCCGAGGCCAGCCACAGGGCACTCAGCGTGGGCCACAGCAGCAGCAGGGTGCCGATCGGTTTGTC
>JAZJZQ010000290.1:0-1698 GCA_040389625.1 Pseudomonadota bacterium | reverse complement strand
CCACGGCGGCGCAGACGGCGTCGATGGCGGCCTTGCGGGTGAAACTCTTGCGCCACACGATGACCACCCGGCGCGACGGCTCCGGCTGGCTGAAGTGGCGGAATTGCAGCATGCCGTCGGCGCTGTCCATGTCCGGCACGGAGGCGCGCGGCAGCACCGTCAGGCCGATGCCGGAAGCCACCATGTGGCGGATGGTTTCCAGCGAGGAGCCTTCGAAGGTGCGCTGCATGCCGTTGCCGGGCGAGGAAAAACGCGCCATTTCGGGGCATACTTCCAGCACCTGGTCGCGGAAGCAGTGGCCGTTGCCCAGCAATAGCATGTTTTCCGTCTTCAAGTCCTCGGCCGGGATGGCCTGGCGCCGCGACCACGGGTGTTGCGGCGGCATGGCCACCACGAACGGTTCGTCATACAACGCTTGCACGGCCATGCCATGTTCGGGCAGGGGCAGGGCCATGATGGCCGCGTCCAGTTCGCCCTGGCGCAGCATTTCCAGCAGCTTGACGGTGAAATTTTCCTGCAGGATCAAGGGCATCTGGGGCACGTTGGCGATCATGGCCTTGACCAGCGGCGGCAGCAGATAAGGGCCGATGGTGTAGATCACGCCCAGCCGCAGGGGGCCGGCCAGCGGGTCCTTGTTCTGCTTGGCCAGTTCCTTGATGGCGGCCGTCTGTTCCAGCACGCGTTCGGCCTGGGCCACGATCTGGGCCCCCAGCGGGGTGACGGAGATTTCCGCGCCGCCCCGTTCAAACAATACGACACCCAGCTCGTCTTCGAGCTTCTTGATTGCTACCGAGAGCGTTGGCTGGGCGACGTAGCACGCCTCGGCCGCGTGGCCGAAGTGTTTCGCTCGTGCAACAGCAACGATATATTTCAGTTCGGTCAGTGTCATAAACCTATTTGAACACAGGCATTGCGGGGACGCAATGATATAAATGGGCCAATATCAAGCGCTGTCCCATTTAGGAAAAACGGTGGCGGCGGCCGCTGCCGATATAATGTTGCGCACGGCCGTTACGCTGCACCGACTGATTGAAAGGTTCGCATGTCCTCCACTTTTGGCCCTGAAGAGGCCCAGGCCTACCTCCACAAGCTGCTGAAGGTAATGCACCATACGGGCGGCTCCGATTTGTTCATTTCCGCCGACTTCCCGCCCAGCATGAAGTCGCAGGGCGCCATGAAGCCGCTCAGCCAGCAAAAGCTCAGCGGACCCATCACGCGCGCGCTGGCCCTGTCCATCATGAACGAGAAGCAGCGCACCGAGTTCGAAGCTGAGCTCGAGTGCAACTTCGCCATTTCACTGCCGGACGTGTGCCGCTTCCGCGTCAACGTGTTCGTGCAGCAGCAGAACGTGGCCATGGTGATCCGCACCATCGCGTCCGAGATCCCCACCTTCGAAAAGCTGGACCTGCCCGACATCCTCAAGGAAGTCATCATGACCAAGCGCGGGCTGGTGCTGGTGGTGGGCGGCACGGGCTCGGGCAAGTCGACCACGCTGGCGGCCATGATCGACTATCGCAACGCCAACTCGGCCGGCCACATCATCACGGTGGAAGACCCGGTCGAATATGTGCACAAGAACAAGAGTTGCCTGATCACCCACCGCGAAGTGGGGGTCGACACGCTGTCCTGGCACAACGCGCTCAAGAACACGCTGCGCCAGGCGCCGGACGTGATCCTGATCGGCGAGATCCGCGACAC
>JAZJZQ010000289.1:5358-6863 GCA_040389625.1 Pseudomonadota bacterium | reverse complement strand
AAAAATTCTTTTATTATTCAAACACTTGTGGCTGAGCTGGCAACCATGGCGACGCAGTAAGTCATGTCAGACTCCCATTGCTTTACCGGGCATCTTTGCTATAACTGAAACGTGGCAATTTATCCCCACCAACCAACCGGGAGACCATTATGCGACGCCGCCTCTATTTCATGCTGCCCGATATTCCCCGCGCCCGCGTCATGCTCGACGAACTGTTGCTGGCGCGTATAGAGATCGGCCACATGCGCTTCATGGCCCGTGAAGGCGCGCTGCCGCCCGATATGCCGGACGTGAGCGTGCTGCAAAAAACGGACGTGGTGCATGGCGCCCAGCTGGGCATCATCATCGGCGGCATCGTCGGCCTGGGCGCGGGCGTGTTCCTGACCCTGTTCCCGCTGGACGGCTACACCGTACGCACGGCCGCCATCCTGCTGGTGGCGCTGGGCGGGGCACTGTTCGGGGGCTGGGCCTCCGGCATGAACGCGGCCGCCGTGCCGAACACCCGGCTCAAGCAGTTCGCGAGCCGTATCGAACAAGGGCAGGTGCTGTTGATCGTGGACGTGCCCGTGCGGCGCGTGGATGAAATCGAAGACATGATCGCCAAGCGCCATCCCGAAATCAGCTTTGGCGGTATTGAACCGCCGATGCTGGCGTTTCCGTAACGCTGGCTGCCCGGGACTACCGGTCCCGGGTCCTCATTTGTAACCTGCCTGGCCGGCCTGACGCGTGCGCGCAGGCCGGCTTTTCTTGTTGGTGCGCCCCGTCAGATACCCATGCTGGACAGGATGTTGCCCAGTTCGCGCAAGGCCGGCTCGAGCTGTGGATGCTTGGCGGCGAACTTGGCCGACAGTTCCTGGGTGCGCTCGGCCAGGCCGTACGTGGTGGTGCCGGCATCGGCGGCGCGCTGGGCCGGCGCCCGCTCCATCAGGGCCTTGATGTCGCCGTCGAGCTGCCGCAGCAGTTCCAGCAATTCCTCATCCACGGGGCCGGCGGCGGCCAGGCGGTGGTGCAGGGAAGTGAGCGATGCTTTCAGATTGCTGTCCATATTCGGTTCCCGGTCAATTGGTAAAAGTGGTTGCCAGGTACAGGTCTTCCACCCGCTTCCTGGCCCACGGGGTCTTGCGCAAGAATTTCAGGCTCGACTTGATGCTAGGGTCGCTGATGAAGCAGTTGATGTCAATCCGCAAGGCCAGCTGTTCCCAGCCGTAATGGGCTTGCAGGCGCGTAACAATTGCTTCCAGGGTGACACCGTCCAGGCTGGGTTTGTTCATGTTCTATCTTACTCATATTCAGGGTTGCGGGCGCGCTTTCCTGGGTCCGCCTTGCGCCGGCACATGGAAAAAGGGCCAGCTGCGCCCGTGGCGCGGCTGGCCCTTCATTGTAACGCCGGCCGCGCCGGCCCGATGCTTACTGCCCGTTCAGGCCGCGGCGATCGAGCAGCGGGGCGATGATGGCGTCGCGGCCGCGGAAGTCGCGGAACAGCTGCAGCGCATCGTCGGTGCCGC
>JAZJZQ010000289.1:0-5258 GCA_040389625.1 Pseudomonadota bacterium | reverse complement strand
ATGGCGTCGCGGCCGCGGAAGTCGCGGAACAGCTGCAGCGCATCGTCGGTGCCGCCGCGCGACAGCAAGGTCTTGCGGAACCAATCGCCGTTCTTGCGCAGCAGGCCGCCGTTTTCCTTGAACCACAGCACCGAGTCCGCGTCGAGCTTCTCGCTCCACAGGTAGGCGTAGTAGCCGGCCGAATAGCCGCCCGAGAAGCTGTGCGAGAAGTAGGTGGTGCGGTAGCGCGGCGGCACGGGCGCGAAGTCCACGCCCATGTCCTTCAGCGCCGCGGCCTCAAAACCCAGCACGTCGGTGGGGATCTGGGCCGGGGTCAGCTGGTGCCAGCGCTGGTCCAGCAGGGCCGCCGCCAGGTATTCCGTCGTCATGAAGCCCTGGTTGAACTTCTTGGAGGCGATCACCTTGTCCAGCAACTCCTTGGGCATGGCCGCGCCCGTCTTGTAGTGGGTGGCGTAGTTGGCCAGCACTTCCGGCCACACGGCCCACATTTCATTCACTTGCGACGGGTATTCGACGAAGTCGCTCGGTACGTTGGTGCCCGAGAAACGGGGATACTTCACGTTCGAGAACATGCCGTGCAGCGCATGGCCGAACTCGTGGAAGGCCGTCTTCACCTCGTCGTAGGTCAGCAGCGTAGGTTCGCCGGCGGCCGGCTTGGGAATGTTGAGGTGGTTGGCCACCACAGGGTGGGCGCCCAGCAGCTTCGATTGCGACACATAAGCGTTCATCCAGGCGCCGCCCTGCTTGTTGCTGCGGGCGTACATGTCGGCGATGAAGATGGCCAGCTGCTTGCCGTTGGCGTCGAACACGTCGAACACGCGCACGTCCGGGTTGTACACGGGCAGGTCCTTGCGCTCCTTGAACGACAGGCCGTACAGCTTTCCGGCCGCGTAGAACACGCCCTTGGTCATCACATTGTTGAGTTCGAAGTAAGGCTTGAGCTGGTTCTCGTCGAACGAGAAGCGCTGCGCGCGCAGCTTGTCCGTGTAGTAGGCCCAGTCGGCCGCGTCCACCTGGAAGTTGGCGCCTTCCCCGTTGGCCAGCGTTTGCAGGTCGGCCGCTTCCTTGCGCGCATTGTTGACGGCCGGCTTGGCCAGCTCGCCCAGCAGCGTGTTGACGGCGGTGGTGGTCTTGGCCGTCTGGTCCTCCAGCGCGTAGGCGGCGAAGTTGGCATAGCCCAGCAAGGTGGCCTTGTCGGCGCGGGCCTTGGCGATCTTGAGCACGATGTCGCGGCTGTCGAACTCGCCGCCATGGCTGCCACGGGCCAGCGAGGCGGCCATCAGGCGTTCGCGCACGGCGCGGTTGCTCAGCACGGCCAGCGGCGCCTGGCCGGAAGTGTTGGTGATGGCGATCAGGAACTTGCCGTCCATGCCCTTGGCCTTGGCGGCAGCGGCGGCCGTGTCGATGGCCGCGTCCGTCATACCGGCCATCTCGGCGCGGGTATCGACCACCAGGGCCGAGGCGTTGGCTTCCTTCAGCACGTTCTGGGTGAAGGCCGTCTGCAGGGTGGCGATGTCGGCGTTGATGGCTTTCAGTTTTTCCTTGTCGGCGGGCGACAGCTGGGCGCCGGCACGCACGAAATCGGTGTGGTAGCGTTCCAGCAAGTGCTTCGCTTCCCCGTCCAGGTGCAGCTTGTCGCGCTGGGCGTACAGGGTGTTGACGCGGGTGAACAGCTTGGCGTTCAGGAAGATGGCGTCGCCATGGGCGGCCAGCTTGGGCGACATGTCGCGGTCAATGGCGTCGAGCGCATCGTTGGTGTTGGCGCCCTGCAGGTTCTGGAACGTGGTCTGCACGCGGGTCAGCAGCTGGCCCGAACGCTCCATGGCCACGATGGTGTTGTCGAAGGTGGCCGGCTTGGGGTTGTTGGCGATGGCGTCGATTTCCTGCAGCTGCACGCGCATGCCCTCGGCGAAGGCGGGTGCGAAATGCTCGTCCTTGATCTTGTCGAAGGCCGGGTATTCGAACGGCAGCGTGCTGGGCTTGAGGAAGGGATTGCCGGCCAGCGCTGCGGCGGTGGCGGCGGCCGGTGCGGCCGGTGCGGCGTGGGCAAACTGGGTCATAGCCAGGCCAAGGCTGGCCACCAGTACGAGCATCTGAGGACGGGACATGTTTTCATCTTTCAAAGGACGCCTAGGGATGCTGACGCGGGTAGCGCAGCATGGAAGCGCCAGATGATAGCAGGGAGACATGGGGCCGTCATCAGAAAGCAATGTTGCACTGCACGCAAGCATGGCGGCAGCGCAACTATCGACATTCATTTACAATCAGACAATTACTTTTCCTCCGCCAGCCCTGCACTGTGGGCGGCCGCAGCGCGACCTGCGCCAAGTGCGCGCACCATACGGTTTATACGGTTTATCACATTGAGCGCCAAAGCATGAACACCCAACAACTCAAGGCCCACTGCCAACAGTATCCCGGCGCCGCCGCCACCCTGCACGGGCCGCCAAGCAACATCCTGGTCTACAAGGTGGGGGACAAGACGTTCGCCTACTTCAAGACGAGCGAACCGGAGCAATGGCGCTTCAGCTTCCGCGTCGCACCCGACCGCTTCCTGGAACTGACGGGCATGCCGGGCGTGAAGCCGGCCCGCTACATGGGCCGCTTCCACTGGGTCACGGTGGTGGACGTGCGCCGGTTCCCGGCCGATTACCTGGCCGAGCTGGTGGCCTGGTCCTACGACAAGGCCTTGCGTTCGCTGAGCAAGGCGCGCCAGCGGGAACTGGCGGACGCACAGGCCACTTGAGGCAGGCGGTACAGGACCGTGTGCCGGACACCGGTCCCACCTTGTTCGCCGGCGGGCTGAATTCAGCTTAGTTCATGTAATTGCCGCCATCGACATTGAGCGTCTGGGCGGTGATGTAGCGTGCCTCGTCGCTGGCCAGGAAGATCGCCGCGCCGCCGATCTCTTCCGGCACGCCCATGCGTCCCAGCGGTACGGCCTTGCCGACGGCGACCTTCTTCTGGCCCAGTTCCAGTCCCTCGTAGCGGGCGAACAGGGCGTCCACGTTGGCCCACATCGGGGTATCGATCACGCCAGGGGCGATCGCGTTGACGCGGATGCCGTGCGGCGCCATCGCCAGCGCGGCCGACTGGGTGTAGCTGATGACGGCAGCCTTGGTGGCGCAATAGTGCGACACCAGGGCCTCGCCGCGGCGTCCGGCCTGCGAGGCCATGTTGACGACGGCGCCGGTGCGGCCCAGCCTGACCATCTGCGCCAGCACCTTCTGCATCACGAAGAACATGCCCTTGACGTTGACGTCGAACAGCTTGTCGTACATCGCCTCATCCGACTCCAGCAGCGGCGCCATGTCGAACACGGCCGCATTGTTGAACAGCACGTCCACCGGGCCAAACTGGCTCATGGCGCGCTCCAGCAGGCTGTCGATGGCGTCGAGCCGCGTGATATCGGTCTGCACGTAGCGCAGCGTGTCCGGATGGCTGTCCATCAGCTGCTGCAAGCCCGACGAAGGGAAGGCGCCGACGTCGGCCACGGTGCAGCGGGCGCCCGCGTCAAGATAGGCCGCCGCGACGGCCAGGCCGATGCCGCCGGCGGCACCGGTCAGCAGGGCATGCCTGTCCTGCAGACGGATGTCGGCGTGGGGTTGATTCGTTTTCATGTGATGTGTTCCTTGTCAAAGTTAAAAAAGCAGGCGGCGGGCCGCTCCGGCCAACCCGCCGCCGCGCGGGCCCAGGCTAGAACCAGGACTCGACCTGGAAGCCTGCCGAGGTGCCGCTGGTGTTGCTGCCTAATACAGGGCCGCCGTTGTTGTTGGCGTTGAGGGCCGCCGTGGCGCCGTCATTCCACTTGCCGTAGGTGACAAACAGGCGCAGTTCCGGGCGGGCCCAGAAGTCCTTGCCGGCGGAAATGGTGGGCGCCAGCGTGACCTTGGTCAGGCGCTGGGCCGGCGTGCCGTCGGAGAAGGTGACCCGGCTGGCGGCCAGCTCGAACTGCATCTTGAAGTGGCGCGAGAACGCGTATTCGGGCCGCGCGCCGACCGTGGTCCAGGTGGAGCTGCCGGCCAGGTCGGACTTGTCGCGCTGCACCAGGGCCACCATCTCCATGCCAAAATTCTCGGTCGGCTGGATGAACAGGTCGTCGAACACGCGCGTGCGCGTCACGTCCGAACCGAGCGCCGTGCTGCCGGCGGCGCCCATCCTGTCGTTGCCCACGCCGATGCCCGTGCCGGGACCCACGCCGTACTGCACGCCGAAGGTGCTGCTGCCGCCCGTCACTTGCTGCCGGTGCAGCACGGTCGCTTGCCAGCCGCTGTGCTTGCCCTGGCCCGTGGCGCTGATCAGCGAAACGGCCACATCCAGCGCGCCGCCCGCGTTGACCGGCAGGCCCTCGTACACCAGGTTCTGCCGCACCGCGGCCGTGTTCTTGATCAGCGCGCCGGTCAGCGGGTCGACGCTGTTGGCGTCGTTGTCCTTGAACAGTGCATAGCTGAGCTTGCCCGAGCCGACCTTGGCGGCATCGACGCCGGCGCCCGTGCCGTTCAGGTTGATGTACTGCAGGTCCAGCATGTGGATGTCGGGACGGTAGTAGAAGCGCTTGCCCATCCAGGCCACGCCGCCTTGCAGGAAGTCCAGGCCCTTCGCTTCGACATAGGCCTTGACGATGCCCAGCTTGGCGTTGGCGAAGTCGGAGCCCGGGCTGTACTCGTTGGCCCACAGGGTGCCGACGAAGCTGACGCCGTCGCTGTCCTTGAACAGTTCCTTGGTGTAGCCGCCTTCAAAATAGGCGTCGCACTCATTGCCGAGGCGATATTTCATCGTATTGCCGCCCAGGCCGTAGCAGCTCTGCGGACCGCCGCCCGAACTGGAACCGGCGCCCACCCGGAAGTAGCCGTGGAAACCTTCCTCGTCGTGGCCGGCATCGGCGCTGGCGGCGCCGCACATCAGTGCCAGCGCGGCCGGCAACAGCTTCAACATCGTCTTGTTCATGTCATCTCCTCTTTTAAATTTATAAAGTCGTTCCGGTGTTGGCCACCACCCCGTTGCATCGAATCCGGCGCCGTTGGGGCGACGCGCAAAAATTCAGGACGAACCCCTCCCCTGGCACAGTGAAGGCCATCAGGAACCGGCCGAGGCCGGACAGAGACGCGCGCACGCGCTATGTGTGGAGTTGAAGGTTGAAGGCGTTAAGCCCACCTGGCTCAGGCCGCCATGCCGTCGTTTGCGGCATGACGTCAATGTAGCATTGCATTCCGATAGACATTGGTACTGCGCCACCTACTACCGATACGAATTTGCAG
>JAZJZQ010000288.1:0-22141 GCA_040389625.1 Pseudomonadota bacterium | reverse complement strand
TCGCTTCCGGCGTGTAGCCGCGCCGGCGCAGGCCGACGATGGTGGGCATGCGCGGATCGTCCCAGCCGTCGACGATCTTTTCTTCCACCAGCTGGCGCAGCTTGCGTTTGCTGGTGATGACGTAGGTCAGGTTCAGGCGCGAGAATTCGTACTGGCGCGGCACCGGTTGCTGGAAGAAGCCGCCTTCGGCCAGCGTGGCCAGCAGCCAGTCGTAGAACGGCCTGTGGTCCTGGAATTCCAGGGTGCAGACGGAATGGGTGATCTGTTCCAGCGCGTCCGAGATCGGGTGCGTGTAGTCGTACATCGGGTAGATGCACCAGGCGTCGCCCGTGCGCACGTGGTGCGCGTGACGGATGCGGTAGATGGCCGGGTCGCGCAGGTTCATGTTGGGCGAGGCCATGGCGTCGTCGCTGATCTTGGCGCGCAGGATGTGGGCGCCGTCGGGGAACTTGCCGGCTTTCATGTCGCGGAACAGTTGCAGCGATTCTTCGCGCGGGCGGTCGCGGAACGGCGAATTCTTGCCCGGCGTGCTGAAGTTGCCGCGGTTGGCCGCCATGTCTTCGGCGCTCTGGCTGTCGACGTAGGCGTAGCCGGCCGTGATCAGGTATTCGGCCATCGCGTACAGCTGGTCGAAGTAGTCGCTGGCGTAGTGCAGGTGGTGCTCGGTGCCGGCGGGGCCTTCATGGTCCCAGCTGAAGCCCAGCCACTGGACGCTGTCCATGATGGTGTCGACGTATTCCTGCTCTTCCTTCTCGGGATTGGTGTCGTCAAAGCGCAAATGGCAGCGGCCCTGGTAGTCGCGCGCCAGGCCGAAGTTGAGGCAGATCGACTTGGCGTGGCCCACGTGCAGGTAGCCGTTGGGTTCCGGCGGGAAACGGGTGATGACAGGTGGCAGGCCCGGACGGACGTGGGTGCCGGCCGCCAGGTCGGATTCGACGATGGCGCGCAGGAAGTTGGAGGACAAGGCCGGCGCAGTGCTGTTTTTATCGTTGCTCATCTGAAAAGTTGCTTTGCAAAGTGTCGAGTAGCGGGCATTTTACCGTATCCCCCCGGCGGGGAGCGCGATTTGCTGCGGCACGGCATCGAAATGGATGAATTGACAAGATTGTGACATGAAACGGGGGGCGTTGCATGCCGATGGCGGCAGGTTGGGGCCGGGATCGGCCCCAGATCGCGCTACTATCGGACGCTGCGGACAGCCAAAACGGGACGCCGGAGGCCGATCTATAGGATAATTCGTCTTTAATTGTTATGGCATTCGGCCCGGAGAATTTCCTAATGGAAAATTTATACAATGTGCTCGGTGTCGCGCCCAACGCCACGGACGATGAAATCAAGAAGGTCTACCGTTCGCTGGCCATGCGCTTCCACCCCGACCGCAACCCGGCGCCCGGTGCGGAAGTGCGTTTCAAAAGCATCACCAAGGCATATGAAATCCTGTCCGACCCGGTCAAGCGCGAAGAGTACAACCAGAGCGTGAACCACCGCATCATCATCGACCCGGAAGCGGAGGCTTACCAGCTGTGGCGCTCGGTCTTCAACCTGCACGGCACCACGCTGCCGCCGGCCTGACGCCCATCGGGGCCACAGCGCAGCAACCGCAACGGCGCCCGCGTGGCGCCGCGCACCATTCAGACAGCAGTACAGAAAGAAAGCATTCCATGAGAAAAGTACACCCCGAATTTGCCTATCAGTCGCGCGAACTGGGCGGCCAGATCGACGGCATTCTGGGCGACCCGCCCGATCGCAAGAACTACAAGAACATGGTCGACGCCCTGGTGTCGGAATACGCCAGCGGCGGCGGCATCGAGGATGTGAACATGCTGGCCTTCGCGCTGGTCGATCACATCGAGTTTTCCAACCCCAAGGGCTTGCTGGCCGAGGCGGAAGACTATGAATTCGGCGACCCGGCCCGCGTGTTCGCCATGGCCTCGTGCCAGGGCGAGGCGCCGGCCAAGATGTATGCGGCGCTGGAGGAGAGCTTCCCCGACCTGGCGCGCCAGGCCATCATCACCGCCTTCCTGTACAAGAACCCGCGCAAGTGGGACGACGACGACCAGTCGCTCGAGCAGCTGTCGGCCAACGACGACGGCGACGACGACGAGTACGAGGAAGACCAGGCGACGGACGATTTCGCCCAAATGTTCGATCAGGAAGGAGAATGACCATGTCCGAGAAAAGCAATCTGCCCGCGCTGCGCAAGCAGGTGACGGAACTGGTGCTGGCCGGCTCGCTGGGCCACGCCGAGCAAGCCTTTGCCGATGCCGCCGACCAGTACGGCGACCTGGCCGTGGTGGACGTGCTGCAGGACTTGCCGCCGCAGGTCACGGCGCTGCACATGGCCGGCTTTGACGGCGGCAAGATGTCGCTGGCCACGCTGCTGGTGCCGCCCAAGGCCTGGGCCGACAGCCTGGCCTTCTTCGCCGCCACCTGGGCCGACGACCTGATCGAGGACGATCCCGAGCGCATCGCCGAGTCGCTGTTCGCGCACGTGCACGGCGTGGTGTTCGCCAACGACGACGAGGATCGCCGCAACGCCCTGCTGGCCGAAGCGTCGGCCACCGACTGGGGCTCGACCGTGTTCGCCATCCTGTTCTCGATGGCGCCCAAGGAGATCCTGGAAGTGGCCGGCGAAATCATCGCCAAGGGCCCTTACCTGACGGGCCAGACTTCGTCCGACAACGACGTGGTGCCGCTGGCCGTGGCGCTGGCGCAGGCGTCGGAAGACGGCTGGGACCGCGCCCTGTTCGAGCTGTTCCCGGAATTCCGCCACAGCGCCGACCTGGCCGACGCCGAGTTCAGCGACGACCCGGACGAGGAACCCAAGCACCTGCAGCGCTCCACCAAGGAACTGCTGTACCGCTTGCGCAAGCAGGTTCCGTCCACCCGCAGCGCGGCCAAGCCCGGCACGCGCCGCAGCATGGGCACCGGCATTTTCTCGTAATGGAATCCTGATACATGCTGCCAGCAATTGTTGTAGAAAACCTGCCGCGCCTGACCCGCGCCATCAAGCAACTGGCCACCGATCCGCGCCAGGACGCCGCCTTCAACCTGGCCGACGAGCTCACGGGCATCACGGCCATGGTGGCCGAGAAGTTCACCAACGACCGCACGGCCGACGGCATCCAGAAGGCGCTGCAGCTGACCGTGGGCGGCGTCTCGCTGGGCCTCGACAGCGTGCTGCTGGACGAGAGCGACCAGGCGGCGCTGGACTTCCTCGTCGAGCATGGCGCCGAGCACGCGTTCCAGGCCGGCTTCCGCCTGATCCGCGAACTGGCCGCGCTGCCGGAAGATGCGCTGGTGGGCGAATACGACCTGGACCCCGTCTATGCACAGCGCCGCCTGCGCGACCTGTTCGTCGACCTCTGCCAGGCCGACCCGAACCAGAACTGGTCCGGCTACGAGCGCTATGCCCAGCAGCTCAAGCAGCGCAAGGAAACCCAGGCCATCGTGCGCCTGGCGTCCTGGCTGCGCCGCCACAACAGCGAAGGTCCCGTCAGCGACACCGACCTCAATGCGGAAGGCGTGATCGCGCTGGCCGTCATCTTCGCCGTCGAAGGCGGGGGCAGGGTGGTGGCGCGCACGGGGCAGAAGGAGTTCGAGCGCTTCGTCAAGTCGGTGCGCAAGAACAAGCCTGACTTCGAGGAGGGCTGGGCGGCGCTGGTGGCCGCCGTGCCGGTGCAGCACCATCCCGTGCTGCTGGACCGCATCGCCAGCTACCGCAGCACGTGCACGGTGCTGCAGCATATCCGTGGCCGCACGGCCATGAAGACGCTGTTCGCGGAACTGGAAAACTATGCCGGTTCCGAACTGGACGCCGACTACGCCTGATCGCCTGATCGCTTGATCGTCCGCGTCATTGTCGCCCCGGCGGCGTGACGCATCCGGCCAGCCCTTCCGCCAACGCGGAACGGCTGGCCGTTTGTTTTTCAGGCCCGCCGCTGCGCTTCCTGTGCCGCCGCCAGTGCCAGCGCCACGAACGCTTCCACCAGCGGCGAGCTGTCGTCCTCGCGCTGCGCCAGCAGCAGCGTGGTGGTCGCATCCGGATCGGCCAGCGCGCGGTAGCACACCCCCTCCATCCGTATGCTGTTGAACGAACCAGGGAGGATGGAAATGCCGCAGCCGGCCGCCACCAGGCCGATGATGGACGATGCCTCACCCGCCTCCATCGCGATCTGCGGCTCGAAGCCGGCCGCCCGGCACAGGCGCAGGATCTGGTGATAGATGCCGGTGCCGGCCGTGGGCGGATACATCACGAACGGCTGTCCCTGCAGCTCGCGCGCGGCGACCACCTGCCGTTCCGCCAAGGGGTGGCCGACCGGCAGCACCAGCAGCAGCGGGTCCTGGCGCAGGGTGGTCATGCGCACGGCCTCCAGCACGGCCACTTCGGGCGGGCGCACGAAGCCCAGGTCCAGCGTGCGGGCGGGCAGGGCGGCGATCTGGGGCAGGGTGGCCATTTCGTGCAGGGTCAGGGTGACGCCAGGATAGCGCTGGCGGTAGCGGTTGATGACGGTGGCAAACAGCGGCGTGAACGGGGTGGAAAACGTGAAGCCGATGCGCAGTTCGCCTGCCTCGCCCCGCTGGGCCCGGCGCGCCGTCTGCATGGCTTGCTCGGACAGGGCCAGCACGCGGCGCGCATCGTCGAGGAACAGCTTGCCCGCCTCCGTCAGACGCACCCAGCGCTTGCTGCGTTCCAGCAGGCGGGCGCCCACTTCCGCTTCCAGCGCCTGGATCTGTTGGCTCAGCGGCGGCTGGCCGATGTGCAGGCGCTGCGCCGCGCGGGTGAAACTGAGTTCCTCGGCGACGGCGATAAAGTAGCGCAGGTGGCGTAATTCCATGTCCAGTAATCGCTTTAAAGTATTAGTAGTGCCTTAAATATATATTGGACAGTATTAATGAGCAATCCTAAGATGGATTCATTGTTCCAGCTCAAGGCCATCATGTCCGCCTCCGCTCTTCCCCGCATCGCCGCCGGCACGCCGGCATTCAAGCGCACCAACCGGGCGCTGTTTTTCGGCGGCTTTTCCAGTTTCGCCCTGTTGTACTGCGTGCAACCGCTGATGCCCGTGCTGTCGCACCAGTTTGCGCTCACTCCGGCGCAAAGCAGCCTGACGCTGTCCGTTTCGACGGCGACGCTGGCGTTTTCGCTGGTGGCGTCGAGCGTGCTGTCCGAACGGCTGGGACGCAAGCCGCTGATGGTGACGGCCATGGCGCTGGCCGCCGCGCTCACCGTGCTGTGCGCGCTGGCCCAGAATCATGTGCAGCTGCTGGTGTTGCGCGCCCTGCTGGGGCTGGCGCTGGGCGGCATGCCGGCCATCGCCATGGCTTACCTGGGCGAGGAGATCGAACCGTCATCGCTGGGCCTGTCCATGGGGCTGTACATCAGCGGCAGCGCGTTCGGCGGCATGGCTGGGCGAGTGCTCACTTCGGTGCTGAGCGACTATTACTCGTGGCGGCTGGCGCTGGCCGTGATGGGAACGGCCGGCCTGGCGGCGGCCTGGGAATTCTGGCGCAGCCTGCCCGCCTCGCGCCATTTCGCGCCCGGCCGGGGCGGCTGGCGCGCCATGCGCGACGGCTTTAAGCTGCACCTGACGGACGCCGGCCTGCCGCTGCTGTTTGCCCTGGCGTTCCTGCTGATGGGCAGCTTTGTCAGCCTGTACAACTACATCGCCTACCGGCTGCTGGGCGGGCCATACGGTCTGAGCCAGAGCACGGTGGGCGCCGTATCCTTCCTGTACCTGCTGGGCATCTACAGTTCCGTGTGGGCCGGGCGGCTGGCCGACAAATTGGGCCGGCGCGGCGTGCTGTGGCGGGTGCTGGCGCTGATGCTGGCGGGACTGCTGCTGACCCTTTCGTCGGCCTTGCCGCTGATCGTGGCCGGCCTGGCCCTGTTCACGTTTGGCTTCTTCGCCACCCATTCCGTGGCCAGCAGCTGGGTGGGGCGGCGGGCTTCGGCGCCCAAGGCGCTGGCTTCGGCGCTGTACCTGTTCTTCTACTACATGGGCTCGAGCGTGGTCGGCTCCGCCACCGGCGTGATGTGGGCCAGGGCCGGCTGGCCAGGCGTGGTGGCGGTGCTGGGCGCAGGGTTGGGCCTGGCCTTGCTGATCGCGCTGCGGCTGCGTCAGCTGGTGCCGGTGGCGCCTGCCGAATCGGCGCTGGTGCCAGGCTGAGCTTCCGAACACGCAGCGTTATCGTTGTCCTACGCTGCGCAAACGGCGCAGCAGCGCAGCAGCACGTCAGCGTGGGCAGTTGGTAACAGCTTTGCGGCCGTCCTCAGACTGTGAGTAGCAATAGGTGCCCAACGCCGTCGTGATCTTGTAGACGCGCGTCTTGCTGCCGGGGTCGCTTAGCTCCACTATGACCGGGGCTTCGTACCATTTGGGCCCGGCCGCTTCGTGGGCGGCGTTAATGCCGCGCGCCAGCCGCGCTTGCACGCCTTCGGGTGGCGCCTCGATGCCCCGCTTGGGAAATTCCCTGCGCAATTCCTTGTCAATACCGGCGATGTCGCGCCGCGCCCGGCTCATGATGTCGGCAGCGCTGGGGCGGGCCGGGCCGAAGTCCGGTTCCGGCGGCGCCTGTTCGGGCGGGGTGATCGGCTGCGGAGTGGCCGGCGGCCGCGCTGGCGCGACGTCGGCAGTCCGGTCCGGCACGGGTGGCGTGGGCAAGTGCGTCACCGGGGCAGCCGGGGCAGGGCGGAGCTCTGGTTGCCGTGGCGAAGGCTGGGCCGGGGTGGAGCGAGGCGTGAGCGGCAACAGCCACTGGATGGCAAGACGCCCATCCGCCGGCCGAACCGCGGGCCGGTCTGGCAGCTGTAGCCACATAGCGTAGAGCAAAGCAACGTGGATGAGCGCCGTCAGCAACAAGCCGGGCCAGTGGCGGGCGGTGCGCAATGCAGGGTCGTCCATGCGATTTGTGTGGATGGAAAAGGTTGCGCATAGTAACTTATATTTTCGATATGTTTTGCGAATGTCACAAGTTTTTACAACGGCTGTAAGTTTGCCGATGGCCGCCCGACCAATGGGCATACCGCGACATCCTGGAGACGCCATGAAACATTTGATCCTGAGCCTGACGGCCGCCGCTGCCCTGAATATCGGCCCCGTGCTGGCGGCCGGCAGCTGCAGCGCGCACAGTCCCGCCTATCGGGTCGCGCTGCTGGAGTTGTACACGTCGGAAGGATGCAGCAGCTGCCCGCCGGCCGACCAGTACGTCAGCGGTTTGCGCGCGGCAGGCGTCGCGCCGGAACAGGCGGTGGTGCTGGCGCTGCATGTCGATTACTGGAATTACATCGGCTGGAAAGATCCATTCTCGCGCGCCGCGTTCACCGAGCGCCAGCGCTGGCTGACGGAGCTGGCTGGCTCGCGCACCATCTACACCCCGGAACTGTTCGTGGCCGGGCAGGAACTGCGTGGCGGCGTGGGCGGCTGGTCGGGCGGCGTACCGGCCGCCGTCAGGCGCATCAATGGCCAGGCAGCGCAGGCCGACATCGGCATCACGCTGGGGGCGCCCGGTGCGGCCGGTTTGCCGATCGACGTGCGCGCCAGCGCGGCGCGCGGCGGCAAGCTGTTCGTGGCGTTGGTGGAAAGCGGCCTGGCCAGCAAGGTGACGGCGGGCGAGAACAGCGGGCGCTTGCTGCGGCATGACTATGTGGTGCGCGAATGGCTGGCGCCGGTCGAGTTGTCATCCGGCGCCAAGGCCGGCGTCAACATGGCTGCCGTGACGCGCACCGTATCGCTGCCGCCGGGCGCCGCGCCGGGCAAGCTGGGCGTGAGCGCCTTTGTGCAATCGGCGCAAGGCGAAGTGTTGCAGGCGCTGGCCTTGCCTGTGTGCGGCGGCTGATGGCGTGCGCGGCGCGCTAGCGCATGCGGCGGCCATGGCCCTTGTGATGGCTCAAGCGGCCTGATGCAACTTCCTGCGCCGGCAGCGCTCCAACGATGACGCGCGCAATCCGCGTGCGATTCATTCAGGAGGGATACATCATGCTGCAAGCGAACGAGATTCAACGGCGATTCACCAGCGTGGAACATGCGATCGGCCAGGCGTCGCAAGCCTGCTCGGCAGAACGTAACGTGCCGGGCGAACTGCGCGACTGCATCGAGCGGCTGGACAAGCAGGCCGACATGGCCAAGGACGTGATCCAGTCCCAGGACGAAGGCCGCATCCGCAAGATGGTGGACGACCTGGAACAGCTGGGCGACCGTGCCAAGCGCGTATGCAGCAGCGGCGCGGACCTGACGCCGCAAATGAAGAGCGCTGTCAATCACATGCATCATGAATTGTCGGAGCTGAAGCACCAGCTGCACTAAGGGTTGGGGCGGGGCAAGTGGCGGCGCCAGGCAGGCGCAGCCACTTGCCCTTCGGCGCGCCGATCTCGTGCGCAGCCAAAGCCGGAACCTCCCGCCGCGCCTCGCCCCTGTACCGGCCCCGCAGCAATGACGGTGCGACTGCGCAGCTGACGGAGTTCGCCCCCAAAAAGTTCAACCCCCACAAGCACATCGCAGACATGCCGCCGTGGCGCAAGTCAGAAGAACTTAACAAGGCGAATCTGTCCGAAGGTTCCCGCTTTGGCATTGCGCGAAGAGGTGGTAGTCATGTACTGGATAGTCAGTGCAGTATTGATGACGGGCAGTTTGGTGGTGAAGAACAATCCAGCCCCCGTGAGCGCATAACGGTTGGCGCCGAACGCACCACCATCGTCGTCCTGGTACTGCCGCACCCGGACCGCGTGCGCACCGACGACGCCTATCGGCGAAAAATAGGCGAGCCCGGCTTCCCCTCCGGCCCAATTGCCGCTGCGAACATGATTGTCGCGGTTACGGTCGTTTAACCCGACGGTCATTTTCCCGGCTATGGCGAACTTAGGCGTGACAAGATAGGTCGCTTGGAAGGCCGGGCGCAGCGTGTAGTAGTTGCCAAATCCGACGTTGACGGCATGTGCGCTGTCGTAATGCCCGGTCGGCAATACGATGGAACCGCCGGCCACGATGCGCCACTGCGCACTCGAATAGGTCCAGCCGCCCAACAATTCCGCATCCCCCATGCCTTCGTCGTTGCCCGACACGGCCGCGCCTTGCGCTGCCAGTCCGGCCTGATAGCGGCTGTCGAAACCGGCCGCCACCTGTGCCCGCGCGGCGGCCGGTGGCAGGGACGGATGCGGATAGTTCAACGCTGGCGTCGCAGCCTGAACCGCAAGGCGCTGCTTGATGACGGCATATGACAAGTTGATCCCGAACGTGAGATGTCCGCCGCCGATCACTCCCTCGCTGAGATAGCCGTACGCCACATTCTGCTGGTTTTGCGACGAACCACTTGCGTTACTCACGGCATCCTGCCCGCCATATGATGGGAACAGCGCGGCCGGCGCCGGCGCCGGCAATGGCACCGTGCCGCCTGGGACGGCCACGGTACGCAGCTCGCCGTGATCTCCGCTGAGCCGGTCGATGTCGATCCGGGTGACGGCTGCTGCCACGGCAATGCCGGGCTTGTCGAGCGGCGCAAAGATCTCGCCGCCCAGGCTACCGGCGATGTTGTAGCGCACACGAAAGGCATCGCTCGCCACCGCAGGCGATGCTACGAGATGTGCGGTCACATACAACGCTGCCCAGGTAGGCAAGCGCGTCTTCTTTTTGGTCATTGCTGTCTCCGTCTTTTTCGATTTGAGGTGCAGTAGATTGCTCCGGCAGTCCTTCGCCCGGGTGCTGCAGCACCAGGTGTGGTTGGTGCAAAACCTACTGTCACGTCAAGTATAATGACATTTTTATCGACTTGACGAATATGTCGATATAAAAAATGGTAAAAGACGTCGTCTGTTGCAACTGAACGTCAGGGACCGGCGGTGCGGCAGTGACCGAACCTGGTGAAGTCAAGGGGGGGCATGAGCGCTTGCCACGGCGGCGCGCGGCAAGGCAGGCTGTGCGCAGGTCGGCACTAGCGTGACGAATGCGTCAAAGGCCGGCAGTAAGGCGGGATGGGAAATTCAAGCAATCGGCGTGGCATCTTCGCTGGCCGGCTCTGCATGCGTCCTGACCAGCAGCGAGTCTGGCCCCAACGCGATAGAGGGCAACGGTAACTGCACCAAGCGGTTGGCAGCAGCGGCCGTTAAGCCCAGCCCCATCAGTATATGGGCGGTAGCCTGTTCGGGAAAATGCGCTGGCAGGGGGCGGCTCACAATACTGTTGACGGCAGCCAGGGCTATGCCGGCAACGATATCTAGCCCCATGGCCACGTCGGCGATCTTGAAACGGCCGGCTTGCATCCCCTCTTCCAGGTGGTGCGGAATATACTCGAACACGAGGTTGGTAGGACGGGCGGCATGTATGCCGATGCGGGCCACGAATCCGGCAAAGGTCGGATAGGCCTGCACCGTGTGCAGGTACAGGCGCAATCCCAGCGCCAAGCGTTGCGCTGGATCCTTGATGGTGCCGACCACTGTCTCGATCATCTGCATCAGCTCATTGCCCAGCTCCTCGGCGACGGCGGCAAGCAGTTCCGCATTGGTCTTGAAGTAATAATAAAAGGTGCCGCGCGATACGCTGGCGGCGACGATCACGTCGTCGATCACCACTTCTTCCAAGCCCCGCTCTGCAAACAGTTTGAGCGCGCTTTCAATTAGATGCCGGCGCATCTTTTGTCTGCGCTCGGCACCAACACGAACGCGGTGGTCATCTCGCTTCATATAAATTGGATACACCATTCTGTAGTTGTTCGGGTGAGCATTTCGCCACTGCACCCAAGCCCCGGGCGGGCGAAAGTTCGGTATTGTCCCACAGATCCCGGCCATATCCAGCGTCGCTCGCTCAGCGTGCGCGTATCCGCTCGGCCACCTTGCCAATGATGCGCGCGCTCACGCGCTTAGCGACGGTGCGCAAATCGTCTCCCTGGTAGATTGGCGTTGCCCTGACCTGTTCGCCATCCACGCCGTGCCGAGGGAACAGCATCAGCGCGTTGCCACGTGCGATGCCGTATTTGCCAGCGGTATCCAGCATGGCCGAGTGATCAAGCGTGGTACAGCATACGGCGGTGACGGGCGCAGGTGCGAACGGGAAATCGCTACCGAACAGGATATGGGTGGGGGCGACCAGTTCGCGCAGCGCACCAAGCACATAAGGCGATGGCGACAAGGCCGTATCGAAATAGAAGCGCTGGATGTATTCAAGGACGCCCAACGGCGCCAGCCTGGCGTATTCCGGAATCGCGTTGGCTAGCGAGATGCGCCAAGCGACGTAGGGTAGAAAGCCGCCAGCGTGGGCCAGTATCCAGCGGATATGGGGAAAGCGCTCAATGGTGCCCGTCAGGATCAGGTTGACGGCGGCGCGTGTCGTGTCACACAGGAACTCCAGCAGAAAACCTGGCGCGCCCAGCCCCAACTGCGCACTGGTGGCGTGCATATTCGGATGAACGAAGACGGTCGCGCCACGCCGGTCCAGTTCAGCCATCAATTCATCGAGTGACGGATCGCCCAGGAAAACACCATCGGTACTGCCGAGCAGCACGACGCCGTCGGCCTTGAGCACGTCCAGCGCATAGATTGCTTCGCGCGCGGCTAGATCGGCGAAAGGCATGGGCAGCACGGCAAACGACCCGAACCTCCCAGGGGCACGCTGCTCCATGTCGGCGGCATATTCGTTGCACTGCCTGGCCAGCGCGATCGCCGCGCCGCGATCGCCAAAATACACGCCAGGAGCAGACAGCGACGTGATGGCGGTCTGGATGCCGTTGGCATCCATGACGGCCAACGAATCTGCCGGAGTCCAGTCCGGCAGTCGCGCACCGGCCACAGTGGCAAGGCCGCGGCGTTGCATTTCCTGCACAAACGGGGGCGGAATGATGTGATGGTGGACGTCCAGCCGTCCCTGCTTGATTGCCATAGCTATTCCTCGGTAAGTACAGCGGGCGCCAACGCCAGCGATGTGCCTAGCATAAACAAATTCGACATAACCATCAACTTGACATAAATGTCGAATCAAGGTTAATGTTCGATTCAGGCGAGCACTGACGGTCGCCACTAACGGAGACGATGCGCAATGAATAACGAGTTTGAAATGCCAAAATTGGCAACAAGAACAGTCCAAGTCGGAGCCCGCAGCATCTATCTGGCCGAGGCTGGGCAAGGGACCGCCGTGTTGATGCTGCATGGCGGCGGGCCCGGCGCCTCCGGGGTATCCAACTACACGAGGAACATTGCCGCGCTGGCCAGGCATTTTCGCGTACTGATCCCCGACATGCCTGGCTACGGCCGTTCGACCAAGGGTATCGACCGCAGCGACCCGTTCGGCGACCTGGCCCGCAGCATGGCCGGCCTGCTCGACGCCCTGCAGATCGGCACGACACACCTGATCGGCAATTCGCTCGGGGGCGCCTGTGCCTTACGTTTTGCGCTTGACCATCCGGAACGCGCCGCGCGTCTGGTACTGATGGGGCCAGGCGGCGTGGATACCACGCGCGGCCTGCCCACACCGGGTCTGAACCGCCTGTTCGATTACTACAACGGTGCCGGTCCCAGCATAGAAAAGCTGACCCGCTTCATCCGCGGCGACTTGGTCTATGACGGTAGCCAGGTCAGCAGTGCCGTCATCGCCGAGCGCTACCGTTCCAGCGTCGATCCGGAGGTGATCGCGGCGCCCCCGTTGCGCCGCCCCAAGGGTTGGCCCAAATTCCGCAAACTCGATTTCACCCGCGACCCACGCCTGCAACAATGCGATACGCCGACGCTGGTGCTGTGGGGGACCGAGGACAAGGTCAACCGGCCGTCCGGTGCCCGCTCGCTGCAACAGCGTATGCGCCGCTGCGACGTCCACCTGTTCAGCGAAACGGGCCACTGGGTGCAGTGGGAACGGGCCACCCAGTTCAACGCCGTCACCACCGCCTTCTTGCTGGAACATGGTACTGGTCTGCAGAGGCAGCCATGAACGGCGCCCGCCCAGCCCCCGATTCGTTGTTCAACGCGGTGCGGATCGGTTACCTAGTGGTCGAGTCCGACCGGCTGGACGACTGGCGCCAGTTCGGCGAAGATGCGCTCGGCATGCAGCTGGCCCATCGCGACAGCCGGCTGCTGGCCTTGCGCATGGACCAGCACCAGCGCCGGCTGATCGTGCAAGCTGGCGGCGCGGAAGACGTGGTCGCCATCGGCTGGCAATTACGCGACCAGGCCGCCCTGGACGAGGTGCTGGCCCGGCTGCGCCGGCACCAGATTGCCGTCACCCCAGCCACGGCGGAGCAGGCGCGCGTGCGCGGCGTGGCGGCGTTCTGGCAGTGCACCGGCCCTAAAAAATTGCAGATCGAGCTGTTTACCACGCCGCTGTTGAACGATGCGCCGTTACGCATGCGCACCAGCGCCTTCGTGACGGGCGAGGCCGGCATGGGCCACGTGGCCATTACCTCGCGCCAGCCGGAGGCCATGCTGGCGTTCTGGCACGCGATATTCGACGCCCGCCACAGCGACGACATCGTGGCGCACATCAGCGGGCTGACGCTCAACATCCGATTCTTGCGCCTGAACCCGCGTCACCACTCGATCGCGGTGGCGTGCACCCGCGGCAGGCGTATGGACCCGATCCGCACCCGCATCCAGCATTTCAACGTCCAGGCGGCCACGCTGGACGACCTGACTGCGGCCTACGTGCGCTGCCACAAGCTGGGCTATCCCATCGTACTGGGCATGGGCCAGCACACCAACGACAAGGAGCTGTCGTTCTATGTACGCACGCCGTCGGGCTTCGAGATCGAGTTCGGTTGGCAGCCCATCGTCGTCGATGAACATGACTGGCAGCCCAGCGTCCACCAGGGCATCAGCATCTGGGGGCACCGGCCCCGGCACACCGTGGGCGACAAACTGGGGGAACTGGCGCGCGCGCTGTGTTCCCTGGTGGGCAAGGAATTCATGCCCAACGGGTTTTGACACAACATCATTATTGGAGACAACAACATGAATGCCGAATCCGAGGCCACGTGCGAATACGATGTGGTCATTTCCGGCCTGGGGCCGACCGGGCTGACGTTGGCCCACCTGCTGGGCCAACGAGGCCGCAGTGTGTTGATACTAGAACGCGAGCCTGAGTTCTACGGCAATGCCCGCGCCGTCTATACGGATGACGAATGCATGCGCATCTTCCAGGACGCGAACCTGGGCGAGGAGCTGGCGGAAGACATGCTGCTCGACATGCCGTTCCAGTGGGTGCTGCCTGATGGCAGCGTGCTGAACCAATATCGCCACTTGGCGCGGCCCTATGGCTGGCCGATCTGCAACCTGTTCTATCAGCCCTTCCTGGAAGAAAAGATGGCGGCCCTGCTGGTGCGCTATCCCTCGGTGCGCTTGCGGCGCGGGCGCGAAGTGACCCGCAGCGAGCAGGATGGCCAAGGCACGCAGGTATTCCACCTGGCCAGCTTGAGCCAGCACTACGCCAAACCGGCGCCGCCGGCTGGCACCGCACCCATGCCGCAACCGGGCGAGCAGATGGTGCGAGGTAAGTATTTTGTCGCCTGCGAAGGTGGGCGCAGCGTGACCCGCACCCAGCTTGGCATCCAGATGTCGGGACAGAGTTTTCCCAACCCGTGGCTGGTGGTCGACATTAAGGAACAGCCTGGTGAGGACTGCCTGCGCCATTTGCCATACTTCAATTTCTATTGCGACCCCGCTTGCCCCACCGTCAGCTGCCGCCAGCCAAACGGTCATCACCGCTTCGAGTTCATGCTAATGCCCGGCCAAAGCAAGGAATACATGGAGGATATGGCCACAGTCCGTCACTACCTGTCCCGGTACATCGACGTCGACAAGGTCACCATCCTGCGCCGCCTGGTCTATACCTTCAACGCCCTGATTGCGCGGGAATGGCGCCACGGCCGAATATTCCTCGCTGGCGACGCGGCCCACATGACACCGCAATTCATCGGCCAGGGCATGAACGCCGGTGTGCGTGACGCTTACAATCTGGCCTGGAAGCTAGACGCCGTGTTGGCCGGCAAGGCGGGCGAGCAGCTGCTCGACACCTACCAGAGCGAACGGATGCCGCACGCCAAGTCGATGATCGATATGTCGGTCCTGATGAAGGACTTCGTTTCCGTATCGAACCCCTTGAAGGCCATGCTGCGCAACAGCCTGGTGCGCCTGATCCAACACACGCCGGGTGTGCGCGACCTGCTCAAGGAAGCCAGGTTCAAGCCGCAGCCGGTCTATCCTCGGGGCCGCTATTTCGGCCTGGCGCGGCGCAAGCGTAACGGCCCGGAAGGGCGTCTGATGCCACAACCGATGGTGTTGACCCGCAACGGCAAACAGCTGCTGCTGGACACGGTGACGGGACGCGGCTATGCACTGATCGGGGCGGGCGTCGATCCGCGCACGCATCTCCAACCCGCCGACTTGCAATGGCTCGAGGCGCTCGGCACCAGTTACCTGGCGCTCTACCCGCACGGCGGTCGGCCGCAGGGTGAAGTAGCCCGCAGCAGCCCGTGTGGTCTGGTGGAACTGGAAGATTTGAGCGGCTCTGGCATCGCCTGGTTTGGGCGGAGCGGCATAGGCACAGGCGCGGTGGCCCTGATTCGTCCCGATAAGTTCGCTTTCGGCATGGTTCGCGCAGTAGCGGTCGGCCAGTTGGTGTCCGCGCTGCGCACCCAGCTGGGGCGGCCTGAACGTCTCGAGCTCAGGGAGGCAGCATGAACGCCCCCGAGCGCGATAACAGCGCGCTGGGCGAAGCGGCCGCGGCGCTGGCGCAGGCCCGAAGCAGTGGCACCACCATCGTGCCCATCACCATCAGTCACGGCATTGCAGGAATAGAACAGGCCTATGCCGTGGCCGCCCTTAACACGGCCGCCCGGCTGGCGCAGGGCGCACGCATCGTGGGCAGCAAGATCGGCTTGACCTCGCTCGCTGTGCAACAGCAGCTGGGAGTCGACCAACCCGATTTCGGCGTGCTGTTCGACGATATGGAATATGTCGATGGCGACGCCATTCCGGCGGCCCGGCTGTTACAGCCCAAGGCGGAAGTGGAGATCGCCTTCGTCGTCGGTCAGGCCCTGGCCGGACCGGCTCCCAGCTGGGGTGAATTCCTGCGTTCGATCGCCTATGCGCTGCCAGCCATCGAAATCGTCGACAGCGCCATCACGGACTGGAAAATCAAGCTGGAAGATACGGTGGCCGATAACGCCTCCTGCGGCGTCTATGTGCTGGGCCATCAGCCCGTCGCGCTGGGCCAGGTCGCCCTGGGCGAGGCCGGCATGCAGTTCTACCGCAACGGCCAACTGGTATCGACCGGGTCTGGCGCGGCCTGCCTCGGCCATCCATTGCGCGCGGCCTACTGGCTGGCGCGCACCATGGCCCGGCTGGGCCAGCCCTTGCAAGCGGGCCAGCTGGTGCTGTCGGGGGCGTTGGGGCCCATGGTACCCATCGCGGCCGGCGATCAACTGCACGCCGTCGTCGGCGGACTAGGCAACGTCGCTTGCCGTCTAATTTGAGGAACATATGATGACTGAAAAAATCAAGGCTGCCATCATCGGCAGTGGCAACATCGGCACCGACCTGATGTTCAAGATCCTGCGCCATGCCGCCCATATCGAATTGAGTGTCATGGTTGGCATCGACGCCGGCTCCGACGGCTTGGCGCGCGCGGCCCGCCACAGCGTGGCCACTTGCCACGAAGGCGTCGAGGGACTGCTGCGCATGCCGCAGTTCGCCGGCATCGGCATCGTGTTCGACGCCACCTCGGCCAGCGCGCACCGCCACAATGAAGCGCTGCTGCGGGCGGCGCGCCCGGACATCATCTGCATCGACCTGACCCCGGCCGCCATAGGTCCTTACTGCGTGCCGGTCGTCAATGGCGACGCTTGCATCAATGCCCCCAACGTCAACATGGTCACCTGCGGCGGCCAGGCCACCATCCCCATGGTGGCAGCGGTGGCGCGCGTGGCGACGGTCCACTATGCCGAGATCATCGCGTCGATCGCGAGCCGCTCGGCCGGTCCGGGCACCCGCGCCAATATCGACGAGTTCACGGAAACAACGTCGCGCGCCATCGAAGTGGTAGGCGGAGCACGCAAAGGCAAGGCCATTATCATCCTCAACCCGGCCGAACCGCCCATGATCATGCGCGACACCGTCTACACCCTGAGCGAGCTGGCCGACGAAGCGACCATCGCCGACTCCGTGGCCACCATGGCCGCTGCCGTGCAAGCCTATGTGCCCGGCTACCGGCTGAAGCAGCAGGTCCAGTTCGACCGGATCGATCCCGACCGCTCAATCAACATTCCCGGCGTGGGCCCGCGCATGGGGGGACTGAAAACCTCCATCTTCCTCGAAGTGGAAGGCGCCGCCCATTACCTGCCAGCTTACGCCGGCAACCTCGACATTATGACCAGCGCCGCCCTGCGGACCGCTGAACAGATGGCGCAGCGCATGCTTAGCGCCATCGCCCCCACTTCCCGGAGCCTGCCATGAACAAGAAACTGTATATTTCCGACGTTACCCTGCGCGACGGCAGCCACGCCATCCGGCACCAGTACAGCCAGGCACAGATGCGGCAGATCGCCCGTGCGCTCGACGCCGCCGGCGTTGATTCGATCGAAGTGGCCCATGGCGATGGTCTGCAGGGGGGCAGCTTCAATTACGGTTTTGGCGCCCATACGGATGTGGAATGGATCGCAGCCGTGGCCGAGGTAGTGCAGCACGCGAAGATCGCTACCCTGATGTTACCCGGCATCGCCACCCTGCACGACCTGCGTGCAGCCTATGATGCGGGCGCCCGCGTGGTGCGCGTCGCCACCCACTGCACCGAGGCCGATATCGCGCGCCAGCACATCGAGTATGCGCGCAACCTGGGGATGGACGCCGTTGGCTTCCTGATGATGAGCCATATGCAAAGCCCGCAAGGCTTGGCCGATCAGGCCAAGCTGATGGAAGGCTACGGCGCCAGCTGCTGCTATGTAGTCGATTCCGGCGGCGCGCTGGGCATGGCTGATGTGCGCGCGCGCTTTCGCGCCTTCAAGGACACGCTACGGCCGGAAACGGAAACCGGCATCCACGCCCACCACAACCTCAGTCTCGGCGTGGCCAACAGCATCGTCGCCGTCGAGGAAGGCTGTGATCGCATCGATGCCAGCCTGGCAGGGATGGGGGCCGGAGCCGGCAACGCGCCGCTAGAAGTGTTCATCGCTGCCGCCGCCCGCCTTGGCTGGAACCACGGCTGCGATCTGTTCGGGCTGATGAACGCGGCCGACGATATCGTCCGGCCGCTGCAGGACCGCCCGGTACGGGTCGACCGCGAAACGCTGGCTCTGGGCTACGCTGGCGTCTATAGCAGCTTCCTGCGCCACTCGGAGGCTGCCGCCAGTAAATACGGGCTGGCGACGATCGACATCCTGGTCGAACTGGGCCGTCGCCGCATGGTTGGCGGCCAGGAAGACATGATCGTGGATGTCGCGCTTGATCTTCGCAAGGCACGCGACGCGGGCTTGCAAATGCAGGCGGCCCGATGAATAACGCCAGCCGACCAATACACCACCTAACAACGGAGTTCCACCCCATGGATAAGCACCGCAACACCTTTCTGCTCCTATCGCGTATCTTGATGGCGCTGATCTTCATCGCCGCCGGAGCCGACAAGCTGGAGCGCTACGCATCTACGGCCACGATGATGCAGTCGGCAGGGGTGCCCGGTGCACTGTTGCCGGCTGTGATCGCGCTTGAACTGGGCGGCGGACTGGCCATCCTGCTGGGCGCATGGACACGTCCGGCGGCATTCTCTTTAGGCCTGTTCTGCGTCGTCTCCGCAGCCTTGTTTCATAACAATTTTACGGACCCGATGCAGGCGGCTATGTTCATGAAGAATCTCAGTATTGCCGGCGGATTCCTTGCTCTGGCTGTGGCTGGCGCTGGCACCTTCAGTGTCGATGGGCGCAATAGCAATCGGATGAGCGGCAAAAAAATGGCGAGAACGTTGCCACGCTAACGCCAGCACATTGAAGCCGGGGCGCTTACTCCTGTCCCGAAATCCGGCGCGGTGGTGTCGAACCGCCGCTGCCGCCGCTGCCGCCGCTGGCCAAGCGATGGCTACATCGCGCAAGGCTTTTCTGGCGGCCAAACGCCGGGGGCTGCGCGGCCCGCCCAGCTACGCCGTGCTCAAATCAATATTATTGTTCTGTCTTGAACAGACGCGCGGGAGATACGCTGTTCAATTTCCCAGTAGCCTAAGAAGTCGCCCAACGAACCCAATAGGTTGGTGATTTTAAGGAGGGGCTGTTCAAGTTGATATTTCGACGCACCATTATTTGGGGATACGGCGCGGCGCCAATTTCCGCCGCAGGCATGGTAAGGTTGAAACAACAATCTTTTACGAGGCGGTTGCCATGTGGCCTTATCCAAAAATCGTTGCACACCGGGGCGGCGGCACGCTGGCGCCGGAAAACACCATCGCCGCCTTGCGTTGCGGCCTGGCCTACGGCTTCCGGGCCGTGGAATTCGACGTCATGCTGGCGCGCGACGGTATCGGCATGGTGATGCATGACGCCGACTTCGGCCGCACCGTGCCCGGCATGGGCAGCGTGCCCACGACGGACGCAGCCGACCTGGCGCGGCTTGACGCGGGCGCCTGGTTCGGACCGGAATTCCGGGGCGAGCCGGTGCCGTTTTTCACCGAGTTTGTCGATTACTGCAAGGCGCAGCGGATCTGGATGAACATCGAGATCAAGCCCGCGCCCGGCTTCGAGGCGGCCACGGGCCGCTGGGTGGCCGAAACCACGCGCGACCGGTTTGCCGCCGAGCTGGCGGCGGGCGATCCGGCCGGGCTGCCGCTGCTGTCCTCGTTCAGCATGACCGCCCTGGCCGCAGCCCGCGCCGCCGTGCCATCCCTGCCGCGTGGCTGCCTGTTCGACACGCTGCCGGACGACTGGCAAGCCCAGGCCGCCGCCCTGGACGCCGTCGCCATCCACACCAACCACAAGCACCTGACACCGGCGCAGGCGCAGGCCGTCAAGGCGGCAGGGCTGGGGCTGTTCTGCTACACGGTCAACACCCCGGAGCGGGCGCGGGAAATCCTGGCCTGGGGCGTGGATGGCTTCTGCACCGACCGCATCGACCTGATCGGGCCGGCTTTTGCGTGAATTCGGCATCAGGCGTCAGATGGCTTGACCGCTTGTCGCGCGCCACAATCAATCCGGACGTGCTTCCTTGCCTCGCCGACGAGGCAGGACGATGACCGCAAGCGCTGCTGCAAGGGGAAGAATTATCGTGCAAAGCGTGAATAGGGCCAGACTCTGGGAGGGATCTTGGCGGTATGCCCGTAGCGAGTGCTCAAACGGACCGACATAGAATAAATGGAAAAGGAATATGCCCAGTACCGGGCCGACATAAAGCTTGCCGGTGAACGGAGAAATGATGCTGGCGAGGATAAGTACTCCGGCTGCGGCGACCCATCCGATACCCGACGCGCCAAAGCCAATGACAAGCGATACGAGCGCGAGAACAACCATACTTATGCCGGCCATCCGAGGTAGCCAGCGCGCAGCTTTGGTAGATTTTGCTTGATGATCCATTCCAACTCCTGTGCTGGAAAATTTGTCCGGATGTGTTCTTTCAGCTTTGAGTATCGAGATTCCGCATAGTCCAGGAGATTTTGCAAAATATGGAATGATATTGTTATGATAACATTGAGGTGCTTGTCATCATCGTTATGCACGTCTTCCCTATTTTTGGTTGACTTGGTTGACGTTGGGGCTTGAGGCGATAGAATGAAAGGGCGACCCTCCGGAGCTTTCCATGACTGATACTTACCTCAAAGCACAGCGCGTCAAATCCAACCCTGTAGGGCAATCTACGAAGATTGCGAACAAGCGGGTAGTAGTGGTTGCCGATGAGATGAGGTTAATTGTCGATTATGAACGCGCTATTTGCGTTGACGGTGGTTATTTAGTGTTGAAGTTGCCTGACGATGCCGTACGACCGCAGACTGTGGTGGCGGTGGATACCTCCAATGCTGCGCTTCGCGCCATGCTCGACGCCGAGTTTGCTGTGTTCCGCAGAGAGTCGTTGCCCTTGCATTTGTCGGTTAGCCGTCCAGGCAGGAAAGACGCCGCTGCGCTGCCAGCAGAGAATGTCTTGTTCATGCACCAGCTGAATGCGCAAGAAATGGCGCACCGCAGTGGGCTGCTTGAGAAGGGGGACTTGCTGACTTCCAGGCAACTGTGCGAGCAGCTCCGCATCGGGCGGCAAGCGCTGAATAAGGCCGTCCACGCGAGACGCATATTTTCTCTGACCGGGCCATCGGGGCGTCAACTATATCCCGCGTTTTACGCGGCCGCCCAGCTAGCGCGCAGCCAATTGGAAAAGGTCACGCAAGCGTTGGGCGACTTGCCGGGGCCCAGTAAATGGCAATTCTTTACCACGCCAAAAGGTTCACTTGGGGGCAAGACGCCGCTGCGGGCGTTGGAATCTGGTGATCTTGGTCCCGTACTGGTTACCGCTGCCGGATTCCGGGAGCGATAGTTGGTCGCTAGGCCGTTGGGCTTACCGCCAGCGCAACTGGCAAGCGACGTAACATTGCCTGTGACCGGTCTTGATCCGGTTCGCTTGGTGCGGATTTCCGCCGCTACGACGGGGGAACCCTATTTTGGCCGGTCCGGTGCCAATAGGTTCGACGATCCGGGCTGCGCCATCGGCAAGCCTGAGTATGGCAGTTGTTATCTGGCGCTAGGACTTGATGTGGCTATTGCTGAATCGTTGCTGCACGATGAAGTACCGGACAATGGCAAGTTTCGGATAGCGGGCACGACAATTAGTCGAAGCTTTGTCCATCGCTTTTCTGGCAAGCCATTGCGCTTGTTGGATTTGACAGGCCCTCTGCTGAAGCGCCTGGACGGCAATGCCGATCTGGCCGGCACTTGCGCCTATGCGATGACGCAACAGTGGGCCCTGGCCGTCTATCGCAACCCAAAGGAGTTTGACGGATTCATGTACATGTCGCGCCATCTCAACACCGGCAAGGCTGTGCTCCTGTTCGACCGGGCGGGTTCCAAATTGCAGTCGGCGCCTAAGCCGCCGCCGCTGCTGGCCGAGCCACAGTTCGCGACCATCGCCGCTGCTCTGGGGATCGTGGCCATTTAGGAAGCACCCGCCTAGAGGCCATCGCCGACACCGGCAGGTATTTTCCGCCCACTTATT
>JAZJZQ010000287.1:0-2022 GCA_040389625.1 Pseudomonadota bacterium | reverse complement strand
ACGCGGCGATGTCGCTGGTGGTAAGGCTAGTGACGATGGTCATTTCCATTCTCCTTGAGCGGTATTGCGAAATTTTATATGGCGTAGCGCCAGTGCCTGCCAAAAATACACTTCGGCGGCCTTGGTGGGCGCGATGGTTCTTATTGCAATAAGCTACACATTTTACAGCAACTTATTTACCGGAATATGACCGGCTGGCATCCGCCCGGACCAGGCGGGTACTACATTTTTTTTACTGAATTGCAAAGCTAGAAAGCGGCGGCCGGAGTTCCCTCCAGCCGCCGCTGCGTTAGTGCGACATTAACTTAGCGCCTGCCTCATTTGGCCACCGCCAGCCAGCCATGCTGGGTAGCGCCTGGCTGGGCCGGCGTGCTCTGGCCCGGCGCTGCCAGTCCGTTCGCGCTGCCTGCCGCCAGCGGCGCCTGGGCGTCGTACTGCCTGAGCGCCTCGACCATGCGGTCCACGCTGGCCAGGGTCTGGCCGGCGTTGGCCTGCTGGCCCTGGAAGGCCAGGCTGCCGCCTGTCGCCGCCGTCGCCTCGGGCGCGCCGTAGCCGGCGATGGCCTGGGCCAGGCCGCTGACCTTGCCGCGCAGGTCGGTGGCCGGCGCCGTCTGGAACCAGACGTCGGCCATGCTGTGGCTCTGGCCATCGGTGCTGGTGTAGCTCGACTGCAGGCCAACCCAGTTGCCGTTGTTGCTGACGGCCGCCTGCTGGGCCTTCAAGTCCAGGCTGGCAATGCCGCGCTCGCTCAGACTGCTCAGCTCGCTGGCCTGGCTGACGCCGTCCGCATTGGCGTCCACCCACACCCGCAGGTCGGCGTAAGCGCTGTCCTTGCGGTCGATGATGCCGTCGCCGTTCTGGTCCAGTTCGGCCAGCGCCTGGTAGCCGGTGCGCGCCTTGCTGCCGTCAGCCAGCGTGACGCCGCTGCCGAACAGTTCGGCACCGTCGTTGATCACGCCGTCATGGTTGCGGTCCAGTGCCAGCAAGCCGTCGCCACCGCCGACCCAGCCGGTGTTGACTTTCTGGCCGCTGGCGCTCAGGTCGAACTGCACCCCGGCCGACAGGTTCAGCGTCTGCACGCCGTTGCCGTTCAGGTCCAGCACCAGCGGCGTGACGCCGATGTAGGTCAGGTGCGTGATCTGGCTGGTGGTCATCGCGCCAACCTGGCTCGACGTCAACGCCTTGGTTTCGCTCGACGTCAGCGCGCCCACCTGGCCGGTGGTCAGCGCCACGATCTGCGAGGTGCCCAGCGCGGCCAGGGTGGCCGTGCGCAGCGCAGCGATGTCGCTCGTTTCGATGGCGATCACCTGGCTGGTGCCCAGCGCGACGATCTGGGTGGTACCCAGGGCCGCCACTTGCGCCGTGCGCAGCGCCACGACCTGGCTGGTGGTCAGGGTGCTGACATCGGTGGTGCCCAGCGAGGCGATGGCGCCCGTGCTCAGGGCCTGGACGTCCGAGGTGGTCAGGGCGATCAGGTCCGACGTGCCCAGCGCGGCCAGCTGCGCCGTCTTCAGGGCCGCCGCCTGCGACGTACCCAGCACGCTGACCTGGGTGGTGGTCAGGGCCAGGATGTCCGAGGTGGTGATGGCGCCGATCTGGGCCGTACCCAGCACCGTCAGCTGGCTGGTGGTCAGGGCGACCATGTTCGAGGTGCCCAGGGCGGCGATTTGCGCCGTCTTCAGGGCGATCACATCGCTCGTTTCGATCGCAATCAGCTGGCTGGTGCCCAGTGCGCTGATCGCGCTCGTGCTCAGGGACGCCACTTGCGCCGTGCGCAGCGCCACGATCTGGCTGGTGGTCAGGGCGGTCACGTCAGTGGTACCGAGCGAAGCGATGGCGCCCGTGCCCAGGGCCTGGACGTCCGAGGTGGTCAAGGCGATCAGGTCCGACGTTTCCAGCGCGGCCAACTGCGCCGTCTTCAGGGCTGCCGCCTGCGACGTACCCAGCACGCTGACCTGGGTGGTGGCCAGGGCCAGGATGCCCGAGGTGCTGATGGCGCCGATCTGGGCCGTGCCCAGCACC
>JAZJZQ010000286.1:0-4792 GCA_040389625.1 Pseudomonadota bacterium | reverse complement strand
GCGAGTCCAAAGAAGACGCCAGCCACACCCGCGGTTCCAACGGCGGACATGATGGAGACTCCTTGTTTGGACCATTCGCCCAACCACATGATGGCGCCCCAGGCGCCAGCAAACCAAACCGCCCCGAGGACGAGCACCTGCCAAAAAGGCAAAAAGTGCGGGGGTGGGATTTTAATTCCGATTTTCCAAAGTACACGCAAGATCGGAGGCTCATAATTACTGCGCCACATACCAGTGCGTTTCAAGATGTCCAGGGATTGCGCGCGTCGAGCTTGGAAAGTCATAGTAAAAGTCATAGTTGCCGAACGGCCACTATACTAGACCGCCGCGCCGCCGAAATACACGCTTTGTAACGCGTGACGCCCGGCTGCGGCTGGTCAATTACCGGCATGCGAACCAGGCCCGGACTATCGCACCGCCAACGACAGGCTGGCCGGAAACAGCGGCGCGCGCCGGTGCAAGGTGGCTTGCTCGTAAGCGTAGGCCATGCCGATCAGCTTCGCTTCGCTGTAGGCCGCGCCGACGAATGACAGGCCCACGGACAGCCCGTGCACCTGCCCGGCCGGCACCGTGATGTGGGGATGGCCGGTCACGGCGGCCGGCGCCGAGCCACCGGCGCCCGCGTGGTCGCCGTTGATGAAATCGGTCAGCCAGGCCCGCCCGCCCGTGGGCGCCACCAGCGCGTCGAGACTGTGCTCGCCCATCACCTGGTCGACGTCGGACACCTGGGTATCGACCAGCACGGCGCCCTGCGCCGTCAACGCGATCAGCGCCTGTTCGATCACCTCGTCGAGATCGGCGTTATTGCCAAAGAAGTTGCGCGCCACCCCGATGCGTACGCCCTTCAGGCCACCCTTGTCGAGCGCGGCGCCGTAGTCGGCCGGCTTGGCGCCGGCCGCCGCCGTGGCCGGATCGGCGGGGTCGCTGCCGGCCATGGCGGCCAGCATCAGGGCCGCGTCGGCCACGCTGCGCGCCATCGGGCCGGCCGTGTCCTGCGCATTGGCGACGGGGAGGATGCCGCTGCGGCTCACCAGCCCCAGCGTGGGTTTGATGCCGACCAAGCCGCAGAGGGAGGCCGGCGAGACGATGGAGCCGCCCGTTTCCGTACCTACGGCCAGCGTGGCCAGGCCGGCCGCGATGGCGGCGCCGGAACCGGAACCGGCACCGCTGCAGTTGCGCTCCAGCGCATAGGGATGGCGCGTCTGGCCGCCCCGCCCGCTCCAGCCGCTCACGGAATGGTCCGAGCGCATCGCGTCCGATTCGCTCAGGTTGGTCTTGCCGATGATGACGGCGCCGGCCGCCCGCAAGCGCGCCGCGACGAAGGCGTCACCTGCGACGGGCACGCCGGCCTGGGCCAGCGGGCCGGCGCTGGTGCTCATGCGGTCGCCGGTGGCGATATTGTCTTTCAACAGGATGGGGATGCCGTGCAGCGGGCCGCGCACGCGCTTGAGGCCCCGCTCGCGGTCCATCTCCAGCGCGATCTTCAGTGCTTCGGGATTGATTTCGATGCAGGCGTTGACGCGGGGCCCGGACCTGGCGATGGTCTTGATGCGGGCCAGGTACTGCGACGTCAACGAGTGGGATGTGAGTTTGCCGGCCTGCATCAGCTCCTGCTGCTGCCACACGCCCGCGTCCAGTATGCCGCTGCTGCCAGATTTGGGCGAGCCGCCCGCCGGCGCACTCACGGCGCGCGCACTGCCTGCCAAAGCACCGGCGCTGATGCCGGCCCGAACGAATTCCCTGCGATCCATGCCATCCTCGTGAGTGGTAAGTCCCATGTGCGCATCCGCTATTGCAGGCGCTAGCATAGCAGCGGAAAGAGTTTCACTCCAGAAAAATTGCTGTCAAGAATAGAAAGTTGATTAACATTTCTATACAAAAATACGACACGGACGTAAAAAAAGCACGCCGGGCAGAACCGGGCGTGCTTTTTGGTGAGGCGGGTATCGCTTAGTTGCGGACCACGCGCTTGTACTCGTTGGTGCGGGTGTCGATCTCGATCACGTCGTCCTGGCTCACGAACAGGGGAACCATCACGATGTGGCGGTGGGCTTCGATCGCGTTTTCGATCTTGGCTTCTTTCAGGACGTTGCCCGAAGTGTTGCCCTTGACGGCAGGCTCCGAGTACACCACCTGGCGTGCGATGGTGGTTGGCAGTTCAACCGAGATGGCCTTGCCGTCGTAGAACACGGCTTCGCATTCCATACCGTCTTTCAGGTAGTGCAGTGCGTCGCCCAGGTTCTCTTCTTCGATTTCGAACTGGTTGTATTCAGCGTCCATGAACACGTACAGCGGGTCAGCGAAATACGAGTAGGTCACAGGCTTCTTGTCCAGTACGACGACGTCGAACTTGTCGTCGCCACGGAACACGTTTTCCAGCGGGCTGTTGGTCAGAAGATTCTTCATCTTCCACTTGTAGGTAAAGCCAGTGCGGCTCGAACCGTTGACATCCGAACGCAGCACGATCATCGGCTTGCTGTCGACCATAATGATATTGCCAACACGAATTTCTTTTGCAGGTTTCATAGAGAGTGTACGTAAAAAGTAAGTTGCATAAAAATCATCTGCTGCCGATGGCATGAAGCCGCTAGCCACGTTTGATCGGGTGAAAATACGTTCTAAATTAACCGGGCATTATACCCGAGTTTATTGCCTGGCCGACTGCAGCGAACGGGAAAACTTCAGCAAATTGCCTGTCATATCACCGTTTGCCAGGATTTGCCGCTGCCAGCCGGCGGAGTTGACGGCAATTGCCGCCATCTCCCCTTGCAGCGCGCTCCACAGGGCGGCGCCGTGCTGGTCATCCGTACCGGCACCGTTCCAGTACAGCGAGAACGCTGCCAGGCTATCCAGGCCACCGGCGTAGCGCTGCAGGAAGGCGCGCAATTTCTTGTGGTGCAGGTTCTCGTCCTGCGGATAAATGTGCCAGACAAAAGGCTTGCCGGCCCATTGCGCGCGCACGAAGGAATCTTCGCCCCGCACGAAATTGAGGTCACATGCCCACAGCAGCTTGTCATAGTCCTGCTGCGGCACGAACGGCAGCACGCGCACCGTCAGCGCACCCTGGCTGCCGGCCGCGCCGGCCGTGGCGTCCGCGCCGAGGAAGGCTTGCACCGCTTCCGCCGCCACGCCTTCCGGCACCAGGCAGGTGACGGGTTCGGCGCCCGCCTGCCATGCCGCGAACAGCGCCGCAACGGGAGCGTGAGGATAGCAGAACATCGACACTTTTTGCGAGGCCATTTCAGCGGGCGTCAGGCCCAGCCCCGCCAGGAACTGTCCGATGGCGGCCGGGTCGGCCTGGAACTGGCCGCGCTGTGCGTCCAGCGCCGATTCGACCAGCAGGCCGCCCGTCTTCGCCGTGAAGCCAGGGAAGAAGAAATGCTTGGTCAGCGGCAGGCGCGGATGGGACGACGGCAAGGTATGGCAACCTTCCACCCACTCCTCCGCCGTGAGCCCTTCCAGGTTGAGCCACACGGGGCGCGGTTCGCATTGCGCCATGGCCGCAATGTAGCCCTCCGGGATATCGCAGCCAAAAAATTCGATCACGATGTCGGCCACGTCGGCGACCGCGAACACGCCGTCCTGGCTGTGCCAGTGGCGCACCGTGACGCCGCTCACCTGCTGCAGCTCCGCGTCGGCCGCCACCTGCGGGCAGATGCGGCGGAAACTGTGCAGGTTGTCCACCCACAGTTCCACCGCCACGCCGTGCTCGTGCCGCAGCTGGCGCGCCATGCGCCAGCAGATGCCCACGTCGCCGTAGTTGTCGACGACCTTGCAGAAAATGGCCAGGGTGGTTGGCCGATCCCGGACAGGCGTATCGGTCAGCTCAAGCAGATCATGTGGCATAAGGGGAATTCGGCTTAAGTAGCGTTAGTGGTGTTAATGGCGTTAGTAGCGTTAGCAGTGTCGCCGCGGCGAACAGCCTGGCGCACCCGCTCATTCAATATGGCGGCGGGGCTGCCCGTTTCAATCAATTGTTGCGCCCACGCGCGGCTGTGCGGCACCAGCAGGCATGACACCGGACCGGCCAGGCAGGCACCCAGCGCCCCGTACCGCTCACCGTCGCCGTTCCAGGCCCGGAAGGCATCGGCCAGCGTGGTGGCAGCCAGGGCCGGCAACGTCGCCCCGTATCCATCGGCGAACGCCTGCGCCGCAGCCGCGCCCTCCCCGTCCGCTTGCCAGACCAAGGGGCGCGCCGCCAGTTGCGCACGCGCCAGCTGCGCCATGCCGCGCACGAAGTTGAAATCGCAGGCCCACAGCAGCTGATCGAAGGACTGCGCATCGAGCGCCGGCAGCACCTGCACCGTCAGGCCGCCGCGCGTGGCGCGCGCGCCCGCGACGGCATCGGCTTGCAGGAACGCGGCCACCGCCTGCGACGCCTCGCCTTCCGGCACCAGGCACAGGGTGGGCGTGGCGGCGGCCTGCAACTGTGCGAACAGTTGCGGTACGGGCGCCGCATGGTTGCAGCACAGGGAAATCCGGCGCGCATAGGCCACGCGCAGCATGTCCACGTCCAGCCCGGCGAAAAAGGCGGCGCGCACATGGGCGTTATGGTGGAACGGCCAGCGCTGCGCGGCCAGGGCCACGGCGTCGGCATCCGGAGCGGCGCCGGCGCGGTTCAATTCGGAGGAAGAGGCCATCATCGGGCACCATCAACAAGCGCGTCCGCGGCGGACGCAAAAAAAGCCGCACCAGGCGGCTTATTCGACCGTCTTCCGGCTTGCGGCCGGCGCGGTAATCTGGCGTCCCCAGGGGGATTCGAACCCCCGTACTCACCGTGAAAGGGTGATGT
>JAZJZQ010000285.1:6010-12242 GCA_040389625.1 Pseudomonadota bacterium | reverse complement strand
CCACCCTGGTCAGCAGACGGTAGCCGTCGAATTTCGTTTCCAGTATCCAGTCGCCTGCGTCCGCCGCGGCGGGTGGCTCCTCGACCAACGTGGCCAGTTGCGGCGCCAGGGCGGCCGGCAATGCCGATTTGCGCGCGCCGGCGGGCACGCCGGCCGGCATGGGGGAAGCGTCTGTGGCCGAATGGCGATCCGCGCCGGCGGCGGAGACAGGGGGCGAGGCGGCGGCGGCGCCTGTGCGCGTGCCTGTGCGTGTGCCGGTTCCGGTGGCTGCGGTTGTGGCCGAGGCGGCGTGGCGGGAGCGCTTGTCGCGCCGGACGGAGCTGGACTTGAGCACACTGTCGGGCTGCTCGTCAACGACGCTGAATTCGTCCTCGGGCCGGGCATAGTCATCCTTCTCCTTGATCAGCAGCCAGGCAGTCTGGCGCCCCTTGGGCTTCATCCGCACCAGCGCCCATTTCCCCTGCAGCTTATGGCCACGCAATTCAAAGCTGAGATGCCCCTTCGCATAACCGGCATGCGGATCGTCGAGCGGATGCCAGCTGCCCCGGTCCCACACGATGACCTCGCCCGCGCCGTACTCCCCTTCCGGTATCGTGCCCTCGAAGCCGCCGTAGGCCAGCGGGTGGTCCTCCACCTCGATCGCCATGCGCTTGACTTGCGGATCGTAGCTGGGGCCCTTGGGCACGGCCCAGCTCTTCAGCACGCCGTCGAGCTCGAGGCGGAAATCGTAATGGAGACGGCTGGCCCAGTGCTTCTGCACGACAAAGGACAACGCCTCCCCGCCCTCCCCGCCACCGGCCGGTTCCGGCGTACGGGAAAAGTGGCGCTTCGACTTGTAGGTGTGGAGTGGATCCTGCATAACAGACAGGATAGCGCCCGCACCGGGCAACGATAGTTCGCCAACGCACATGCACCGCAAATTGTAAGCAATTGGACCGGCTTGTAAGCGGATGTAATTGTCGTCAACGCTGCCGGTCGGCAAGCCGTTTCTTGCTCACTGACACGGGAATTGTCCCGGCTGTATAAACCACCTGAAGGAATACATCATGACCAAGATTATCGCTACCCTGATCGCCGGCCTGTTCGCAACCGCAGCCTTCGCACAAGCGCCTGCCGCCAGCGCCACCACCGCCAGCACGCCTGCCGCCGTGAAAGCCGAAGCCAAACCAGCCACGCCTGCCACCCCGGCCAAGCCAGCGGCCAGCGCCAGCGTCAAGGAATCGGCCAGCGCCAGTGCCAGCGCCAAGGCAGAAGAGAAGCCTGCCCCGGTGAAGACCCACAAGAAGGCCAAGAAGGCCAAGGCCCACAAGGAATCGGCCAAGACTGAAGCCCCGGCCGCAGCATCGGCCCCCGCCGCTTCCAAGTAAGCCGCTGCCTAGGCAACAGGACAGGGCGCCCATCGGGCGCCCTTCTTTTTTGACCCCACTGTAAAAAAATGGGGGACGCAACACCGTTTAGCACGGCGCGGCGTCCCCCATCGGGATGCGTGGCGGCGGATCAGGCCAGCTTGGCCGAGTGCTCGCGGGTGGCGTGGAACTTCAGCTTGGGCCAGCGTTCCTCGGTCAGGCGCAGGTTGACCGACGACGTGGCCAGGTAGGCCATGTTACCGGCGGCGTCGTAGGCCACGTTGTGGCCGAGCGCCGCTTCAAAGTCGGCCAGCGCCTTCTTGTCGTCGCTCGATACCCAGCGCGCGCTGCTGATGCTGGTGCCTTCGAACACGGCGTCGACGCCGTATTCGTTCATCAAGCGGCTGGCCACCACTTCGAACTGCAGTACGCCGACCGCGCCCAGCACCAGCTCGCCGCCCTGCACCGGCTTGAACACCTGCACCGCGCCCTCCTCGCCCAGCTGCTGCAAGCCCTTGTGCAGCTGCTTGATCTTGAGCGGATTGCGGATGCGCACCGAACGGAAGAAGTCCGGCGCGAAGTAGGGGATGCCGGTGAAGGTCAGCATCTCGCCTTCGGAGAAGCTGTCGCCGATCTGCATGTTGCCATGGTTGGGCAGGCCGATGATGTCGCCGGCGTAAGCCTCTTCCACCTGCTCGCGCGACGATGCCATGAACGTCACCACCGACGAGACCTTGATCTCGCGCCCCAGGCGCAGGTGCTTGACCTTCATGCCGCGCTCGAAGCGTCCCGAACACACGCGCAGGAAGGCGATGCGGTCGCGGTGGGCCGGGTCCATATTGGCCTGGATCTTGAACACGAAGCCGGTGAACGGCTGCTCGGCCGGTTCCACCACGCGCACGGTGGCGTCGCGCCCGCGCGGGGCCGGCGCCCAGTCCACCAGCGCCGACAGGATCTCGCGCACGCCGAAGTTGTTGATGGCCGAGCCGAAGAACACGGGGGTCTGCACGCCGGACAGGAATTCGTCCAGGTTGAATGGGTGCGAGGCGCCGTTGACCAGTTCCACTTCCATGCGCAGCTGGTCCATCTCGAGCGGGAACATCTCCTGCAGGCGCGGGTTGGCTATGCCCTTGATGATCTCGAAGGCGCCGTCGGCCTTTTCCTCGCCGGCCTTGAACAGCATGATCTCGTCGTTGATCAGGTGGTACACGCCGCGGAAGTTCTTGCCCATGCCGATAGGCCAGGTCACCGGCGCGCACTGGATCTTCAGCACCGATTCCAGTTCGTCCAGCAGCTCCAGCGGGTCGCGCGTTTCGCGGTCCATCTTGTTCATGAAGGTGACGATGGGCGTGTTGCGCATGCGGCACACGTCGAGCAGCTTGATGGTCTGCGCTTCCACGCCCTTGGCCGCGTCGATCACCATCAGCGCCGAGTCGACCGCCGTCAGCACGCGGTAGGTGTCTTCCGAGAAGTCCTGGTGGCCGGGCGTGTCGAGCAGGTTGATGACGTGGTCGCGGAATTCGAACTGCATCACCGAGGAGGCGACGGAAATGCCGCGCTGCTTCTCGATCTCCATCCAGTCGGAGGTGGCGTGGCGGCCGCTCTTGCGCGCCTTGACCGTGCCGGCCATCTGGATCGCGCCCGAGAACAGCAGCAGCTTTTCGGTCAGCGTGGTCTTACCGGCATCGGGGTGGGAAATGATGCCGAAGGTGCGCCGGCGCTGCACTTCGCGCGCGATCAGGGCGGGGTTTTTGGCGCTGGCCACGGGGGCTGCGTCGTCGATCAGATCTGGTGTTGTGTTTTCGGTATCGTTTGCCATATTGGTGACCATAATATGGCCCCGCAAAAAACCCTCGATTTTACCGGCACTTGGCCTGTTCGTGTGAACTGTTTATGGCTGCGGGGCGGCTGCGGGGCGCCCTTTCGCTGCCCGCAGCCGCCCCGCATTGGCCCGCATTGCCCCTGGCACCGCCCTGGGCCGGCCGCTGGCGCCCTTATTCGCCCTTGACCCGGCGCCAGCCGACCCGGTGCGCCGCCGCCGACTTGAGCTCCTGCAGGGAACTGGTCTTGGTTTCGCCGGTGGCCATGGTGCTGATCATCTTCAGCCCGCCCGCCGGCAGGCGCACGATGATGAAGCCGACCACCGTCTCCTTGGCCGACAGCGTGGCGCCGGCCGGGCTGCCCGGGATCGCGTTGCCGGTGCAGACATCGACCTGGTAGGCATTGCTCGAGCCGCCCACCGAACACGATGACGACGACGATGGAATGTTGGTCACCACGTTGGCCACCCCGCTGACGATCTGCGGATCGAGGTTCATCCGTTCGCCGGGATTGAGGCTCCAGTCGAAGTACCAGCCGTTCTTCTGGGTCAGGTCGACCGGATTGCTGGTAATGGCGTAGGTGTTGGCATTGCTGCTCGAGCCCTGCAGGCTCAATGTCTGCTGCACCATGGTGCTGCCGCGGATATTGCCGATGGTGCTGCCGCTGTCCTTGAGCAGGTACAGGCTCTGGGTGTCCGTGTTGGCGATGTCGGGCAAGTCCAGCAGCCGGCCCGTGCCGTACAGCACCACGCGCTGGGCGCTGGTGGTGGTGGTGGTCACGCCGCCGGTGGTGCTGGTGGTCTGCACTTCGCACAGCGTCACGTCGGGGCGGGTGGTGATGGGCTGGCTGCTGCCGGCGTCGCCCATCTTGAGTACCGTCACCGCGCCGGCGGGATCGGTCAGGTCGAAGCGCCACATCTGCCCCTGGTTGTCGCCGCCGTAGATGTAGGTGGTGACGGGATCGGTGTTGGGATCGGTGCTGATCGAGGTGATACGGGCCAGGCCCGAGGGCGTGGTGGTGTCGCCGGCGCCGGTGGAGATCTTCTTGAGCACGGTGCCGTTGCTGACGTCGACGATGTACAGATAACCTAGGCCGCTGCCGCCGGCCACGCCGTCCACGCCGGGCACGTTGTTGTAGCCGGAGGTGAGGAACACCACCCACTTGCCCTGCCACACGCCGAACTGGGGATTGCCGAAGCTGAGCCCGAGGTCGGGGTCGCTGTGGCTGCACACGGCGGCGTCGGCGCACAGTTCCCACATGGCCTTGGGCGCGTCCGGCGCCGTCACGTCCAGCGCATAGAAGCCGCGCCCGCCCCCGTTCAGGCCGGCCACCAGCACCGTCTTCCAGGCCCCGCCGGTGTAGACGTCGGCCACCTCGGGCGAGCCGTCGGCCGTGTACTGGTGGTTGGTGCCGTAGGTGGTGCTGGCCAGCGCGTACAGCTTCTTCATCGTGATGCGCGGCACATAGGCCCAGCGCTCGTTGCCGTTGGCGGCGTCGAAGGCGTGCAGCATGCCGTCGTTGGCGGCCGTGTAGACGGTGGCGGCGCGGCCGGCGTTGTGGTCCTTGAAGGTGGCGTAGTCGTCGCCCGTGAAGCTCTTGCGCGGATCGCGCACATAGGCCGGCTTGGACGAGGCGATATCGCCCAGCACGATGGGTACCGGCCCGCTGGCGCCGGCCGGGACGTTGCTGGTCATGGTGTAGGCGCGGAAGTGGGTGTCGTCGGCATACTGCTGCTGGCCGCGCAGGTAGTTGACCAGGTTGACGCCGCTGTTGACGATGGTGCGGTCGGCCGCCGCCAGCAGCGTGCACTGGGCCAGCGCGGTGCACTTGTTGTCGAACCACGCCAGCTGGGTCGCCGACATGTTGCTGCCATACTGGAACGGCACCAGGCTGGTGTTGGACTGGTCCAGCATCAGGATGTTGCGGCTGTCGGCGCTGGGGCCCACCTTCTGGCCCACGGTATCGGAACTGATCCAGGTGACGGCCGTGCCGACGTTGCCGGTGGTCGGATCGATCTTCTTGTCCGACAGCTCGCCGTACCATTTGACGGTGGTGAAGGTGTCCGAGAAGATGTCGTTGTCCTGCAGCGAGATGTTGGGGGTGGAGGTGGCCGCGGCGGCGGCGGCGCCCACCCGCACCTGCATGTTGGCCAGCGCCTCGCTCAGGCCCTGCACCACTTCCTTCGGTTCGGACGCGCTGAAATACTTGCCGTGGCCGTTGATGGCCGCATGCCACAGGTCGTCCACCCGCTCCTGCACGGTGCTGGCGGTATTGGTCACGTCGGGATTGGGCCACACGTAGGCGCCGCCACTGTTCCAGGGGCAGCCGGCGCTGGCGCGGGTGATCAGGTTGTAGAAGTCGCCGCCCGGCTTGGGCGCCGTGTCGTAGTCCGGCTCGTACGTCATCACCCCGTCCACGCCCAGCCCCAGCGTGTAGGTATTCATGTGCAGGTGGGTGTTTTCGCCGGCCGGCGCCGGCACCGTGCCCGGCTTGCTCATGTCCGGCTCCAGCGGCGGGCGCAGCGACACGGTGCCCGTGCTCGAGCCGCCGTTATACCAGTGCAGCGAGACGTCGGAAATCGACGGCTGCGCCTGGCTGCGGGTATCGACGCAGCCGCGCGCGTAGGTGCAGAAGCGGCTGGGATTTTCCACGTTGTCGTTGTTGGTCACATTGGCGGTGGAACTGCCGTTCCAGTAGCCGTCCGTGGTCAGTATCATGAAGTTCTGCTGGCAGGGATATTGCACCACCTCGTGACCGGCCGCGTAGTCATAGGGCGACAGGTTGGCGAACATGCGGCCCACGTTGTCCATCGCGGTGCGGATCGGGGTCGAGCCGGTGGTGGTGGTGTTGTACAGCGTGGTGTACCAGCTGGAACGGGAGGTGCCGGTGAAGTCGGCCGGCACCATGTCGATGGTGCCGCCAACGCCGGCCACCGACAGCCGGACATAACCGACCTTGTAATTGGCCGTGATGGCGGAGAACGCGATGCCGACCGAGGTCTTCATCATTTGCAGACGGGTCTTGTAGTACACATACCAGTTGGCGAAGTTGGTCATTTCCTCGTC
>JAZJZQ010000285.1:0-5910 GCA_040389625.1 Pseudomonadota bacterium | reverse complement strand
ACCGTGGGCGTGCCCGTGCCGGAGGTGGTGCCGCTCGCCTTGAGCAAGGCCGTCGGCGGCACCCCGGCCGCGACCGGGGTGGGGATGACCGCCGGCGCGGTGACGGTGATGCCCCAGCCGGCGCGGGAATTGTCCGTCACCGGTACGCAGTTGCTGAGCGTCTTGGTGCTGCCCGAGCATGTCACCGGCACCACGGCCACCACGTTGTCGGCCGTCAGCGTAATGTTGAAGGCGCTGGCGCAGGCCGGTACGGCCGGACTGGTGCTGGCCGTCTTGAGACAGGCATAGTACTGGTTGGCCAGGCCCGTCTTGGCGATGATGCTGGCCGCCAGCTGCACGGCCAGCGCCTGCTGCTTGGCCGGCGTATTGGTGCCGGCGGCGGCCGTCACGGCGCCGTTGGTGATGGTGCGCGCCGTCGTCGGGTCCGGGATGGTGACGGCGCTGATGGTCATCGGCGCCGCCGACTGTGAGGCGCCGATGGCGATGGTGCCGTAGGCGTTGACGGAACTGTTGGCGACCGAGTAGTTGGGATAGATGAAGGCCCCCACCCGCTTGCCCTGGCAGCTGGTGAGCGCGGTGCTATTGCACCAGCGCACCTTCACCGCCACCGGATAGCCGGCCGGCGCCGCCGCCCCCACCGAGGTGGAGGTGCAGCTGGTCATATTGGCGTCGGTGCAGTATTGCGCCACGCCGATGGTGTAGTAGTACGGGCCCGTGTTGACGGCCTGGGCGCTCGTATAGGTGTTGTCCGGATAGGTGTAGCTGGCCGTATTGCTGCGGCACACGCTGGTGTTATTGGGGTCGCACCACTTGAGGTCGGGGAAGCCGCTGACCAGGTTGATGGCGCTTGAATTGTTGCCATACAAGTCGGTCTTGTGGGCATTGAAGCCGTCGCCGCTGACCACGGTCCAGTTGCTGGTATTGGCCGCCGTCTGCTCCGGATAATAGCTGCCGTCGGCCCGGATCGGCGGCTGGTAGCGGATCTTGGGGTTGTAGTACTGCTTGTTGAAGTCCGGGCTCATGAACGGTGGATGGCCCACGTTGCAGGCCGTCACGCCGGACGACAGCTTGGCCTTGGAACGGCACAGGTTATCGTTCACGTAGTCGGGCGTGTAAGCCTGGTCCATCGAGCCGGAATTGTCGAACAACAGCATCAGATTGGGCTTGACGGTGCCCGTGCCCGTCATGTTCAGCAACGGCACCTGGGCGATCTGGGTCTGCCCGGCCAGCACGGCGAACGGGGCCAGCAGGCAGGCGCCGAAGGCGGCCTGGCGCAGGATGGCGGAGAGCAAAGGTTTCATGGTCATTCCAATCTAAAAAAACGGCCTGGCGGGTGGCGCGCCGCGCTGCCTGGCATGTGGCCAGCGGGGAGCCCACCCTGTGGTGCGGGCCGGGATGGCGGCGCCGGCTGTGCTGTCGAACGCACGAAGTGCGCCTTATGGCCCCATCATCACCACGCCCTGGGTGATGACGTTGCCGCCGCGGGGACCGGCGATGCGCGCCGTCACCACGTAATGCAGTTGCGGCTGGCCCTGGTAGGACGGCGCGTTCGACGCCAGGCTGGAGCCGACCGGGGTGGGCGCGGCCACGTTGGACTTGGCCGAACTGAGCATGCAGCGGTTCTGGGGCGGGCCGACGTCGTTGTACAGTCCGGCAAAATCGCACATGCGGTGGATCACGTATTCGACCTGGTTGCCGGCCGTGTCGGCCACGATCCGCGAACCGAGCCAGAACTGGGGCGAGCTGACGGTCCAGGCCCCGTTCAGGGTCGCCACATAGCCTTGCGCGGGCACATCGTTGAGCAGCACCGACTTGCTGGGCAGTCCCTTGAGCCAGGCAAAGGCCGTATGCACGCCCAGGTCGGCCGCCTTGCTCAGCGAGGAGTCATAGGCCAGGTTGGAGGTGGTCAAGGTGGTCGAGGTGCTGGACTTGAGCAGGTAGATACTGCCCACCAGCATCACGGCCAGCATGATCAGCATGACGGGCAAGGCCACGCCGGCCTGGCGCCGGCGGCGCTGTGTGCGATCCATCACGGCCTCCATTCCGAGTTGCGCAGCGAAACGATGGTTTCGAACACGCGGTAGCGGTAGCACTTCCAGTCGATCGGGTCGCCGGCCACGGCCACATTGACGGAGACCGGCACGGCCGTCACGCCGGGCGGCGCGACACTGTCGAACACTTGCGGCAAGACCGTGGTGGCGCTGCAGTGGCCGGCCCCGTCGGGCCGCTCCGGGTTCTTGCTGCGCGCCACCACGGCGATGCGTACGGCCACGATGCGCTGGAAGTCGCCGGCGCTGCCGGTGACGGCGTCGCCGTCGGCATTGACGATGTCACTGCTCCACTGGCCGATCTGGACCCCGTCCGCATCGGGCGCCGGGTCGTAGTTGGGCAACACGCGGGTATCGAAGCCATACTGGGCCTTGATGGAGACGATGTTGTCGATCACCGACACCGGCTGCGCCTCGGCGCCGGCCAGTTCGGTGGCGTTCAGCAGCAGGATGCCGTTGTTGACCGACCAGCTGTGGAAGGCCAGCTTGTCGCCCCGCCCCAGGTCGAAGATGCGGGCCTGGCCGGCGCCGAAATTGGCGCCCAGGCCGGCGGCCGTGTTGAAGCGGAACGAGGCGCCTGGACTGAAATCGATGGTGTCGTCGTTGGGCGCGGGGGCGATGGCCGTCACCTGGGCCAGCGCGCACTGGCCGGTCCCGGCCGGTTCCGGCGCCACCAGCAGCACGTCGCCCGGATTGAAATTATAGGGCGGGCGCGAGGTGGTGCGTATCGTGCTGCCGCCACTGTAGGCGATGCTGGTCTTGACGGAACCGACGGCCGCCGCCGAGTTGCCGGTATAGAAGGTGATGCGGTCGGGATCGGCCCCGTGCGGCTCGATGATCACGGCCGCCATCGGCGTGATGGTGGCGCCGCCGCGCAGGGCCGGCGCCAGCGTATAGCCGTTGGCGTCGGTAAACACGGTGTCGCAGCCGGCCACCAGCGTGTCGTTCAAGCCCCAGCCGGCGGCGGCCGCGTCATTGTTGATGGAAAACAGCGCCAGCATGCCGTTCTGCATGGAGTCCGAACCGCCCAGCGAGGCATTGCGGTTCTGCTCGGCGCTGGTGATCAGGCGGGTGGCGAACAGCAGCGCCAGCATGCCGACCACCACGCTGACCATCAGCTCGACCAGCGAAAAGCCGGCGCGCCGGCGTGTAGTGTACATGGGTGTCATACCTTAAAAGCCGATGTAGGAAGTGACCTGGTGCACGTTCTCGGCGCCGCCGGCCTTGCGGGTCCAGCGCACAGTGATGTCGACCTGATAGCGCCGGTCCTGGCCGGCCACGGCCACCGTGATCCTGGCCCCGGGAATGTCGTTGCGCGTCTGCGCCACCCACGGCGCCAGCGCCGCACTGGGCGCGCTGGCGCCGGTATAGACATAGTTGCCTGCCGCGACGTTGGCGAGGTCGGCGTTCATCACGCCCAGCAGTCTTTCCGTGGCGATGGTGGCCTCGGCCCGCATGCTGGCGTCGGACAGGGCCGCATAGGCGCGCGCCTGCAAGCCTATGGTGCCCAGCAAACCCACGCCCAGCAACAGCACGGCCAGCATCACTTCCAGCAAGGCGACGCCGCCCTGGCGGCGCAAGGAAACAGGTTTCATGGTGGACAGGCCCGGGAATCGCCGGCCGCCACGGTCGGATCGCACTTGCTGGCCATGCCGGCCAGCGTGACGACCACCGCCACGGTCGGTACTGCGTTGGCATAGCGGGCGGCCGGCGCCAGCGCGATGCGGTTCAGGTTGTTGGGGACGCTGGTGTCGACCCAGCCCAGCGCCGTGTAATACACGCTGGTGGCGCCGTCCGGCAGGTAGGCCGGCGCCAGCACGGCCGACGGGGGCAGCGCGTCGGCCGCGCGGAACACGGACTTGTAGCCGTTGGCGCCCTCGGGATCGTTGCCGGCCACCGTGGTCGGGCTGGACCAGCTGCCGGCCGTATCGTTGCACGGCGCGCCCGGCTGCGGGAAGCAGATATCGACCTGCCAATCCATCTGGCCGCTGGTGGCGTTGGGGGTCAGCACGATGCGGCTGGCCGCGTTGTGGCTCACGGCCTGGCGCCGGGCCATGCTGAAGCCGTCCAGGTAGAATTCGTTGGCCGAGCGCGCCTTGCTGGTGAGCAGCCAGGTGCTCATGGCCGGGATGCCCACCGCCAGCATCACGGAGAACACGGTCAGCGTGATGAGCGCCTCGATCAGCGTGAACCCCTTGTTCAGTTGGAACATGATCCGCCCTTGTGATCGACCCAGCAGGCGCCATTGGTGCCCCAGCCGGTCGGGCTGCCCGTGGTGGCGCGGGTGCCGTTCTGGTCTATCGTGTAGACGAAGCCAGCCATCTTGCCGACCCCGGTGGCCGTCAGCGTATAGGCCGAGACGGTCGCCCCGCTGAGCGCATAAGTGAAGTTGGCCGTGGCGGGCGGGAAGTTGACGGCGCCGTCGAAACCGACATAGGTGCGCTGGTTGGACCAGAACTGCTCGGCCGCCGGCTGCGCCGTGCCCAGCGCCGAGAACGCCTCGGTGAGGCGGCCCCGTATCACATAGTCGTTGTAGGCAGGCAGCGCCACCGCCGTCAGAATGCCGACGATGGCCACCGTGACCAGCACCTCGATCAGGGTAAAACCGTTATTGATGCGTTTCATGCGCTGCGCTCCCGTGGCTGTCGCTGGCCGGCAAATTGCCGTGCAGCAAGTTTATGTCGGGTATGGTAGCGCGCCAAGCTTGCAATTCCCTGAGGAAATGCTGACAAAATACTGACAGCGCGGCAAATACTGGGGCAGCGCAAAAACATTGTCGATGAGATAATTTGTGAGATTTCCCGCACACGGGGTGGGCGACAATGCTTGCCTTGCCCACCGCCCGGAGCCCGACCATGTTGCGAACCTTGCTGCTGATCCTCGCGCTGACCGCCGGCGGCGCCCTGCCCGCGCTGGCGGCCCCGCCCACCTGCGCGGCCGCGCCCGGCGAGGCACCCCGGGTGCGGGTGGGCCAGCCGTTCCAGCTGCGGCTAGGCGCGCCGTGCGACTGCAACACCATGCCGGCCCTGGCCCAGGTCGACTTGCTGGTCAAGGGCCTGGATACGGGCCTGCATCCGCTCAGCTGCGATCCGGCCGGCGCCACCGTGACCTTCATCCTCAACCGCAACGCCAGCGCCACGGCCGGACCGTCGGGCATGGCGGCCTGGGAAGCGATGCTGGGCGACTTTTGGAGCGGCAACGGCGCCGACGGCACGCGCCAGCTGGCCTACAGCCTGGTGCAGCAAGGCACCCTGCTCGGTGCCGGCACCATCGCGCTGCAAACCTGGAGCAGCGCTTCCCTGCTGATGGGCACGCTCATGCTGGTGGCGGTGTGGGCCGGGCTGATCGTGCTGGGCAAGTACAGCGGCATGCTGCGCGACCCCGGCGGCGCCGCCACCGCCCACCGCGCCCGCAGCTATAGCCTGGGCCGGGTGCAGATGGCGTGGTGGTTCGCCATCGTCATCGGCGCCTACATCTTCCTGTGGACGCTGACGGGGCAGATGCCCGTACTGAGTGCCCAGGCGCTGGCGCTGGCCGGGCTGTCGAGTGCCACGGGCCTGACGGCGGCGGCCCTCGACGCCGGCCAGCAAAAGCCGGGCACCTGCAGCAGCGGCCTGCTGCTGCGCGACTTGCTGACCGATGCCGAGGGCGTGACCATCTACCGCTTCCAGCTGCTGGTATCGAACGTCCTGTTCGGGCTGTTCTTCCTGGTGGGCGTGGTGCGCGACCTGGCCATGCCCGAGCTCGACACCAGCGTGCTGACCCTGTTGGGCATGAGCGCGGCCACTTACACGGGCTTCAAGATCCCCGAGCGGCAAGGCCCGCCGCCCGGCGCTGCACCGGCGGTGGCCTCGGCTCCAGC
>JAZJZQ010000284.1:0-2235 GCA_040389625.1 Pseudomonadota bacterium | reverse complement strand
GGCGCCCGCGCGCGCGACAACCTGCTGCTGGCCCCGGCCAATATGTCGGGCGTGCGCATCCTGGCCAAGACGCTGAAAAAAGGCCGCCCCATCGGCCTGCTGCCGGACCAGGTGCCGCAGGAGGGCGAAGGCGTGTGGGCCGACTTCTTCGGCCGCCCCGCCTACACCATGACGTTGCCGGCCAAGCTGGCCCAGATGGGCGACGCCACCGTCATCGTCACCTACGCCGAGCGCTTGCCGCACGGCAAGGGCTACCTGATCCGCTTCGTGCCCTTTACGGCCAAGCTGGACGGCACGGCCGCCCAGCAGGCCCGCACCATCAATGCCGCGATGGAACAGCTGATCGCCCGCGCCCCGGCGCAGTATTTCTGGAGTTACAACCGCTACAAGGTGCCGGCCGGCGCCGCCGCGCCCGACGCCGTGCAGGAGGGTGCATGAAAGCCATGTTGGGTTTGATGTGGCTGCTGCACTGGCTGCCCCTGCCCCTGCTGGGCCGCTTCGGCAACCTGGTGGGCAGCATCCTGTTTGTCCTGCTGCGCTCGCGGCGCCATATCGCCCTCACCAATTTACGCCTGTGCATGCCGGAATTGACGGAACAGCAACGGGTGGCGCTGGCGCGCCAGCATTTCCAGGCCTATTCGCGCAGCGTGTGGGAACGGGGCATCCTGTGGTGGGCCTCGGAAGCGCGGCTGCGGCGCCTGATCACGGTGGAACCGGGTCCCGTGCCCGTGGCCCAGATGACGGAAAAACCGACCATCCTGCTGTGCCCCCATTTCGTCTGCCTGGACGTGGCCGGTGTCGCCATCGCCATGGAAGCGAGCGCATCGTCCATGTACGTGCAGCAAAAGAACGCCGCCTTCGACAAGGTGCTGCGCCAGGGCCGCTCCCGTTTCAAGCCGGTGCGCCTGTTCACGCGCCAGGATGGCATCAAGCCCATCTTGCGGGCCCTGAAGGAAAAGTTGCCATATTTCATGCTGCCGGACATGGATTTCGGCGAAAAGGATGCGGAATTCGTGCCCTTCTTCGGCATCCAGGCCGCCACCCTGACGGCCACGGCCCGCATCGCCGCCACCACGGGGGCCCAGGTCATGCCCGTGATCGCCACTTTCCTGCCCAATTTCCAGGGCTGGCGTGTCAAGTTCTATCCCGTGTGGGACAATTACCCCGGCCCCGACATGGTGGCCGCCACCCGCAGGATGAACGCCTTTATCGAGGACGAGGTCCGCGTGGCCCCGGCCGAGTATTTCTGGACGCACAAGCGGTTCAAGACCCGGCCCCAAGGCGAAGCGTCGCTGTACCAGCGGCCCGCCCCCTGATCTGACGGATAGCCCACAATGAAACTGAAATTTACCAAGATGCACGGCGCCGGCAACGACTTCGTCGTGATCGACGCCATCCACCAGCAGATCGATTTCACGCCCGCCCAGTGGCAGAAGCTGGGCGACCGCCGCTTCGGCGTGGGCGCCGACCAGATCCTGCTGGTGGAAAAACCCACCCAGCCCGGCTGCGATTTCCGCTACCGCATCTTCAACGCCGACGGTGGCGAAGTGGAACAGTGCGGCAACGGCTCGCGCGCCTTCGTCAAGTTTGTGGCGGAAAAAGGCTTGAGCAGCGCCCGCAGCATCACGGTCGAGACCAAGGCCGGCGTGATCGCGCCCCGGCTGGAAGACGACGGCAGCATCACGGTCGACATGGGCGCGCCCGTGCTGGAAGCGGCCCGCGTGCCGTTCGACGCGGAGGGCCTGCAAGGCCAGGCCCAGGGCCGCGATACCTTGTGGCCGCTGGTGCTGGAACTGGGCGGCGCGCGCGAGCAGGTGCTGGTGTCGGCCGTGTCCATGGGCAACCCGCACGCGGTGCAGGTGGTCGACGATGTCGATCAGGCGCCGGTAGAACTGACGGGACCGCTGATCGAGCACCACGTGCGCTTCCCGAACCGGGTCAACGCCGGTTTCATGCAGATCGTCGACCGCCACCACATCAAGCTGCGCGTGTACGAGCGGGGCGCCGGCGAGACGCTCGCTTGCGGCACGGGGTCGTGCGCGGCCGTCGTGGCCGGCATCCGGCGCGGCTTGCTGGACTCGCCCGTGCGGGTCGATGCCCGCGGCGGCCAGCTGTCCATCGCCTGGGCCGGCGAAGGCCAGTCCGTATTCCTGACGGGGCCGGCCGTGACCGTGTTTGAGGGCGAAATCGAAATCTGAATCCCGGCCGCCGGGACCGGATGACAGGGTCAGCCCC
>JAZJZQ010000283.1:0-6403 GCA_040389625.1 Pseudomonadota bacterium | reverse complement strand
CCTTCACCAGCCCGGTCAGCGCCGCCTTGCTCATGGCATACACCGCGCCGCCGGCGAACGGCATGCGCTGGGCATTGGTACTGCCGATGTTGATGATGCGCCCACCCTGGTGCATGTGGGCGGCGGCAGCCTTGGCCGCCACGAAGACGGCGCGTACGTTGATGGCGATGGTCTCGTCGAAATCGGCCAGCGGGAACTGTTCCAGCGGGCCCATGCGCAACACGCCTGCGCTGTTGACCAGGATATCCAGCCGTCCGTAGCGCTCGGCCACGCTGTCGATGGCCTTGGTCAGCGCGGCAGGATCGGCGGCGTCGGCCCGTATGGCCAGGGCCGTGCCGCCGGCAGCTTCGATTTCCGCGACCAGCGCCTCGGCGGCGGCGGCCGACGCCGCGTAACCGATGGCGACCGTGGCGCCTTCACGGGCCAGGCGGCGGGCGGACGCGGCGCCGATGCCGCGCGAACCGCCGTTGATGAAAGCAACTTTACCGTTGAGATGGGTGCTCATGATGATTTCCTTTCGGGAAGAGTGGAGGAGTGAGTAAAGTATGGTCGTCCCCAGCTGATCCCGGTAGACGGTAATTGGCGTCTACAGTTTCAACCAATGGTATAAAATCGCCCCATGTTGACCGAACTGAGCAGCTATCTGGACGCGTTTGTCGTCTCTGCCGACGAAGGCAGTTTTTCCGCCGCGGCGCGTCGCCTGGGGCAGACCCCGGCCGCCATCAGCAAGCGCGTGGGCCAGCTGGAAGGCCGGCTCGGGGTGCGCCTGTTCCAGCGCAGTACCCGCAGCCTGGCGCTGACCACGGACGGCGAACGCCTGTATGCCCAGGTACGACTGCCGTGGGGCGAGATCGGCGACGCCCTGGCCGCATTGCGTCAGGGCGCGGGCAAGCCGGCCGGCACGCTGAAAGTGTCGATGGCGCACACGGTGGGCCGCCAATATGTGCTGCCTTTGTTGGCCGGCTTCATGACCAGCTATCCGGACGTGGTGCTGGACCTGCGGTTCGACAATCGCCAGGTGGACCTGGTGGCGGAAGGGTTCGACGTCGGCATAGGCGGTGGCATCGAATTGACGGAGGGGCTGGTCGCGCGCGAGCTGGCGCGGGTACGCATCGTATTGGTGGCCTCGCCCGGCTATCTGCAGCGGCATGCCGCGCCGGCCGATCCGGCCGGGCTGGCCAGGCATGCCGGCTTGCTGCGCCGGTCGTTGGCCAGCGGCCGGCTGACGCCCTGGACGCTGCGCAACGACGCCGGCCAGGAAATGGTCGCCACGGTGCGGCAGGTCGCCGTGCTGGACGATCCGGAAGCGATGGCGCGCGCGGCCGCCTGCGGCATGGGTATCGCGATGCTGCCGCTGCCGCATGCGCTGCCGTTGCTCGATGCCGGAGAATTGGTGCGCGTGTTACCCGACTGGTATGCGGAGGCGCTGCCGCTGGCCATTTACTATTCCAGCCGCAAGCTGGTGCCGGCCAAGGTGCGCGTGTTCGTCGAGCATGTGCTGGCCCAGTTCCGCGCGAGTGGCCACGCGGCCCGATTCAGTCAGTCTTGAGCGGGCGGCATCGCGGCAAGGCGGGGGCGAAAAAGTCGTTCTGGCTTGCCTGCAACGGACGGCGTCAGGTGGCAGGGCCGGCCTGGTCCAGCTGCAGCAGGATGTCGCGCACCAGGTCCAGCGAAGGGTCGATGTCCAGGCTCTCGATGCCGCCAAAGCCAAAGATCAGGCCCTGCAGCGGCGGGCCGGCACGGTAGAAACCGTCGAGCGGATACAGGCCCACATCCACTCGGCGCGCCAGCTTGAGCAGGGCCGGCAGATCCACCGGCTTGCGGAACAGGGCCGCCAGGTGGAATCCGGCACTCGACGGCACCGCTTCCAGCCAGGGCGACAGGTCGCCGGCAAGGCGTTCCAGGATTTTTTCGCGCCGCGCCGCGTAGATGCCGTGGCAGCGCCGTATATGCTTTTGCAGATAGCCATCGTCAATGAATTTGGCCAGCGTCAGCTGCATCGTGGTGGCACTGTGCCAGTCGGCCAGGTGCTTGGCGATGACCAACGCCTTGCGTATCGCCGGCGGCGCGATCACATAGCCCAGCCGCAGTTCCGGCAGCAGCACCTTGGAGAATGTGCCCACGTAGGCCACGATGCCTTGCTCGTCCATACTCTGCAGCGCATCCAGCGCTTGTCCCTGGTAGCGGAATTCGCTGTCATAGTCGTCTTCGATGACGATGGCGCCGATCTCGCGCGCCCGCTCCAGCAGCGCGCGGCGGCGTGCCTGGCTCATCGCCATGCCCAGCGGGAACTGGTGCGACGGGGTGACATAGATCAGCCTGGCATCGGCGGGTATCTGCGCGACCAGCAAGCCTTCTTCATCCACCGGCACGCCCCGCACCCGCGCGCCCTGGCTGGCAAACAGCATGCGCGCCGGCGGATAGCCCGGATCTTCCATCGCCACCGTGCAGCCCGGCTCTACCAGCACGCGCGCGATCAGGTCCAGCGCCTGCTGGGCGCCGTTGGTGACCACCAGGTCGCTGATGTCGCACTTCACGCCCCGTGTATAGGCCGCATGCCGCGCGATCGCTGCGCGCAGTACGGGCATGCCCTCGGCCTGGTCGTAGAAGCCGCGTGCCCGGGCGCCGGCGCGCAGCGCATGCAACACGCAGCGCCGCCACTCTGCCTGCGGAAACTGGCTCTTGGCCGAGCCGCCGCCTATGTACTCATAGCGCGAGCGGCCTTCGGGGGCGGGATGGCGCAGCGGCGTGTCCATCTCTTCCCAGCGCCTCACCACGGCGCCACCGGCCAGATCATCGCGCGCGCGCAGGCGTGGCGTGGCCGGTGCCTGCGCTGCAACAAAAGTGCCCCGCCCGACTTGGCCGCTCAGGAAATTTTCCAGGCGTAACCGGTCATAAGCTTGCGCCACCGTCTTGCGCGACACACCCAGTTGTTCGGCCAGCATGCGGGTGGGTGGCAACCTGCTGCCCGCCGCCAGGTGGCCCGATAGTATGCCCTCGCGCAACTGGCGGTACAGTTGCCCGCTCAAGTCCTTGGCGCCATCCAGCACGACGTGCAGCTCCATGCTCTTATCCCTGTTTTGTCGTTGCCAACGGTTCCCCAATTGGTTCTTGGACTCCCGATTTTTTGCTGAATTGGCCTCCCGGCGCTACGCATTTCGCTCCTAAGATACCTCTATGCAGCAAATGTGGACTGCAGTTTAACCCAGGAGCACACCATGAATACCCGTATCGATTTTTACCAGGCTTCCCCTGATGCATTGAAAGCGATGATTGCATTGGAAGGCGCCGTCAACAAGTTGGGGCTGGAAAACTCCCTGCTTGACCTGATCAAGCTGCGCGCTTCCCAAATCAACGGCTGTGCCTTTTGCGTGGACCTGCACAGCAGCGATGCCCGCAAGGCCGGTGAAAGCGAGCGCCGCCTGTACGCCGTCGCGGTCTGGCGCGAGGCACCATTTTTCACCGAACGCGAACGCGCCGCGCTGGCCTGGACGGAGGCGGTGACCCTGATCGCGCAAACCCATGCCCCCGATGCTGACTACGAGGCGCTGCGTGCGCATTTCAGCGCAGCCGAACAGGTCAACCTGACGCTCGCCATCGCCACCATCAATGGCTGGAACCGGCTGGCGGTCGGATTCCGCAAATCGCCTGCCGAGTGAAGCAGCGTAGATACCTGGTATTGCAGGTGCGAGCGTAGGTTGAGCAACACCACTTCGTAGCGGTGGGTGTTCAACGCGTTCTTGTCTACCATCGTGGTGCCGGGCGCCGCAATCCGGCGGTCGGTGCTAGGCTGTCGACCATGCAGTCGCGCTGCGGAGCCGGCGGGTGCCGGCGCGACGGGCGACCACCGAAGGGGGCAATCATGAACCATGCACAATTGGAAGCCACGGCGCAAGCGATGTGCGCCGACGGCAAGGGCTTGCTGGCAATGGATGAAAGCGAGCCGACATGCAACAAGCGCTTTGCCGCGCTTGGCATTGCCCAGAGCGGGGAGATGCGGCGTGCTTACCGCGACCTGCTGGCGAACGCGCCGGAACTGAACCGCAGCATCGCCGGCGCCATCCTGTGCGACGAGACGATACGCCAGCAGACCCTGGCCGGGCAGCCGTTCGCGCGCGCGCTGGCCGATGCCGGTATCGTGCCCGGCATCAAGGTCGATGCCGGTACGGTCGAACTGGCCGGACACCCCGGTGAAAAAATCACGCAGGGGCTCGATGGCTTGCGCGAGCGCCTGGCCGACTATGTGGAGCTTGGGGCCCGTTTCGCCAAGTGGCGCGCCGTCATCGCCATCGACGTCGTCTTGCCGGGGCAGGCCTGCATCGCGGCCAATGCCCATGCCCTGGCGCGCTATGCGGCGCTGTGCCAGGAGGCGGGCCTGGTGCCCATCGTGGAACCGGAAGTGCTGATGGACGGCGCGCACACGCTGGCCCGCTGCGCCGAGGTGACCGAGCAGGTACTGTGCGCGCTGTTCGCGCAGTTGCGCGAGCAGGGCGTGCTGCTGGAAGGCGTGGTGCTCAAGCCAAACATGGTGCTGCCGGGGCTGGCATGCGCGCAACAGGAAAGCGCGGCCGTCATCGCCGACGCCACCCTCGCTTGCCTGCGGCGCGCGGTGCCGGCCGCGGTGCCGGCGATCGCCTTCCTGTCCGGTGGCCAGTCGCCCGAGCTGGCCTCGCAGCGGCTGGCGGCCATGCATGCGGGAGACGGGCCGCCGCTGCCGTGGGCGCTGACGTTTTCGTTCGCGCGTGCGATCCAGCAGCCGGCGCTGGCGTTGTGGCGGGGGCTGCCGGCCAATGTAGTGCCGGCCCAACGCGCGCTGGTGCATCGCGCCGACTGCAATCGCGCTGCGCGGCTCGGGCAGTATGGCGCCGCCATGGAACAGGCAGGGATACTGCCGTGAGCACCGTTGCCGGACCGCCCTGGGCCGTGCCGGTGCAAGCGGAGCGCCTGTGAACACCCCCAGCTTGCCCGGCATCGGTGCGGCCGACCAGCACAAGGTATGGGACTTCCTGACCGGCTTGCAACACGATTCGTTCTGCTATTTTCTGCACGAAGTCAGTCCGGTCACCGGCCTGGTGCGCGACAAGACCCGGCCCGACTGGCCGGCCAGCATCGCCGCCACCGGCATGGCGCTGACGGCCTATCCGATCGGCGTGGAGCGCGGCTGGATGGCGCGCGCGCATGCCCTTGAGCGCACTCTGACGACTTTGCGCTTTCTGGCCGCCAGCGCTCAGGGCACGGACGCGGACGCCACCGGTTATCAGGGTTTCTATTACCATTTTCTGGACATGGACAGCGGCCGGCGTGTGTGGCATTGCGAACTGTCGAGCATCGACACTGCGCTGCTGATGGCCGGCGTGCTGGCGGCGGCAAGCTATTTTCAAGGCGAGGCGGACGGCGAGACGCAAGTGCGGGCACTGGCCGACCAGCTCTACCAGCGCGTGGACTGGGACTGGATGCGCAACGGCTGCGATCTGCTGTGCCACGGATGGAAGCCGGAAAGCGGCTTCCTGCCATGGTATTGGGAAGGGTATGACGAGGCGCTGATCCTGTATGTGCTGGCACTGGGCTCGCCTGGCCACCCGGTCGCGCCGGCGTGCTATACGGCGTGGCTGCGCAGCTATGACTGGCGCCGTATCTACGATATCGATCTGGTCTACGCCGGTTCCCTGTTCATCCACCAGATGTCGCACGTCTGGATCGACTTTCGCGGTATTCGCGACAGCTTCATGCGGGCCCACGACAGCGATTATTTCGAGAACAGCCGGCGCGCCACGCTGGTCCAGCAACAGTATGCGATCCGCAATCCGCTCAATTTCGACGAGTATGGCGCGTTGTGCTGGGGTTTTACGGCCAGCGACGGCCCTGGCGATATGCACCGCAAGGTGTGTGGCATCGAGCGTACCTTTTACGATTACATCGCCCGTGGCGCCCCCTACGGGCCCGACGACGGCACCCTGGCGCCGTGGGCGGTGGCGGCCAGCCTGCCGTTCGCGCCGGAAATCGTGTTGCCGACCCTGCACGCGTATGGCGAGCGCCGGCTGCACGTGGCCAATCCCTACGGTTTCAAGGCCGCGTTTTGCCCGACCTTCGGCGGGGACGACAATGTGTGCGCGCACGCCGGCTGGGTTTCCCCCTACCATTTCGGCATCAACGTGGGCCCCATCGTGATGATGATAGAAAACTACCGAAGCGAGCTGGTCTGGCGCATGATGCGCCAGTGTCCGGCGTTGGCCGATGGTCTGCGCCTGGCAGGTTTCGAAGGGGGCTGGCTGTGACGGTCAAAGCGCCAGCCCGCCAGGTTGTCGGCGCCGGCCGCCGGCGGCGATGCCGCGCGCCGGCCGGACTGTGCGGTTCAAGAAACGACGTAAGCTTCCTCGCCGTGGAACACTTCATCCATCTGCTC
>JAZJZQ010000282.1:0-1928 GCA_040389625.1 Pseudomonadota bacterium | reverse complement strand
CCACGGCCAGCTGGTAGGCCCAGAAGCCGTCGGCGCGCTTGATGACGAAGTCGCCCACTTCGTCCGTCAGGTCCTGGCTCACGTAACCGGCCCAGCGGTCCTGGAAGCCGATCACGCAGTGCGGCGCTTGCGGCACCTTGAGCCGCAGCGCGCGCGCCGTCTTGCCGGGCGCCAGGCCGTGGCGGCAGGTGCCGGGGTAGATGTTGGCCTGGGCCTGTTTGCCCGTCAGGCTCAGCTGGGAGTCGGCGATTTCCTTGCGCGAGCAGCCGCAGGGATAGACGGCGCCGGCCGCTTCCAGCTGGCGCAGCGCCGCTTCATACAGTGCCGTGCGCTGGCTTTGCCATGTGACCTCGCCATCCCATTGCATGCCGCAGCGCTGCAGCGAGGCGAGGATGTGGCGGTCGGCGCCGTCCACGTTGCGGTCGCCATCGACGTCTTCGATGCGCACCAGCCACTGGCCGCCGTGGGCGCGCGCATCCAGATAGCTGGCCATGGCGGCCACCAGCGAACCGAGATGCAGCGGGCCGGTGGGGGAAGGCGCGAAACGGCCGATGTAGGAAGATGCGGATTCTGTCATACCGCAATTTTAGCGCCTGCGGCGCAGGGCGCGCCATGGCCGGGCTTACCGGCCCTGTCCTGGTTCGGCCAAGGGACGCACATAGCGCAGCATGCTGACCAGCACCTTGCCCGGTTCTTCCCAGGGAATCATATGGGCCGAATGTTCGAACCACACGCCCTGCTTGTACGGCGCCTTGAGCCGCGCCAGCCACTGGGCGGTGGGGGCGGACGGCGTGGTGTAGTCGTGGCGGCCCATGAACATGACGACCGGGATGGGGAAGCTGCGCACCTGCGAATAGTCGACCTGGACGAACTCGGGCAGCAAACGGCCCAGCGTCAGCAGGTTGCCCTGGTCGATGTTCTGCACATCGTCGGCCGTGTATTCGGGCGACAGCAGGGGGCCGTCGAAATAATAGTCCGACGATGCGCGGTAGGCCGTCATGCCGCCGTAGAACTGCGGCCACTTGCGGGCCAGGATGATGCGCTCGCGCGTGATGGGCTCGTCGCCGGGGTAGGGCGCGATCGACTGCAGGTCCTTGAGCGCCTCCGCGTTGTTGCGCGCCCTGGCCTGCTGCAGCGCGTAGTCGAAGCTGACCCGTTCATTTTCGCGCACGCTGATCACCTGGCCCACCCCCACGTAGGCGGAAAACAGGTCGGGCCGCTTGAGCGCCGCGCCCATGGCCACCACGGTGCCCCAGCTGTGCGCCATCAGGATGATCTTGTCCTTGTGGTACTTCTTGCGCAGGAACTCGGCCACTTCCACCGCATCGGCGATGTAGCGGGGGATGTGGATGGTATCGGCCACGGTCTGCGGATCCGCCTCGCCGTAGGTCTTGCCGGCGCCGCGCTGGTCCCAGTTGACGACGGTGAAGTATTCCTCGAGGGGGCGCTGGTATTGCCAGATGGTGGGCATGTTCGGCGAGGCGGGGCCGCCGTGGACGAACAGCACCAGCGGGTTGGCGCGGTCATGGCCGCGCACGTTGAGCCACTGGTCCACGCCGCCGATGCTGGTCTTGTAGGTTTCCTGGATGCCGGACGGGGTGCTGATTTTCTCCAGGTCGGCCACGGCTTGCCTGGCCTTGCGGTAGTTGGCCGCGTCCCGGACCGCAGCGGGATTGGCCGCCGCACTGTTCGCCTCTTGCGCGGGCGGCGTTTGTGCCTGCGCCGCAGTCAAACTCATCAGTATTAAAGCCAGCCATGCCAGTTTCATCGGTGCTCCTTGAACAGGTGGAAAACGGCGGCGCTTGCCGCCCCGGAATTACAAGTTGAGAAATAATAAACTTGTTTGGCCGCACCGGAAAGCGGGGGGCGTGCGCGCCAGCGGGTAAGATAGCGGCCATGGAACTGCTCACCGACATCATCCTGCGGGC
>JAZJZQ010000281.1:2158-4232 GCA_040389625.1 Pseudomonadota bacterium | reverse complement strand
GCTGTCAATACGGATTAAAGCCGGGCCTGCTGGTAATGCCCGGCCAGGCTGGCCACCACGGACAACAGCTCGGCCGGATCCACCGGCTTGGCCAGGTGCGACTGGAAGCCGGCCTGCAGGCTGCGCACCCGGTCGTCCGCGCGGGCGAACGCGCTCAGCGCCACCACGGGCCGCGGGTCGCCCCGCGCGCGCAGGGCGGCGATGAAGTCGTAGCCGTCCTGGCCCGGCATGCCGATATCGCAGATGACCACATGCGGATCGCCCTCGTCCACCGCGGCCAGCGCCTGCCCGACCGAGGCGGCGCAACTGGCCTGGGCCTGCTGCTGCTCCAGCATCAGCTGCAGCACGTGGCGGGCGTCCGGCTCGTCGTCCACCACCAGCACCCGCACCCCGTCGAGCATGGGCAGCGCCGTGGCGACCTCGGCCCGTTCGCTGGCACGGGCCCGTAGGGCGCGCGCCTCGGCCTCGTTGCGCACCCGGATGGGCAGGCTGATACAGAAGGTGGTGCCCCGTCCCGGGCCGGCGCTGCTGACGCTGATGTGGCCGCCATGCAGTTCGATCAGGTTCTTCGCCACCGCCAGCCCCACGCCCAGGCCGCCATGCCGGCGCCGGGTGGACGAGTCGGCCTGGCTGAAGCGTTCGAACACGAAGGGCAGGAAATCGTCGGGGATGCCTTCGCCATTGTCGGTAATGGTCAGCACCATGTAGCCGCCGGCCTGTTCCAGCTGCAGGGTGATCCGGCCATCCCTGGGGGTGAACTTGACGGCGTTGGTGAGCAGGTTCCACAGCACTTGTTGCAGGCGGGCCGGGTCGCCGCTGACGAGGGGCGCGGCCGGGTCGGCCACGCACTCGAGCGCGATGTTCTTCGACTCGGCGGCCGGCATGATGGATTCGACGGCGGCGCCGATCACGGTGGCCAGCTCCACCGGCTGCATGTCGAGCCGGATCTTGCCCGACACGATGGAAGACAGGTCCAGCAGTTCGTCGATGAGCCGGGTCTGCAGGCGCACGTTGCGGTCGATTACTTCGATACCCTTGCGCACAATGGCCGCGTCGCCGCAATTGCTGTCGAGGATCTGGGTCCAGCCGAAGATGGAATTGAGCGGCGTGCGCAGTTCGTGCGACAGGGTCAGCAGGAATTCATCCTTCATCAGGTTGACGCGCTCGGCCTCCTTGCGCCCGACCCGCTCCTTGACCAGCAGCTCGTTTACTTCACGCTGGGCGGCCAGCACTTCAGCCGTGCGTTCGGCCACGCGCAGCTCCAGGCTTTCGTTCAAGGCCACCAGGGCCGTCTCGACCCGCTTGCGCTCGGCCAGTTCCCGCTCCCGGTCCTGCAAGGCCTGGTTCAACTGGTGCATGCTGGGAATTTTGAGGGCCCTGGGCACGAGCGGCCACAGCAGGAAGGCCGTCACGACGGATACCGCGGCCGTGGCCGCCTTGAGCAAGGCGTCTAGCCAGTAATTGGGATGCCAGATGGTCCAGATCGACAGGAAATGGGTGGTGCCGCAGGCGAAGATGAAGATGGAAAAGCAGACGAAGATCCACGAGAACTGCAGGTCGCTGCGCTTGCGCACGAAGTACAGCATGGCCACCGGGATGGTGTAGTAGGCCAGCCCGATCATGGAGTCCGACAGCACGTAAGTCCATAGCAGGTCGGGCGTCCACAGATAGCAGTGCCCGTGCGGCATGAAGCCGTCTTCGCTGAATTTATCCGCCAAAAAGCCCAACATATGCCGTCTCCGTCTTGTCGTTACCTGCCGGATTGCGCCTTACGCCGTTGCTGCGAATACAGATTGTACTGGCTTGTTACGAGGCCAACATAAATTTGGGCGATGGTGTCACACCTGAGTGACAGCTGTGATTTATCATGTACAAACACACAAGAATACCCGGACGGCAAGCCGCCGCCCAACCAACCTTGAAAGGAAGCAGGAAATGACGTCATCCGCATTGCCACCGAATGATCTGCCCATCTACCGCCTGCTGACGGGACCGGACGATTCCGCGTTCTGCCGCCGCGTCAGCGAAGCGCTGGCGCTCGGCTACCAGCTCCATGGCTCGCCGGCCGCCACCT
>JAZJZQ010000281.1:0-2058 GCA_040389625.1 Pseudomonadota bacterium | reverse complement strand
GGCGGCGCGGCCAGCGTGGCGCCGGGCTCGCGGCCGCTGTCGCCTTCGAAGCCGGAGGCGTGCAGCCGGGCCAGGTAGTCGGCCCACAGCTGGTCTTGCTCGCGGCCCAGCTTGTAGAGGTAGTCCCAGCTGTACAGGCCCGTGTTGTGGCCGTCCGTAAAGGTGGGCTGGACGGCGTAGTTGCCCACCGGGTCCAGCGCGGCGATGCCCACCTCGCGCTTGCCGAGCTGCAGCACTTCCTGGCCTTGGCCGTGACCCCGTACTTCAGCCGACGGCGAATACACGCGCAGCAGTTCGAACGGGATGGTGAAGCTGGCGCCATCGTCAAAGCTGACGTCGAGCATGCGCGACTTGTTGTGCACCGTCAGGCCGGTCGGCAATGGAGTGGCGGGATTCATGGCTTCGTCTCTTTCAGGCGGTACGGACGCTCAGCCGCCCAGACGGGCGACGATGTCGGCGTGCAGTTGCGGCAGCAGCGCGCGGCGCGCGGCCAGCACTTCCGGCAGCGAACTGCGCTGGGCGGCGGCCCACGTCGGATTGGGGAAATGGGCGTCGTCCAGGTAGCGGGGGATCACGTGCCAGTGCACGTGCGGCGTCATGTTGCCGAAGCTGGCCAGGTTGATCTTTTCCGGCACCATGATTTCGCGCTGGGCCAGTTCCACCTGCCACACCACGTCCATGATCCAGTGCCGCTCGCGCGGCAGCAGGTCGCTCATTTCCTTCACGTGGCTGTTCCAGATCACCCGGCAAAAGCCGGGATACTCGGGCTCGTCCACGGCGATCACGGAAACCTGGGCGTCGCGCCAGATCACCGTACCGGCCGGCGCCGTCCCCTGGTCCAGCGCGGCGTTCAGCTTGCACAGCTCGCAGCTTGTCGTCATACCAACACCCTTTCAATGCCGCCGTCGTTGGCGCGCTTGACGTAGTCGGGCATCCAGTTCTCGCCCAGCAGGTGGCGCGCGATCTCGACCACGATGTAGTCGGCCGTCGTGCCCGAGTCGTCATTGTAGCGCGACAGGCCCTGCAGGCAGGATGGGCAGCTGGTGAGGATCTTGACGTCGCCGCCGAAACCGTCGGCGCGCAGCTTGTCGGAACCCTTGACCATTTCCTCTTCCTTGCGGAAGCGCACTTGCGTGGAAATGTCGGGACGGGCCACGGCCAGCGTGCCGGACTCGCCGCAGCAGCGGTCGTTCTTTTCGATCTTGACGTTGTCCACGGTGGAGATCAGGGCGTTGACGGTCTTGCTCGACTCCTGGATCTTCATCGGGTTGTGGCACGGCTCGTGGTACATATAGCGGGTGCCCGTCACGCCTTCCAGCCTGACCTGTTTTTCCAGCAGATATTCGTGGATGTCCATGATGCGGCAGCCGGGGAAGATCTTCTCGAATTCATAGGTGGCCAGCTGGTCGTAGCAGGTGCCGCACGAGACCAGCACGGTCTTGATGTCCAGATAGTTGAGCGTGTTGGCCATGCGGTGGAACAGCACGCGGTTATCCGTCATCATCTTCTCGGCCTTGTCGTACTCGCCGCTACCGCGCTGCGGATAGCCGCAGCACAGGTAGCCCGGCGGCAGCACGGTCTGCACGCCCACTTCCCACAGCATGGCCTGGGTGGCCAGGCCCACTTGCGAGAACAGACGCTCGGAGCCGCAGCCGGGGAAGTAGAACACGGCTTCCGTATCGGCCGTCGTCTTGCGCGGGTCGCGGATGATGGGGATGACCTTGTCGTCCTCGATGTCGAGCAGGGCCCGGGCCGACTTCTTGGGCAGGTTGCCTGGCATCTTCTTGTTGATGAAGTGGATCACCTGCTCGCGCACGGGCGGCTTGCCCACGGTCGGCGGCGGCGCCTTGGTCTGCTTCTTGGCGAACTTCTTGAGCAAGTCGTGGCCCAGGCGCTGCGCCTTGTAGCCCCAGCCTATCATGGTGGTGCGGGTGGCGTTGATGGTGGCCGGGTCGGTCGCATTCAGGAAGAACATGGAGGCGGCCTTGCCCGGGTTGAAGCTCTTCTTGTCCATCTTGCGCAGCAGGTTGCGCATGTTCATCGACACGTCGCCGAAGT
>JAZJZQ010000280.1:0-2730 GCA_040389625.1 Pseudomonadota bacterium | reverse complement strand
CCGCAGTAGTGAGTACGCATTGAGGACATGTTATTTCTCAGTTCAGGTTAAATTGCTCAGTTTTTATACAATCGGCTGCTGCCCGCCAGCGCGGCAGCGCGCCCTTCTTCTTATGCCTTGCCGGCCGTCTCGGCGCCGGGCACATGGTCCGGCGCCACCACGCCCATCGAGACGATGTACTTCAGCGCCGCGTCGACCGTCATGTCGAGTTCGACCACGTTTTCCTTCGCCATCATCAGGAAGAATCCCGAGGTGGGATTGGGCGTGGTCGGCACATACACGCTCACGTAATCGCCCACCAGGTGGTTCTTCACGTCGCCGCCCGGCGTGCCCGTCAGGAAGGCGATGGTCCACGAATCGCGGTGCGGATACGGCACCAGCACGGCCTTGCGGAAGGCGTTGCCGGAGGACGAGAACAGCGTGTCCGACACCTGCTTCACGCTCGAGTACAGCGAGTTGACGATGGGAATGCGCTGCAGCAGGCGCTCCCACAGCTTGACCACGTAATTGCCCACCAGGTTGTTGGTGAGCAGGCCGGTCAGGAACACGATCAGCACCGTCAGCATCGTCCCCAGGCCGGGGATGTCGAAGCCGAACAGGGTGCGCGGCTGCCACCGCAAGGGCACGAACAGCAGCGACTGGTCCATGGTGCTGATCACCAGGTTCAGCACCCAGGCCGTGATGGCCAGCGGCACCAGGATCAGCAGGCCGGTAATGAAATATTTACGCATCGTGCTCTCTAGAGTGAATAAGGGTGCCGCCAGGCGGCACTGCCGATCAATCCGCTTTGGTGGTAGTCGTCGCCGGGGCGGCAGCCGGGGTGGTCCCGGCGGCGTCCGGCTTGGGCGCGGCCGGGCCGCTCGATACGCCCGTGGCCGGCGGCGTGCCGCCACGGAAATCGGTCGCATACCAGCCAGTGCCCTTGAGCTGGAAACCAGCGGCGGTCAGTTGTTTCTTAAACGACGACTTGCCGCAAGTGGGGCAAACCGTCAGCTGCGGGTCGGAAATCTTTTGCAAGACATCCTTGGCAAAACCACATTCCTCGCAGCGGTAAGCGTAGATCGGCATCTATTACTCCGCAAAAATCATCAAAAACCCTGAATTATAAAGCTTTTTTTGTCCGCTTCACCGGTTTCAACGGCGCCGCCACTGCAGCCACCGTTCCTTGCCCTGGAACACGGGGATGGAATCGGTCACGGCCAGGTCCGCCTGGCAGTCGAAATACGGCGCCAGCAAGGCGTCCAGCTGGGCGCGGGCGATGCCGAACGGGGGGCCCTTGGGGGCGTCGTCGAAGAAAAAGAAGCCGGCCAGCACCCCGCCCGGCGGCAGCAGCGCCGCCCAGCGGGCCGCCACGTCCGGCCAGCGGGCGCGGGGCATGGCGCACAAAAACGCCCGTTCGTAGATCAGTTGCAGGGGCCGGGCCGGCTGCCAGGTGAAGAAATCGGCCTCCACCACCCGGTCCGCATACTGGCCCACGGCCGCCTTGCCGGCCGCCACCGCGGCGGGGGAAAAGTCGATGGCCGTCGCATCCCAGCCGGACTCGGCCAGGAAAGCGAGCTCGTAGGCGCTGCCGCAGCCGGGGATCAGCGTGACCAGCGGCGCCGGCGCGCCCGCCACGAAGTCGCGCAACGCTTGCGGCACCCCGCCCCGGTCCCAGGGCGTGAATTGCTTGTCGAAACGCTCATCCCAGAAGGCCGGCGATTGCGGATCACGTTCATTAAATTCCTGCATAGTACGGCTACCGTTCTATAAATTTAATGCATGTTATGCAAGCGCAGATAGAGCTGGAAACCGGCCACGCCCAGCCCGAAAGCGCCCGCGAAATAGACCACGAAGCTGAGCAGGCGGTTGGTGCGCTGCTGCTCGGCGATCAGCACGCGGATCAGCTCCGTGTCGTTGGCGGGCGGCTCGCCGGCCTGCTCGAGCGCCCGGTGCAGCAGGCGCGGCAGTTGCGGCAGCACGTGGGTGTAGCGCGGCGCTTCCGCCTTCAGGCGCTCCAGCATGCCTTGCCAGCCCACCTGGGCCGCCATCCATTTTTCCAGGTAAGGCTTGGCCGTCTTCCACAAGTCCAGGTCCGGGTCCAGCTGGCGGCCCAGGCCTTCGATGTTGAGCAGCGTCTTTTGCAGCAGCACCAGCTGCGGCTGCACTTCCACGTTGAAGCGGCGCGAGGTCTGGAACAGGCGCAGCAGGATCTGGCCGAACGAGATGTCCTTCAGCGGGCGGTCGAAGATGGGCTCGCAGCAGGCGCGCACGGCCGACTCCAGCTCGTCGACGCGGGTGTCGCGCGGGGCCCAGCCGGACTCGATGTGGGCTTCGGCCACGCGCTTGTAGTCGCGCCGGAAGAAGGCCAGGAAGTTCTGCGACAGGTAATCCTTGTCGAAATCGTTGAGCGTGCCGACGATGCCGAAGTCGAGCGCGATGTAGCGCCCGAAGCTGGCCGGGTCGATGGACACGAGGATGTTGCCGGGGTGCATGTCCGCGTGGAAGAAACCGTCGCGGAACACCTGGGTGAAGAAGATTTCCACGCCGTCGCTCGACAGCTTCTTGAGGTCCACGCCGGCCGCTTCCAGGCGGTCGATCTGGGATACGGGAATGCCGTGCATGCGCTCCATCACGATCACGCTCGAGGAGCAGTAATCCCAGTACATTTCCGGCACCAGCAGCAGGTTGGAGTTGGCGAAGTTGCGGCGCAGCTGGCTGGCGTTGGCCGCCTCGCGCATCAGGTCCAGC
>JAZJZQ010000279.1:0-1645 GCA_040389625.1 Pseudomonadota bacterium | reverse complement strand
ACTTGTTCTTGAAGTTGGAGATGACCGGATCGACCGTGTGCTTGCCGGCGTCCATCGCGTCGCGGAAGGCGGCGCTCATCTTGTCGCCGCCGTCGGCAGCGATCACGCCTTGCGCGGCCAGCTTGTCCGCGTACAGCTTGCGGGTGCCTGGGTGCTGGGCGATCTTCTTGTACATCAGCGGCTGGGTCAGGGCAGGCGTGTCCTGCTCGTTGTGGCCCAGTTTGCGGTAGCAGATGATATCGACCACGATATCCTTCTGGAACTGCAGGCGGTAATCCATGGCGATCTGCGATGCCAGTACCACGGCTTCAGGATCGTCGGCGTTCACGTGCAGCACCGGCGCCTCGATCATCTTGACCACGTCCGAGCAGTAGATGGTGGAACGGGCGTCGCGCGGGTCGGAGGTGGTGAAACCGATCTGGTTGTTGATGACGATGTGCACCGTACCGCCCGTGCCGTAGCCACGGGTCTGGGCCAGGTTCAGCGTTTCCATGACCACGCCCTGGCCGGCGAATGCAGCGTCGCCGTGCACCAGGATAGGCAGCACTTGCGCGCCTTGCGTGTCGCCGCGGCGGTCCATGCGGGCCTTGACGGAACCTTCAACCACCGGGTTGACGATTTCCAGGTGCGACGGGTTGAACGCCAGCGACAGGTGGACCGGGCCGCCGACGGTGGAGATGTCGGACGAGAAGCCCTGGTGGTATTTGACGTCGCCGGCCGGCAGGTCGTCGCCGTGCTTGCCTTCGAATTCTTCGAACAGCTCTTTCGGGCTCTTGCCCAGGGTGTTGACCAGCACGTTCAGGCGGCCGCGGTGGGCCATGCCGATCACGATTTCCTGCACGCCCTTTTCGCCGGCGCGCTGGATGATCTCATCGATCGAGGCGATGAACGTTTCGCCGCCTTCCAGCGAGAAGCGCTTCTGGCCGACGTATTTGGTGTGCAGATAGCGTTCCAGGCCTTCGGCTGCCGTCAGGCGCTCCAGGATGTGCTTCTTCTTCTCTGCGGTGAAATTGGGGGTGGAGCGGATCGATTCCAGGCGTTCCTGCAGCCAGCGCTTTTCGGCCGGGTCGGAAATGTACATGTACTCCGCGCCGATGGAGCGGGTGTAGGTGTCGCGCAGGAAGTTGACCAGGTCGCGCAGGGTCGCGATTTCCGGGCCAAAGTAGGTGTTGCTGATGTTGAACACGGTGTCCATGTCCGCATCGGCGAAGCCGTAGAAGCTGGGGTCCAGCTCGGGAATCATCGGACGTTCCTGGCGCTGCAGCGGGTCCAGGTTGGCCCAGCGCGAACCGAGGTAGCGGTAGGCGGCGATCAGCTGGGTGGCGGCGACGCGCTTGCGGCCCATTTCCGGGTCGCCGGAAGCGGTCACGGTGCGGATCGGGCCGGCCTTGGCGCGCTCGGCGAACGAGGCGATGACGGAGGCGTGGGCCACGTCAGGCTTGTTGGATCCGTCGACGGCCGGCACGTGCTGCATGGCGTCGAAATAGGAACGCCAGTTGTCTGGCACGGAACCCGGATTGTCGAGATACGCTTCGTACAGCTCTTCGACGTACGGTGCGTTCCCACCAAACAGGTAGGAGTTGGACGTATTTTGTTGCATCATATTGCTCACCTTTCTTCGCGCTTCGCGAGATTAGCGGGTTAA
>JAZJZQ010000278.1:0-2561 GCA_040389625.1 Pseudomonadota bacterium | reverse complement strand
ACCAGTACTGGCCCAGGTTGTCGATCGGCTGGAACGGCATGGTTTCGAAATCGGCGTACTGGGTATTGCTCGACACGCCGCCAAAGCGGTAGTGCGCCTCCGTCAGGCCGTAGCTGTTGTACTTGGTGCCGTCGCCGAACCAGCCCTTGTTGCCGCCGGCGCCGTCGTCGAGGTAGTCGCCGTACAGCCAGCTGGCGGCCATGTTGTCGATGTCGCCGGCCACCGTCAGCTTGGCGTAGTTGTAGCCGCCGAACGGGTTGCCGTGGACGTCCTTGCCGGCCGTGTGGTTCTGGAAGTGCCAGTACGAGGTGTACTTGACAATGCCGGAACCGAGGCCCCACACGGGCGCCATCTGGCAGTTGCCGGTGCTGGCGCCGCAGATGTAGGTGTCGGCGAAATCGTCCACGTCGTAGGCACCCTGGCCCAGCGCCGTCGCGAACTGGTCGATGGTGTAGCCGGCCCGGGTCACGCCCGCCACCAGCTTGTCGTAATTGGTGCTGCCCGGATTGTTCTTCATGAAGGTCACCGCATCCAATACGATACGGCGGTGCGTTTCTTGCTGCCATGCATGTGCGGGTGCGCTTGCCAGTGTTACCAGCGTTGCCAGAGCCAGGCTAGTGGCCATCAGTCCAGTCTTTTTCATTATTTCCCCATTAAATAAATCGCACGGGCGTGCGTTTTTGTTCAACTAGTTTAACAAGGAAATATGTCAATATTATGATTTATGTATTTACGGTGTTGCCGTATTGCAACAAGATGAATGATAACGTGTCACCATCTTGTCATTTTCATCCAGTACGATGCAGCCGGCTCGCGGCCAGCGCCGCGGCCCCCCATCAACGACAGAACAACGAGCAAACATGATGAAAAACCGGTCCACCTCCCTGCCCCTGCTGCGCACCCTGGTGCTGGCCTGCTGCCTGGCCGGCGCCGCCGGCGCCCATGCCGCCGCGCCCGCCGCGGCCCTCGCCATCCCTGCCGCGCAGCCCAAGCTGGTCGTGGTGCTGGTGGTGGACGGCCTGCCCAACGAGCAAGTGCTGCGCTACCGCGAGCAGTTCGGCCAGGGTGGCCTGCGCCGCCTGATGGACCAGGGCGCGTGGTTCAGCAACGCCCACCAGGCCCACGGCGTCACCGTGACGGCGGTCGGCCACAGCGCCGTGCTGACCGGCGCCTATCCGTACCAGCACGGCATCATCGGCAACAACTGGATAGACCCCGTCACCAAGCAATCGGTCTACTGCACGGAAGACCACAACTACCACTACATCGGCGCGCCGACCAAAAGCGACGACGGCACCTCGCCCGCCCGCCTGCACGTGAGCACGGTGGGCGACGAGCTGCGCTACGCCACCGGCAACCGCGCCAAGGTGGTGACCGTGTCCGGCAAGGACCGGGGCGCCATCCTGCTGGCCGGTAAAACGGGCACCGCCTACATGTACATGGAAAGCACGGGCAACTTCGCCAGCAGCACCTATTACATGCAAAGCCACCCGGCCTGGGTACAGCACTACGAAGCGAGCAAGCCGCAGGACCGCTACTACGGCAAGTCCTGGGTGCCCCTGCTGGCCGATGCGGCCTACGCGGGCGACGCCGCCGACAGCCTCACGCCCTCTAAACCCGGCGTGCGCAACACCTTCCCGTTCTCCTACTACAGCGAGAGCGGCGAACTCGATGCCGGCTATTACAAGCGCCTCAAGAGCGGCCCCTTCCTCGACGAGCTGACGCTGGACTTCGCCCGCGCCGCCATCGAAGGCGAACATCTGGGCGCCAATCCGGCCGGCGTGTCGGACCTGCTGGGCGTGAGCCTGTCGGCGCACGACTACGTGAACCACGCCTTCGGCCCGGAAAGCAAGATGTCGCACGACCACCTGCAGCGGCTGGACCGCATGCTGGCCGGCTTCTTCGGCTACCTCGACCAGCGCGTCGGCCTCGACAACGTGCTGGTGGTGCTGACGGCCGACCACGGCTTCCCCAACGTGCCCGAATTCGCCCAATCCCAGCACCTGGACGCGCAGCGCCTGGACGGCGACAAGCTGATCGCCGCGTTGAACCAGCACCTGGAAGCGCAATACAAGGTGGGCAAACTGGTGAACGCCTGGTCGCTGCCCAATGTGCACCTGGACTACGCCCTGATCGACAAGAGCGGCCTGCGCCGCGAGGAAGTGGAAAACACGGCCGCCCGCTTCGTGCGGGACCAGGCCGGCGTGGCCGAAGTCTACACCCGCACCCAGTTCGACAACGGCGCCGTGAACGGCACCCGCATCGCCACCCTGATGCGGCGCGCCTGGAACCGGGAAGCGTCGGGCGACCTGATGGTGGTCACCAAGCCCTACTGGTACTTCGGCACGGGCACCACGGGCACCTCGCACGGCTCGCCGTACGCCTACGACACCAACGTCCCGCTGATGCTCATGGGCAAACGCTGGATCAAGCCTGGCTATTACGGCCAGTACGCGGAAGTGGTCGACCTGGCGCCCACGCTGGCCAATTTGCTGCACGTGCGTCCGCCGGCCGCCGCCGAAGGCCGCGTCCTGACCGAAACGCTGCGCTGACCGAAAAAA
>JAZJZQ010000277.1:0-1707 GCA_040389625.1 Pseudomonadota bacterium | reverse complement strand
CCAGAACAACGGCCTGCTGTATGGTCCCCGTTCGGCCCATTATACGCAGCAGTAAATAAGCGCAGCAGCGGCGCCGGCCAGCGTGCCGGTGCCGCGTCGTCGCGGGCGCACGGCATCCTAATGCGGCCGTCCGCCTGCACGGCTTCGGCCCCGCCTGCACGGCGTCTCCCCGCCTGAGATCGGCTCCTGCCGTCGTCTGTTTCCTCCGCCCCCCCCACGAAGTAAGCTCCACCTCTTTCGTCCGTCCGCCTGGCATAGCTGCGGCAGATCAAGAAAGCCCTGGCACCCAACCGGCAATTGTTGACCGCGAGCAACTCAGACGGCGATAATTGTCAGATGTATATGAAACGGATGACACGGCGCCTGGCCGCCAGGATCGCTGGCATGGCGATCCTGTTCGCCGTGCTGGCGCCCGCCGTGGGCTCGGCATTGTCGGCGCCGGCGCGCGCCGGCGCGGGCGGCGGCTGGGCCGACGTCTGCCGCGCCGGCGGCGCCAAGGCCATGGCCGGGCCGGCCGGCGACGACGGGGCCTATCGGACTCCCGGCCCGGCCATGCTGTCGCACCTGGAGCATTGCCCCTACTGCGGCAGTCACGGCCAGGGGCCGGCGCTGCCGCCGCCGGCCGCCATCCTGATGGCCGTGCCCCGCGCACGGCCCGTTCACTTTCCCCGTTACCACGCAGTGCCGCGCGCCTTGCCGGTCTGGCCCGGCGCCCGCTCGCGCGCGCCGCCGCGCCACTGATTCCCGGGCGGCCCGCCGCCGCCCGCCGTGTCTCCTGTCCGTTGCCGCCGCGCGGCGCCGCCCGACCTAGTCGGCGGCGCCGGCGTGCCGCTGCGCGCCTCAACATTTGCAAGGAAACAGCTGTGAAACGTACCGTTCTTTTTTGCGCCATCTCGGCGCTCCCCTATGCCGCCCTGGCCGACGAACTGCCGCTGGCCACCGTCATCATCACCGCCAAGGGCAGTGAAACGCCGGGCATGGCCGCCGTGGCCGCCGGCACCCTGCGCGCCCAGCAGGCCGCCACCAGCGACACGGCCAGCCTGCTGCGCGACGTGCCCGGCGTGAGCCTGTACGGCGCGGGCGGCGCCTCCAGCCTGCCCGTCATCCGCGGCCTGGCCGACGACCGCCTGCGCATCAAGGTCGATGGCATGGACTTGATCGCCTCCTGCCCCAACCACATGAACCCGGCCCTGTCCTATCTCGACCCCAGTAACGTGGCCCGGCTCAAGGTCTATGCCGGCATGACGCCCGTCAGCGTGGGCGGCGACAGCATCGGCGGCGCCATCGTGGCCGACACGCCGGCACCCGTCTTCGCCGCCCCCGGCGCCGCCACCCTGGTCAAGGGCGAAGTGGGCGGCTTCTACCGCAGCAATGGCGACGCCACGGGCAGCAACTTGTCGGCCACGGTCGCCGGCGAAGCGCTGAGCGTGAGCTACGCCGGCTCGACGGCCAAGTCGCACAACTACCGGGCCGGCGGCGCCTTCCGCACGCAGGCCGCAACGGGCCGCGCCGGCCACGCGCTGCCGCTGGACGAAGTGGGTTCCAGCGCCTACGACACCCGCAACCACACGCTGGGCCTGGCCTGGCGCGGCGCCGGCCAGCTGCTGGAAGCGAAATTCGGCTACCAGGACTTGCCCGAGCAGCTCTATCCTAACCAGCGCATGGACATGCTGCAAAACACCCAGCGCCGCCTGAACCTGCGCTATA
>JAZJZQ010000276.1:2346-3883 GCA_040389625.1 Pseudomonadota bacterium | reverse complement strand
GCCGCCTGTTCGACCAGGGCCGCGTTCTGCTGCGTGGCCTGGTCCATGGCCGAGATGGCGTGGTGCACCTGGTCCAGTCCCGCCGTCTGTTCCGCGCTGGCGTTGGCGATCTCGCCGATGATGTCGTTCACGTGCTTGACGCTGGCCACCACTTCCTCCATGGTGCCGCGCGCCTTGTCGGCCAGCTGGGCGCCCAGGGCCACCTTGTCGACCGAATCGTCGATCAGCACCTTGATTTCCTTGGCGGCGGCCGCGCTGCGCTGGGCCAGGCTGCGCACCTCGGCGGCGACGACGGCAAAGCCGCGGCCCTGTTCGCCGGCCCGGGCCGCCTCCACGGCCGCGTTCAGGGCCAGGATGTTGGTCTGGAAGGCGATGCCGTCGATGACGCCGATGATTTCGGCGATCTTGCCGGACGACTCGTTGATCGAGGCCATGGTGCCGGCCACCTGCTGCACGTCGGCGCCGCCGCGGCGCGCCACTTCCGAGGCCGAGACGGCCAGCCGGTTGGCCTGCACGGCGTGCTCGGCGTTCTGGCGCACGGTGGCCGTCAGCTGTTCCATCGACGAGGCGGTCTGCTCCAGGGCGGCCGCCTGCTGCTCGGTACGGGCCGACAGGTCCTGGTTGCCGGCCGCGATGTCGGCGGCCGCGCCGTCGATGGCGTCGGCGCCGTCCTGCACCTGGACGATGATGCGCTGCAGGCTGTCGTTCATGTCCTGCATGGCTTGCAGCAGGCGGCCCGTGTCGTTGCGGGCGCCCGTTTCGATCGCATGGCCCAGGGCACCGTCGGCGATGCGGCGGGCCGCCTCGGTGGCGTGCTGCAGGGGGCGCGAGATGGCGCGCGACAGCCACAGGGCCAGCAGCACGCCGGCGGCCACGGCGCCGGCCAGTACGGCCAGGGTCAGCTGGCGGGCCGACTGGTAGGCGGCGTCGGCGTTGCGGGCCGCCTGCTGGCTGCCATCCATGTGCTGGGCCACCAGTTTATCGAGCTCGCCGTTGATGGCCTTGAATTGTTGCCGGGTAGCGCCGGTCAGCAGGGCGCGCGCGGCGTCGGCCTGGCCGCTGGCGGCCAGTTCGGCCAGCCGGGCCTGATCCAGGGCGAAATTGCCCGTCAGGCGGCGCAGTTCGGCCGTCTGGGCCTGGGTGCCGTTATCGTCGAGCATGCGGGTCAGCTGATCGACGTTGTCGCGAAAATCGTGCATGGCGACCGTCAATTTTTTGTCGTCCTGGTCGATATCTTTCTTGTCGTCCAGTATTGCGCGTTGTAGTTTGCGTAATTCCTGCAAGTCCGCCTTGAGGGTCAGCATGGCGCTGGTCTGGGGCAGCCAGCGTCCGGACAGGGCGCCCGAGGCCTGGTCCAGCGTGTGCATGTGGGATAGCGAGGCCAGCCCTTGCAGCAGGTTCAGGCATAGCACGAGGGCGAAGGCTGCCAGCAGTTTGCTGGACGTTTCCAGGTTGCGCAGGAAGTTCATGGTCATCCTTGATGAGTGGAATGATTTCCGCTGGGTTACCGTGCTATGGTAGGGACTGCCGCTGGCCG
>JAZJZQ010000276.1:0-2246 GCA_040389625.1 Pseudomonadota bacterium | reverse complement strand
ACAACTTCTGTGGCGCCGAAAAAGACGGTATCGCCGCGGCATGCCTTGTTGGAAGAGTTGATCGGCATCGCCGTCAAGCATGTGGGCGACCAGTTGCCCGATTTCGCCAACCGCCTGGCCGCCGCCCTGATCGACGCCACTCAGGGCGATGCCAGCCAGATGCAGCAGCGCATCAAGGCCGGTAATCTGCTCCATAACGGCAATGCCGCGTTCCAGCACCTGGCCACGGCCACGCTGGAAAAATCGCTGCGCAAGGAAATTGCGCTGCTGTCGCCGGCCGTCAAGCCCAAGGCCCGCAAGGAAACGGAAGCGCTCAGCCTGGTGCCCTACGAGGAAATGGACACCAAGGTGGCGCTGGGCAGCGTCAGCAAGCCGTTCGAAGTGCTGTACGCCGATGCGCTGCAGACGCTCAATGTGCGGCTGGCCTTCCTGCTCGATCGCGACATTTTGCGCGGCAACCAGAATCCGTTCCGGCCCGAAGTGTTCCTGCTGGCCTTGCAGGACGCCTGGCTGGACTTCGACCCCACGCCCGAATCGGCCGGCCTGTTGCAGCCGCTGCTCAAGCCCGGCATGTTCATCGAGCTCGGTCCCATGCTCGAAGCGCTGAGCCTGACCTTGCAGCGCAAGGGCGTGCTGCCCGGCGCCGTGGACGGCTACAAGAGCCGCAAGGCCGACCGCGCCGCGCCGGTGGCGCCGCCGCGGGTGCGGGCCAACCAGGCCGTGCTGGCCCAGCAGTTGCGCCAGTTTTTCGGCGCCGTCGATCCGCAGGAAGAAATCGACCTTTCCATCCCCGACCTGCCCAATGTGCCGCTGGCGCCCGACAGTGCCTGGGTGCAGGGTGCGGCCCAGGGTTTTCGCGGCCCCATGCACAATGAAAGCGCCCAGCGCCTGTCGCGGGTGGCGGCCAAGCGGCCATTGCTGAGCTATCTGGCCCAGCTGCAGAAGTCGGTGCCGGCCGGCCTGTCCGGTACGGAGATGGGCGGCGCCATGGCAGGCGGCGGTTTTGGCGCCGGGGAAAGCGGCGCGGGGATGGGCGCGGGCCTGGGCGGCATGTTGCACGGTTATGGCGAACCCGGTCCCGGCAATGTGTTCTACCTGCCCAACATCAAGCAGACGCTGCCGCAGGGCAGCCTGTCGCGCACCGACGAGAGCACGATAGACCTGCTGTCGGCCATCTTCGACACGGTGTTCCGCGACCAGAATATTTCGCAGGAAATCCGCGACCTGATCCGCTTCCTCCAGATCCCCGTGCTCAAGGCGGCGCTGGTGGACAAGAACTTCTTCTTCCAGGAAGCGCACCCGGCGCGGCGCCTGATCGACCTGCTGTCGCGCATGGGCTGGGAACAGCGCAAGGGACCGGACGATCCCCTGTTCCAGGCCATGCAGCGCAGCGTGGACCGGGTCGGGCGCGATTACGACCATGAACTGTCTGTCTTCACGGAAGCGGTCAACGAACTGGAAGCGTCGATCAAGGCCGAGGAGGCCGCCGCTGCCACGGCCATCGCCGAACCGATCGCGGCCGCCCTCAAGCAGGAGCGCATGGCCGAAGCGAGCAAGTCGGCCAAGGAGGCGGTGGCGCTGCGCATCGGCACGGGTGAAGTGATCGCCGTGGTGGAAGCGTTCCTGGAAAACAAATGGGTGTCCGTGCTGACCATCGCCTACAGCGTGGAGCAGGACAAGCCCGGTGCGGTGGAAAACGCCACCCGCACCATGGACGACCTGATCTGGAGCGTCAAGCCCAAGCTCAACGCGGACGACCGCAAGCAGCTGATCGGCAGGCTGCCGAGTCTGCTATCCACGTTGAACAAATGGCTCGATGTGATCAAGTGGCAGGATGCGGATCGGCTGCAGTTCTTCGCCGAACTGGCCGAGTGCCACGCCTCCATCGTGCGGGCGCCGCTGGAAATCAGCCCGGAGCGGCAAGTGGAAATCGCCGTGGAGGCGGCCCAGCGGGCGGCCGAACGGCGCCTGGCGCTGCAGGCCAAGGCAGCCACCGCCCCGCCGGCGCCGGCGCCCGACGACGATGCCGTGATCGAAGTGGACAGCCTGGCGCGCGGCATGTGGCTGGGCTTCACGCAGGCGGACGGCAGCCAGCGCAAGGTCAAGCTGGCCTGGATCAGTCCCTTGCGCACGCTGTACATCTTTTCCACGGCGGCGCGCCAGGAAGCGTTTTCCATGTCCGGCGAACAGCTGGCCCAGCATTTCCGCGACCAGACCGTGCAGCTGATCCGGGCCGACGGCGTGGT
>JAZJZQ010000275.1:0-2325 GCA_040389625.1 Pseudomonadota bacterium | reverse complement strand
GCCAGCAGGCTCTGCACCAGGTAGAGGCTGCTGGAAATGCCGTGCAGCATGCCGAAGCGGGCCTTGCCGGCCGATTCCATCACCCCGCCCGGCCCCGCCGCCGCCCGCAAGGCGGCCATTTCCGGCTGCAAGCCGAAATGGGAGACCAGGGTGCAGGCCAGCATCAGCAACGTCAGCAGCACCGTCGTGCGGCGCGCGCCGGGCAGTCCCGCCCGGTCCAGCCACAGCAACAGCAGCAACAGCAGCGCGCAGGCGATCGACAGCAGCGCTTGCACATGGAACAGGCTGGCCGCGATGGTGCCGGCCAGCACCCGGTCGCTCAGCGTGGAAAACAGCGTGGGCGCGGCCAGATAACCCACCGTCCACAGGCTGCCCGCCCAGGCCGTTGCCACCAGCAGGCGCGCGCGGGCCAGCATCAGATGTAGCGTACTTCCAGGATTTCGTATTCGCGCGGGCCGGACGGCGCCTGCACTTCCACCACGTCGCCGGCCGACTTGCCGATCAGGGCGCGGGCGATGGGCGAGGTGACCGACACCTTGCTCAGCTTCAGGTCCGCTTCATCGATACCCACGATCTGGTAGGTCACCTTGGCGCCCGAATCCAGGTCTTCCAGGTCCACCGTCGAGGCGAACACGACGCGGCCTTCGGCGTCGAGCTGGGTCGGGTCGATGATCTGGGCGGCACTCAGCTTGCCTTCCAGTTCGGCGATACGGCCTTCCACGAACGCCTGGCGCTCCTTGGCGGCATCGTACTCGGCGTTTTCCGACAGGTCGCCATGGGAACGGGCTTCGGCGATGGCGTCGATCACGATACGGCGCTCCTTGGTCTTCAACTGATGCAACTCTTCTTTCAAGAGTTCCGCGCCGAACTTGGTGAGTGGGACTGAAGTCATGTTTTATCTGCTATTTACGTGTTATTACAACGGAAAACCACAGAGGCCGCGCCTTCCTGCTACGCGGGCTCTGTGGTTCAAGGGTGGTGCAAAGAAGCTTAGTGTAAGGTTTTATGCAGACCTTGTAAATCGTACACGCGCAACTCGTCCAGATGACGGATACCCTCGACGGCCGCTTCCGCGCCGGCGATGGTGGTGTAGGTCGTCACCCGCGAGGCCAGCGACGAGGTGCGGATGGCCCGCGAGTCGGCAATGGCGCTGCGCTTCTCTTCCACCGTGTTGATGACCAACACGATCTCGTGGTTCTTGATCATGTCGACCACGTGCGGACGGCCTTCCGTCTTCTTGTTGACGGGGGTGACCGGGATGCCGGCGGCCGCGATCACGGCAGCGGTGCCCCTGGTGGCCACCAGCGTGAAGCCCATCTCGACCAGGTCGCGCGCCACTTTCACGGCACGCGGCTTGTCCGACGCCTTCACGCTCAGGAACACGCGGCCCGACTTGGGCAGCTTGACGCCGGCGCCCAGCTGCGACTTGACGAACGCTTCGCCGAAGGTCATGCCCACGCCCATCACTTCGCCGGTCGATTTCATTTCCGGGCCCAGGATGGTGTCCACGCCAGGGAACTTCACGAACGGGAACACGGCTTCCTTGACGCTGAAGTAAGGCGGCACGACTTCCTTGGTGATGCCCTGCGAGGCCAGGCTCTGGCCCACCATGCAGCGCGCGGCGATCTTGGCCAGCTGCAGGCCGGTCGCCTTGGACACGAAAGGCACGGTGCGCGAGGCGCGCGGGTTCACTTCCAGCACGTAGACCACGTCCTGCAGCTGGCCGTCGATCTCCTGCTTCTGGATCGCGAACTGCACGTTCATCAGGCCCACCACGTTCAGGCCCTTGGCCATCAGCGAAGTCTGGCGCTTGAGTTCATCGATGGTTTCCTGCGCCAGCGAGTACGGCGGCAGCGAGCAGGCCGAGTCGCCCGAGTGCACGCCAGCCTGTTCGATGTGCTCCATCACGCCGCCGATGAAGGTGGTCTCGCCGTCGGAGATGCAGTCCACGTCGCACTCGATGGCGTCGTTCAGGAAGCGGTCCAGCAGCACCGGCGAATCGCGCATGTAGCGTTCCAGGTCGCGCTGCTCGTGCACGATTTCCATCGCGCGGCCGCCCAGCACGTAGGATGGGCGCACCACCAGCGGGTAGCCGATTTCCTGCGCCAGGCGCAGTGCGTCTTCCTCGGTGCGCGCGGTGCGGTTAGGCGGCTGGCGCAGTTCCAGCTTGTGCAGCAGCTGCTGGAAACGCTCGCGGTCTTCGGCGGCGTCGATCATGTCGGGCGAGGTGCCGATGATGGGCACGCCGTTCGCTTCCAGGTCCAGCGCCAGCTTCAACGGGGTCTGGCCGCCGTACTGGACGATCACGCCCACCGGCTTTTCCAG
>JAZJZQ010000274.1:0-1747 GCA_040389625.1 Pseudomonadota bacterium | reverse complement strand
TATCAAGTCCTTCAAGAGTATGACAAGGGGTTGGAATGCTGCGCAGTCTACCGGCCAAATATGACAGGTTTATGACATCGGCTTAATTCTCCGGAAACAGTGCGCTTACAGTGGCCGAGGGGCGTTTTGCCCAGCATCTTACCCCCTTCTTGTCACAATCGGACGGCCCGAACGGGCAATTATGACAGCCCATGTCATGGAGTTGTCATAATTAACATCTACACTGGCGCGCTGTAATACAGACGCTCTGATGACAGGCTAGAATCTATTATCTGCAAAGTGAACAAGAAGACTATGAAGCCTGATTTGCGTGCGGAAACAAACACCCCCAACATTTTCCTTGACCGGGAGCTGTCCCAGCTCGCCTTCAACCGGCGCGTGCTGGCCCAGGCCGAGGACCGCGCCATTCCCCTGCTGGAACGGCTGCGCTACCTGTGCATCGCCAGCAGCAACCTGGACGAATTCTTCGAAGTGCGGGTGGCCAGCCTGCTGGCGGCCGCCAGCGTGGACGGCGCCCTGTCCGAGCACCCGGCCCTGATAGCCACGCTGAGCCGCATCAGCCAGGAATGCCACGACCTGGTAGCCCACCAGTATGAAATCCTGAACCAGGAAGTGTTGCCGCAACTGCAAGCCAAAGGCGTGCACCTGGTGCGCCACAACGAGCGCAACGAAGCCCAGCGGGCCTGGGTCAAGGATTATTTCGAGCGCGAAGTGCGCCCCCTGCTGACCCCGATCGGGCTGGACCCGGCCCACCCCTTCCCCCAGGTGGTCAACAAGAGTCTCAATTTCATCGTCTCGCTGTCGGGCAAGGATGCCTTCGGCCGCGGCACGGCCATCGCCATCGTCAAGGCGCCGCGCGTGCTGCCGCGCGTGATCCGCCTGCCCGACCACCTGTCGAAAAGCGGCGGCGTGTCGTTCTGCCTGCTCTCGTCCATCATCCACGCCCACATCTCCGACCTGTTCGCCGGGCGCGAAGTGATCGCCTATTCCCAGTTCCGCGTCACCCGCGACAGCGACCTGTGGGTGGACGAGGATGAAGTGAAGAACCTGCGCCAGGCCCTCAAGGGCGAGCTGCAGGGGCGCCAGTTCGGCACTTCGGTGCGGCTGGAGGTGGCCAAGAACTGCCCGCCCGAGCTGTCCCAGTTCCTGCTCGACCAGTTCAACCTGCACCAGAGCCGGCTGTACGCCGTCAACGGCCCCGTCAACCTGGTACGGCTGACGGAAATGATAGACCACGTCAACCACCCTGCCCTGCGCTTCCCGCCCTTCTATCCCGGCATGGGCCGCAAGGCGCCCGGCACCGACATCTTCAGCGAACTGCGCCAGCACGACATCCTGCTGCACCACCCGTTCCAGACCTTCCAGACCGTCATCGACTTCATCCGCAGCGCCGCCCATGACCCGGCCGTGGTGGCCATCAAGCAGACCATCTACCGCACCGGCATGAACTCGGACCTGATGGAGTCGCTGCTGACGGCCGCCCGCGAAGGCAAGGAAGTGACGGTGATCGTGGAACTGAAGGCCCGTTTCGACGAGGAAGCCAACATCAACTGGGCCGACAAGCTGGAACAGGCTGGCGCCCAGGTGGTGTATGGCGTGGTGGGCCTGAAGACGCACGCCAAGGTGGCGCTCGTGATCCGGCGCGAGGAAGGCGAGCTGCGCTACTATGCCCACCTGGGCACGGGCAACTATCACCCCACCACCACCAAGCTGTACACGGACTTCGGCCTGCTCACCTGCCATCCGC
>JAZJZQ010000273.1:0-1654 GCA_040389625.1 Pseudomonadota bacterium | reverse complement strand
ACCCACGACCCTTGGCTTCGGAGGCCAATACTCTATCCACTGAGCTACAGCCGCTTGGGGGATTGTCTGAATCGACACGAAGGATACCGTTTTTCTCCGCGCCCGTCCATGGAAAGTGTCGTTTTAGGCAGCATTTCGATTCCATGGGGCAGTTTTTGAGTCTATAATCGCCCGTTTGGCGAGGGTTTTCATTGCTGCACGCAAAGGACAATACTTCGCACGGCCAACCAGCTTCGAAACATTGTAAAAGGAAATCATGAGCGACGCACACAACGAACACGAATCCGCCATCAGAACACCTAAGCAGCTCGTCGCTGCCGTGATCGGCTTTTTTGCAGTGACCATCTTCGGCATCATCCTGCTGGTGCAGTATGTGACCACCGACAAGCTGACCGGCCGTGGTTCCGACAGCCAGTCGCCCGAAGCCGTTGCTACCCGTGTCCGTCCCGTCGCCGATGAAGGCTTCACCCTGAAAGATGTCAACGCGCCCAAGCAGCTGCAAGCCGGCGACGCCGTCTACATGGCCGTCTGCGCGGCCTGCCACGCTTCCGGCGCGGCCGGTTCGCCCAAGTTCGGCGACGCCGCCGCCTGGGGTCCCCGCATCGCCCAGGGCTACGACACGCTGCTCAAGCACGCCGTCGAAGGTATCCGCGCCATGCCGGCCAAGGGCGGCAATCCCGACCTGGACGACGTGGAAGTGGCGCGCGCCGTGGTCCACATGGCCAACGCCGGCGGCGCCAAGTTCAAGGAGCCTGCCGCTCCTGCCGCAGCAGCATCGGCCGCCGCTTCGGCCGCTTCGGCACAGTAATCGAACCACTTGCGGCGCCGGCCAGTCCGGCGCTTCCATCAAGACCGCTCCGTCACACGAGCGGTTTTTTTTCGCCTGGCGAGCCGCGGCGACGGTTGCGACGTGGCCCGCGGCACGATGAAAAAAGGGCCGCTCGCGCGGCCCTTCGTTTTGCCTCAGGAGGCCATTACCACATGATCACGCGATCTTTCGGCGCCAGGTACATCTTGTCGCCCTTCTTCACGCCAAAGGCGCTGTAGAAGCCGGGCTGGTTGCGCATGGTGCCGTTGGCGCGGAACTGGCCCGGCGAGTGCGGGTCGGTCTTGATCTGGACGATCTGCTGCGGTTCACGCATCTTCATGCGCCACACCTGGGCAAAGCCCATGAAGAAGCGCTGGTCGCCCGTCAGGCCATCGATCACGGGCGCTGGCTTGCCGTGCAGCGACAGCTTGTAAGCCTTGTAGGCGATCGCCACGCCGGAGTTGTCGGCAATGTTCTCGCCCAGGGTCAGCTCGCCGTTGACGTGGTAGCCGGGCAGCGGGCTGAACTGGCTGTACTGGTCCACCAGCATCTTGGTCTTGGCCGCGAAGTTCTTGTGGTCGGCCGCCGTCCACCAGTCGCGCAGGTTGCCGTCGCCGTCGTACTGGGCGCCCTGGTCGTCGAAGCCGTGGCTGATCTCGTGGCCGATCACGGCGCCGATGCCGCCGTAGTTGACGGCGTCATCCGCGTCGGCGTCGAAGAACGGCGGCTGCAGGATGGCGGCCGGGAACACGATCTCGTTCATTTCCGGGTTGTAGTAGGCGTTCACCGTCTGCGGCGTCATGCCCCACTCTTCGCGGTCGATCGGCTTGCCCAGCTTGTTCAGTT
>JAZJZQ010000272.1:0-2339 GCA_040389625.1 Pseudomonadota bacterium | reverse complement strand
CCAGACGTTGAAGTCGTTGGCCCGCTCGCGGAACGGGGAGACGGAGAACAGCTGCTGCGCCATGCGGCGCGCCGTCGCCTCGAATTTCTTCATCTCGCCGGCCGTGTAGCCATCACCCAGGATCAGCAGGTCGACCTTGTCCGGCGACGGGCCGCTCACATGGATGGGAATGGGATGCAGGGCTGACGGTTGCTGCTTGCGCACCACATCCTGTGCGGCCGGGTCCAGCTCCATGCTCCAGGCCAGCGTGAAGGCATTGTTGTCGTCGCGCTTGAGGATGCGCACCGTGACGGGATGCGCCGGCTGGGGAAAGCGCACCGATTCCTCGAAACCGCGGCTGGCCTTTTCCGCTTCGGCCGTCGAGCGCCATTCGTTGAACACGGTGGAAAAGCCGCGCGAATAGAGCAGCTTGCCGCTGGCCTTGTCCACCACCTCGAACTTGTTGACGCCTCGGTCCGTGTCGTCCACCGTGCGCGCCATGTTGCCCGGCCACGGCAGCGGTTCGATCACCACCCGCTCGATGGCATACTGTTCGGCCGCCGCATTGCCCGTGTGCAGATAGTCAAGCCGCATGGTGGCCGGTGCCAATGCGGCCGACGATGCGGCGGCGGGTGCGGCCGTCACTACGGCCATGGGCGCGCTTCGCGACGCAGCGCCGCCAGTTCCGGCGACGGTGGCATAGGCAGGCAGTGCGCCGGCACAGGCCAGCGCGACGCCCAGCAGACTGCGGCGCACGGCGGAACGGGACAGATGAAATTTCATGGCGGCTCCCAGGTAAGGAATTCAATCGGCAAGTGGGCCGTATTGTAATTCCGTTCCGGGCGCCGGGGCCGCAAAACAGGCAGTCGGCCGGAAGCGGCCGCCCCGCCTATTTGTACTGGTACAGCGGCAGCTGTAAATGGATGGGGCGGATGTCGAGCCGCAGGTTGTAAATCGAGTAGGCCTCGGCCATGGGCGACTGGTAACCCACGCTGTCGGCCGTCTTGGTGAACCGGAACTCGAAGCCCAGGTCCGGCGTGGCCTCGCCCGGCGCGCTCAGGGCCAGGCCCAGCGCCTCCTCCTGGCTGTTGTCGATCAGCTTTTCCATCAGGTCGATCACGGCATTGCTGCCCAGGATGTCGCCGCTGAACACGGGCACCTTGGAATAGGGCCGTTTGGGGTCCAGCTTGCCGGCCGCCTTGTCGGGCGCGGGCGTATAACGGCGCGACGCCAGATTGTATTTGTCGCCATGGTCCAGGTAACTGATCACGACGTTCTTGACGTTGAATTCGGCGGCCGCGTCGTCCGTGGTGGCGCGCGACAGGTCGATCAGCAGCGCGCCCGTGTAACCGACGATTTCCACTTCGCGCCGGCTGTCGATCACCATGGCCGTGTTCTCGTCCACCCCCAGCCCGATCTGGTAGCCCTTCTTGAGCATGGCGGGGATCATGCGGGCGAAGCGCCCCCGTACCAGCAGGTGCTGGTCGACGAACACGTCGTCGCCGATGAAGCCGAGGCCGGGCGCGATCTCGCGGCCTTCCGTCACGCCTTGCTTGAGCGTGGCCAGTACCGTCTTCGGTTCGTAGAACATGGTGCTGCTCATGATGGCGGCGCCGGCGCTGGTGCCGGCGATGACGCCGCCGCGGCGGTACACTTCCCACACCGCTTCCAGCGTGGCGCTGCGCCGGCCGTCCTCGCGCAGCAGGGCGCGGGTGATGCGGGCCTGGTCGCCGCCGGCAAAGAACACACCGCCGGCGCGGCGTACGGAATCGGCCAGATTGGCATCGTCGGCGGCCTTGCGGAAGTCGCTGTCGGCCAGCTTGACGGCCACCGGCACCAGGAAGGCATTGGCGCCATACTGGTCCAGACGCCTGATGATGGACAGGCCGGCCTGCTCGGGGTAGGCCGAGGCCGACGGGAACACGGCGATGCGGGCTCCCTTGCCGCCGGCCAGCTGCACGATGCGCTGCCAGACCTCGGCGTTGTCGCCCCGCAGGCCGCCGCCGATAATGACCAGCGTGCCCTTGGGCGCCCCCGCCTCGTCGGCGTACAAGTTGCCCGTCGCGCAGCAAAACAGCAGTGCGCTCCCCAGATAAAACAGCAAAGTCTTGAGCACTCGCATATCTTGTCCGATCCAGGAAAACAGGCCGGGCCAGAATGCTCCCGCCTCAGCAGACAATATACCTGATTTGGCGGCGGGGTTTATGAGCGCGCAAATATATCCCCTTTTCCGCTCATGCCCGCAGGCGCAGGATGGCGGCCCGGGCGCCGGCGCCGGGCCGTCCGGGCGCCGTTCGGGGCGCGGGCGGCCCCGATTGTCGCCAAATTCCCCCGCCGCGCGCCCGTATCGGGCCCGATCC
>JAZJZQ010000271.1:1246-3872 GCA_040389625.1 Pseudomonadota bacterium | reverse complement strand
AGCTTGACGGACTCTTCCCCCGCACCCGGCGTGCGCGCCGCCTTTCTTGGCGGGCTGGGTCTGGCCATCGGCGGCGCCGTGCTGTTTTCCACCAAGGCCGTGGTGGCCAAGCTGCTGTACCGCTACCACATCGACGCCGTCACCCTGATCGCGTTCCGCATGCTGTTCTCGCTGCCCGTGTTCGCCGTCATCGCCGTCTGGCAGATGCGCAGCGGGCCGCCGCTGACGGGCGCCGACCGCTGGCGCCTGGTGGGGCTGGGCTTGCTCGGCTATTACCTGTCCAGCTTCCTCGATTTCCTCGGCCTGCAGTACATTTCCGTCGGCCTGGAACGGCTGATCCTGTTCCTCACGCCCACCTTCGTGCTGCTGATGACCACCGTCTTCCTGCGCCAGCACATCCGCCGCGGCCAGTGGCTGGCATTGATCACGTCCTATGCCGGCATCGTGCTGGTGTTCCTGCACGACTTGCGCGGCGGCGGCAACGTGGCGCTGGGGGCGGGGCTGGTGCTCGGTTCGGCCACGTCCTACGCCGTCTATCTGCTGTTTTCCGGCGAGATGGTCAAGCGCCTCGGCTCCTTGCGCCTGGTGTCGTATGCCATGTGCGTGTCCAGCGTGGCCTGCATCGCCCAGTTCTTCATCCTGCGCCCGGCCGCGCTGCTGATCCAGCCGGCGCCCGTGTACTGGCTGTCGCTCGTCAACGGCTTGCTGTGCACCGTCATGCCGGTGTTCATGACCATGACCGCCGTGGCCCGCATCGGTGCCAGCACGGCGTCGCAAGCCGGTATGATAGGCCCCGTTTCCACCCTGTTCCTCGGCGCGCTGCTCCTGGGCGAGCCGATCACCCCCTGGCAGCTGGCCGGCACCACGCTGGTGCTGGCGGGGATATATCAGCTGTCGAAGAAGTAGCACCACCTTGTCCTTCACCTTTACTACGGATCACGCCATGAAAACCCGCATCGCCCTGATTGCCCACGACAAGAAAAAAGACGACATGATCGCGCTGGCCACCGAATACCGTGCCTTCCTGGCCGGTTGCTCGCTGGTAGCCACCGGCACCACGGGCGGCCGCCTCGTCAACGAAGTGGGGCTGCAGGTGGACCGCAAGCATTCGGGCCCGTTCGGCGGCGACTTGCAGATCGGTTCCCTGCTGGTGGAGGGCATGATCGATTGCGTGATCTTCCTGCGCGACCCGATGACGCCGCAGCCGCACGAGCCGGACATCAACGCCCTGGTGCGCGCCTGCGACGTGCACAATACGCCGTGCGCCACCAACATGGCTTCGGCACATCTGGTACTGTCGCAGTTGCAGCTGCGCGCGCAGCCTTGATCCTTATCGTTGAGCGGAGGCCGGCATGAGCAAGGTAATCCAGATGTCCCGCACCGGCGGGCCGGAAGTGATGGAGCTGATCGACGTGACGCTGGCGCCGCCCGGCCCCGGCGAGGCGCAGGTGCGCCACGAGGCGATCGGCGTCAATTTCATCGACGTGTATTTCCGCACCGGCCTGTATCCGCAGCCGCTGCCGGCCGGGCTGGGCATGGAAGGGGCGGGCGTGGTGGAAGCCATCGGCCCCGGCGTCACCGAGGTCAAGGTAGGCGACCGGGTGGCCTATGCGGGCCGGCCCAACGGCGCCTACGCCCAGGCCCGCAACATGCCGGCGGCGGCGCTGCTGGTGCTGCCCGAGCATATCGGTTTCGAGACGGCGGCCGCCATGATGCTGCAGGGCTTGACGGTGCAGTACCTGTTCCACCGCACGGTGGCGCTCAAGGCGGGCGACACCATCCTGTTCCACGCGGCCGCGGGCGGCGTGGGCCTGATCGCCTGCCAGTGGGCCAAGGTGCTGGGTGTGAACCTGATCGGCACCGTGGGCTCGGAGCAGAAGGCGGCGCTGGCGCGGGCCAACGGCGCGGCCCACGTCATCAACTACAACACGGAGAATTTTGTCGAGCGGGTGCGCGAGATCACGGGCGGCAAGGGCGTCTCCGTGGTCTACGATTCGATCGGCAAGGATACCTTTACGGGGTCGCTCGATTGCCTCGCGCCGCTGGGCATGATGGTCAGCTTCGGCAATGCCTCCGGCCCGGTGCCGCCGTTCAGCCTGGGCGAGCTGGCCTCGCGCGGTTCGCTGTTCATCACGCGCCCGTCGCTGATGAATTACATGGCCAGGCGCGAGGACCTGGAAGCGTCGGCCACCTCGCTGTTCGGGGTGGTGGGCAGCGGCGAAGTGAAGGTGCCGGTGCGCCAGCGCTATAATCTGGCCGATGTGGCGCAAGCCCATATCGACCTGGAGTCGCGCAAGACGACGGGTTCTTCCATCCTGCTACCGTGAGCGCCATGCCTGACCATACCGACCAGCCAATACCTGTTTCCGCCGCCGGCGACGGCTCGCCCAAGTTCGGCCGCTTGCTGATCGTGCTGGTGCTGGCCGTGATGCTGATCGGCGCCATCACGCTGGCGGCCGAGGCCTACTATTCCTGAACGGCGGGGAAGGGGGAATGCAGGCGCCGCCTGTATTCCCCCGCAGTGCGTTGGCCAGGCGGCGTCACTGCACCACTGCAAGCAGCGCATAGCCCTGCAGCGCGCAGCCCTTATTTGACGGCCGGCGCCGTTTCCCTGGCCGCCGGTGCC
>JAZJZQ010000271.1:0-1146 GCA_040389625.1 Pseudomonadota bacterium | reverse complement strand
ACCAACACCTGATAGCTGCGGTATTCCAGCGTGTCCTCGTTGGCCGGCGGCGCGGCGAACACGTAAGCCTTGTCCTGCAAGTCCGCCGGCCAGTCGTTGAAGGCGGTTACGTCGCTGCGTATCGTCGTCGCGCAACCGCTCAACAGCAGGGTGGCGGCAGCCGCCACAATGGCGAATGATTTCATGGCAATTGCCCTTCCACAATGAATGTTCCATGTTTCAGTCTACGACGAAGTTGTCGTTAGCGCATGATTATTACAGAATGTTACGGCCAGCGGGAAACCTGCAACTAATCTGCGTTCCACAGCCCAAAACCCATCGCGCCGGGTCTGGTATTGGTAAAATAGGCCCTTGATCCCGCCTACCAGCAGAGCTCCCATGCGCACAGACAGCAGCCCCCAGACCATCTTCCGCAAGGATTACACCCCGCCGGCCTATCTGGTCGATACGGTCGAACTGGGCTTCGACCTTGACCCGGCCCGCACCATCGTCGCCAACCGCATCACCATGCACCGCAATCCGGCCAGCAAGAGCCGCGACATCGTGCTGCACGGCGAGGAGATCGAGCTGGTGCAACTGCGCCTGAACGGCAAGCTGCTGACGGCCAGCCAGTACCGCCTGACGCCGTCCTCGCTGACCATCCCCAAGGCCCCGGCCGAGGCGGTGCTGGAAATCGAAACCCTGTGCGCACCCGTGCAGAACACGACGCTGTCGGGCCTGTACGTCTCGAACGGCAATTTCTTCACCCAGTGCGAGGCCGAAGGCTTCCGCCGCATCACCTATTTCCCCGACCGTCCCGACGTGATGGCCAAATACACGGTCATGCTGCGGGCCGACAAGCAGCTCTATCCCGTGCTGCTGTCGAACGGTAACCTGATCGAAGAGGGCGAGCTGGGCGACGGGCGCCACTACGCCAAGTGGGAAGACCCGTTCAAGAAACCGTCCTACCTGTTCGCCCTGGTGGCGGCCCGCCTGGTGTGCCAGGAAGAGCGCTACACGCTCAAGTCCGGCCGCGAAGTGATGCTGCAGGTGTGGGTGGAGGAGGGTAACCTCGATAAGACCGACTACGCCATGCAGTCGTTGAAGAACTCCATCCGCTGGGACGAGGAGCGCTTCGGCCTGGAGCTGGACCTGGACCGCTTCATG
>JAZJZQ010000270.1:1946-8477 GCA_040389625.1 Pseudomonadota bacterium | reverse complement strand
TTGGGGAACATGGCGTAGATTTCTTCCACCGACATGCCCTGCTGGCCCGTGGCCAGCTGCGGCGGCAACATCAGGTTTTCTTCGGTCGACAGCGACGAGAAAATACCGCGCTCCTCGGGGCAATAGCCGACGCCCAGGTGGGCCACCTTGTGGGTGGGCAAGCCGATCGCTTCCACCCCGTTGACCTTGATCGAACCCTTGCGGGCGCCCGTCAGGCCCATGATGGCGCGCATGGTGGTGGTACGGCCGGCGCCGTTGCGCCCCAGCAGCGTGACCACCTCGCCCGGCTGCACCCTCAGGTCGACGTTGTGCAGGATGTGCGATTCGCCATACCAGGCTTGCAGGTTCGATATTTCCAGTGCGGCCGTGGTCATCAGTGGGCTCCTTCCAGCACAGCCGCTTCTGTGCCCATGTAGGCTTCCATCACTTGGGGATTGTTCGACACTTCCGCGTAGCTGCCTTCGGCCAGCATGGCGCCGCGCTGCAGGACGGAAATCTTGTCGCAGATGCCGGACACCACTTTCATGTTGTGTTCGACCATGAGGATGGTGCGGCCGGCCGACACCTTCTTGATCAGCTCGGTAACACGGTGCACGTCTTCATGGCCCATGCCCTGGGTCGGTTCGTCGAGCAGCATCAGTTCCGGTTCCATCGCCAGCGTGGTGGCGATTTCCAGCGCCCGCTTGCGCCCGTAAGGCATGTCGACCGTGACAGTGTCAGCAAATTCCGTCAGGTCCACTTCAGCCAGCAACTCCATGGCGCGCGCATTGAGCGTAGACAGGCTGCGCTCGCTTTGCCAGAAGTTGAAACTGGTGCCCAGCTGGCGCTGCAGGCCGATGCGCACGTTCTGCAGCACCGTCAGGTGGGGGAAAACAGCGGAAATCTGGAAGGAACGGATCACGCCCATGCGGGCGATCTGGGCCGGCTTGTCGGCCGTGATGTCCTTGCCGTTGAACAGGATCTGGCCGGAGGTGGGGACGAGGAATTTGGTGAGCAGGTTAAAGCAAGTGGTCTTGCCCGCGCCGTTGGGTCCGATCAGCGCGTGGATGTGGCCGCGCTGGACCTTCAAATTCACGCCGTTGACCGCAGTGAATCCCTTGAATTCCTTGGTCAAATTCTTTGTTTCCAAGATAACGCTGGACATCCTGTCTCCTAGTTATTCTTTGCAAACGACAAATTTTTTTTAGATCATACAGGCTAACAATTTAGCTAACAATACAGTATAAATACCATTAATTTTTGATCCATCGCTATCAAATGTACGGCTGGGATAGTCAAAAAACGACATTCCTAGCGGACATTCCAGGCCGCATGGATCAGTCCGGCCGCTTTCTCCGCGATCATGATAGTAGGTGAGTTAGTGTTACCGGAAGTAATATTCGGCATCACCGACGCATCCACCACACGCAAGCCCCCCACCCCGATCACGCGCAAGGCGCTGTCGACCACGGCCGCGGCGTCGCCGGCCCGGCCCATCTTGCAAGTGCCCACCGGATGGAAAATCGTGGTGCCGATGGCGCCTGCCGCCTGGGCCAGCTCGTCCTCGGTGCGGTAGTGCAAGCCCGGCTTCAATTCCTCGGGACCATATTTCTGCAATGCGGGCGCGGCCACGATGCGGCGCGTCAGCGCCAGCGCGGCGGCGGCCGTCCTGCGGTCTTCCGCCGTGCTCAGGTAATGGGGCGCAATGGCCGGCGCCGCGTGGGAATCGGCCGACACGATGCGCACCTGGCCGCGCGAGGTGGGCCGCAAGTGGCAGACGCTGGCCGTAAAGGCGGGAAACGCATGCAACGGTTCGCCGAATTTCTCCAGCGATAAAGGCTGGACGTGGTATTCCAAGTCCGGCGTGGCCAGGCCGGGATCGGACCGGGCGAACGCCCCCAGCTGCGACGGCGCCATAGACATGGGCCCGCTTTGCCGCAGCGCATATTCGAGTCCGATTTTCATCTTGCCATACCAGGTGCTGGCCATGGTGTTGAGGGTTTTCGCTCCCTGCACCTTGAACACCATGCGCAGTTGCAGATGGTCTTGCAGGTTCTCGCCCACGCCGGCCAGGTCCAGCACGGGCGTGATGCCATGCGACTGCAGCAGCGCCGCCGGTCCGATGCCCGACAGCTGCAGAATCTGCGGCGAGCCGATGGCGCCGGCCGTCAGCAAGGTTTCCCGCCTGGCGCGCGCGCTCCAGGCCGTGCCGCCGCCCGTGAACTGCACGCCGCGGCAAACAGGACCGTGCTCGCCCTGCTCGATCAGCAATCGTTCCACGTGGCACCCCGTCATAATGGTCAGGTTGGGCCGGGCCGCGGCGGGCCGCAGGAAAGCCTTGGCCGTGTTCCACCGTATGCCCCGTTTCTGGTTGACGTCGAAGTAGCCGCAGCCGGCGTTGTCGCCGCCGTTGAAATCGTCCACCCTGGCGATGCCGGTCTGTGCGGCCGCGTCGCGGAACGCGTCCAATATCTGCCACGACAGCCGTTGTTTTTCCACCCGCCACTCGCCGCCCGCACCATGTACGGCCGAGGCGCCGCCATGGTAATCCTCGCTTTGCCTGAACAGGGGCAGGACGGCATCCCAGCGCCAGCTGGGGTCGTCCGTCAGCTCGGCCCAGCGGTCGTAGTCGCCCGCCTGGCCCCGCATGTAGATCATGCCGTTGATGGAGGAACTGCCGCCCAGCACTTTGCCGCGCGGATACATCAAACTGCGTCCGCCCAGGCCGGCATCGGCTTCCGTGCGGTACAGCCAGTCCGTGCGCGGATTGCCGATGCAATGCAGATAGCCGACGGGAATATGGATCCACACATAATCATCCTTGCCGCCCGCCTCGATCAGCAATACCTGGGCATCCTTGTCACGGCTGAGCCGGTTGGCCAGCACGCAACCGGCCGATCCGGCCCCGACGATGATGTAGTCGTACTCTCCCGCTGATTCCAATGCCCGTTCCTCCACGATAAAGTTACCGGCTGCAACAACCGTTCACGCGGCGGCGATTTCCGCCAGCAAAGTCTGCACCAGTTGCGCGGCCGGCATGGGGCGGGCCCGCGCCACGCCCGTGCCGCACCACAGGGACATGAATTCGGTATCGCCCCGTTTGGCCGCTTCCGCGCGGATGCTGCCAGTTAGCGCATTTTGCACGGGGTAAGCAGGAACTTGCTGCTCGACGGCCGCCATCATCTGCATGAAACGGTTGTCCAGCCCGCGCGCGTAACGGCCGGAAAAACTGCGCGTAAGCCGGGTCGGGTGCGTGCCCGCCGTGAGCAAACGCTGCTTGTAGGCGGGCTGGATGGCCGATTCGTCCGTGACAAGAAATGCCGTGCCCATCTGCACCGCCTGGGCGCCCGCCGCCAGGGCCCGCTTGATGTCGGCGCCGTCCATGATGCCGCCGGCCGCGATCACGGGAATGCGCACGGCCGCCACCACCTGCGGCAACAGCTCGAAAGTGGTCAGCGTCGCCTCCGTTTGCGGACCGAGGAAGGTGCCGCGGTGCCCGCCCGCCTCCACACCCGACGCGATCACGGCATCGGCGCCCCGTTCCTGCCAGGCCAGCGCTTCCTCGGCCGTGGTGATGGTGCCGATCACGGCGATGCCGGCCCCGTGCAGCCGTGCCACCTGCTCCGCGCTCAGGATGCCGAACGTGAAACTGGCCACGGCCGGTTTCAACTCGATCAGCGTTTCAAACTGGGCGGCAAAATCCTCGCACCACTTGGCCGGCGCCGGCAGGTCCGACCAGCCCAGGGCCGACCATACGGGCTTCAGCAAGGCAACGCCCGCCGCCACGTCGGCCGGATCGGGCGTCGGCGTCTGCAACACAAAGAAATTGAGGCAAAAAGGGCGGTCCGTCAGGTCGCGGATCTGGGCCACCTGGGCCCGCAAGGTGTCGGGCGAGAGCAGCGAACCGGCCAGCGATCCCAGTGCGCCGGCGTTCGACACGGCCGCCACCTGGGCCGGCGTATTGGGTCCGCCAGCTGTCGGGCCCTGGATGATGGGGTGTGGAAAAAGATTACGCAAATCCATGCAATTCCTCCTGAAACATCGTCCCGCGGCAGTTCATGCACAAAAAACCGGCAAAATTGGCCGTTTTTCTTGTGGATAAGTCTCTGGATATCCACAGGCGCCAAATGTGAGTAAACAAATGAAAAGTCGGAAGCCATTTTTTTATCCCAAAACAGTTCCCCGGTCATACAAGGTTTACGCGCCTGCTTATGCATCGCGCAAACGCTTGATTCTAATTCAAAATGCGGACTTATCCACAGAAACATGTCTACGTTAACAACTACTACTATTTTTATATACGTCTTTACAGTAAACCAAAGCCAACGCGACGCGAAGAAAAACCGGGACGCGGCTGCAAAACCACAAACGGGCGCAGCTCGCGCTGCGCGACGCGGAAAAATTGCGCTTACTCACTATCCGTTTCCCCTATACTGAAACCGCAAGCGATTGAACCTGCCCATGCCGGAGCCATCTTGTTCAAACAGCGCAAACTTTCCTGTCTTGCCTGTCGGAGAGCGCTGCTCGCCGTGGCCATTGCTATGGTGACGCAGGAATTGTTGCCATGAACAAGGTCCAGGTCACGGAAAAACCAGTACGTTCGCGTTCGTATCTGCGCTTTCGCGCACGTCTGTTGATCGGTTTGGCGCTGATGGCTGTCCTGGCCGTCGCCGTTGTCGTCATCCAGATCCAGTCGGCCGACCAGGAACGCAAGGTCGCCATCCGCAAGCAAACCGAACACTATGTGCAGGCGATGGAAGCCCACGTCGTTTATTCGATCCAGTTCATCGACTTGTCGCTGACCGGTTTTGCCAATGCGATCGAAGTCTTGTCACCACAACAGGCAGCGTCGGCCAGCACCATTACCGCACTGCTCTCTTCCCGCGGCGCAACCTTCACCCGCGATTACTGGATCACCTTCATCGACGCCCACGGAATTGCCGTCGCCGCCTCCAATAATCTGCAAGTGGCTGGCATTTCCTACGCTGACCGCGACTATTTCAAAGTACATCTAGGCAAGGACCGAATTTCCGGTCTCTACGTTGGCGAACCCATGGTCGGCCAAGCCGGCAAGCAGCGCCTGTTCGCGTTGAGCCGCCGGGTGGAAAACGCAAAAGGTGAATTTCTCGGCGTCATCGTCGCTCCGCTCGATGCCAACCGTTTCGCCAAAGTATTCGACGATTCGCGCTTCAGCCCGGATGTATCGATTGCCCTGGTCCACGGAAAAGGCAAGATCATTGCTCGCGCGCCTAATTTTGAAGAAGCGTTCGGCCGCAATCTCGATGCCACTCCCTTGTTCGACAATGTACGCAAGAGCAAATTTGGCACCTATCAAGCCACCAGCTCGATCGATGGCTTGCCACGCGTCTTCAGCTACCGGGTTTTGGATGAGTTTCCGCTGATCGTCGTCGTCGGCAGTTCCGCCCGGGAATCGAATCGCATCGTTGAACGCAATACCTGGATTGCCGGCGTTGGCCTCGGGCTGCTGCTCACACTAATGCTGGCCGGCGGCCATTTTTCGCTGCGTACCTACACCAGGCTGGAAGAACGGGAACTGCGCTACCGCCAGCTGTACGTTTCCAGCCGCGAAACGAAGGCGAAATTGTCGGAAAGCGAACAATTGGGCGCTTTGATGTACCGCAACAGCAGCGAAGGGATGATGGTGACCGATGCGGAAGGGCGCATCCTGTCCGTCAACGATGCTTTTACCCGCCTGAGCGGCTACGCGGAACAGGAAGTGGTCGGCCACCACGCCTATGAACTGACTTCCGGTCGCCAGGACGAGAACTTTTTCCATCGGATGGAGCAATCGATCTCCGCCAGCGGCCAGTGGGAAGGCGAATTGTGGCATCAACACAAGAACGGCGAGCACTACCTGGTGTCGCTGCGTTTCAATACCGTCTACGACAAGGACGGCAAAGCGTTCCGGCACGTGGGTTTGTTCTCCGACATCACCAAGAAGAAGGCATCCGAAGAACTGATCTGGCGGCAAGCCAATTTCGACACCCTCACCGGCTTGCCGAACCGGCGCATGTTCCATGAGCATTTGCGGCTGGAAATGAAAAAAACGGACCGTTCCCTGCTGCCCATGGCGCTGGTGTTCGTCGACCTCGACTATTTCAAGGAGGTCAACGACACGCTGGGCCATGACAAGGGCGATCTGTTGCTCAAGGAAGTGGCAATCCGTCTTACCGCCAGCGTCCGCGGCAGCGATGTCGTGGCCAGGCTGGGCGGGGATGAATTCACCGTCATCTTGAGCGAGCTGCACAATTCTGGCGACGTGGTGCGTATTGCCCAGGAAATTCTCAAACAGATGAGCACGCCTTTCCACCTGGAGCAGGAAGTTGCCCACATTTCTGCCAGCATCGGCATCACCCTGTATCCCGACGATGGCGCCAGCGCCGATGTGCTGATGCAAAACGCCGACCAGGCCATGTATGCTGCCAAGCAACAAGGACGCAACCGTTTCAGCTATTTCGCGCCATTCATGGAAGAAGCGACCCGCACCCGCTTAGAGTTGAGCAATGAATTGCGCGATGCCGTCAGCCATGA
>JAZJZQ010000270.1:0-1846 GCA_040389625.1 Pseudomonadota bacterium | reverse complement strand
GACGGCAACAATTTCCAGCAATGGCTGGCCTACCTGGCCAGTCTGGAGCTCGATCCCCACAACATCATCATCGAAGTGACGGAAAATTTGCTGCTGGATCAGGCCAGCGCCGTTTCCGAGCACTTGAAAGCGCTGCAGCGGGCCCACATGCAATTGTCGCTCGACGATTTCGGCAGCGGCTACGCCTCGCTCGCGTTTCTCAAGCGTTACGACATCGATTACATCAAGATCGACCCGCTGTTCGTCTCCAACCTGGCGGAAGGGACGGATGGCATCGCCTTATGCGAGGCCATTATCGCCATGGCGCACAAAATGGACATACGGGTGATCGCCGAAGGCATAGAAACACCCCAGCAATTGCAGGTGCTGAAGGCCGCAAATTGTGATTTTGGCCAGGGATACCTGTTTTCCAGGCCGATTTCAGAGGCGGAACTCGAAAAACAGCTCAAAAATGGCGTTTGAGCTGTGGACAACCGGCTGGATATCCACAGGACGACTTGTGCGTAAGGACAAATTTGTCCCAAGGCCGGCATTTTATACAGAATTGCTCCTGAACTGATACAACGATTATGCAAGACCTTATCTATGCCGTAAACGGATGATTTTTAAGCTGTTAACCGACTTATCCACAGGAATTTGCACGTTTACTACTACTACTATTTTGATATAAAACTTTTGTAAACAACTAAAGAGCAAAAGCCGCAGGCCGCTCAAAAAAATTCGTTAACTGCCGTCCTGAAAAACCGTGCTACAAGCACCTGCTTCACATCCAGAACGGCAAAGCTGGACAACAAATGGCTCTAAACGTGCCATTGACGATGCTGTGCTGTGGATAAGCGCCTGCATATCCACAGGATGAGATGTGGGAAAACCCGCGACTTGTACACACGAATTTTTTTGTCCCAAATCCATCCGCCGTAGATACAATGCTTGTGCATCCGGTTTTCTGCATGGTAAGACCATGATTTTGTTATGGTTTACCAGCTTATCCACAGAAAAATGCCGGTTTACTATCTACTATCAGGTTTATATATACATCTTTATATAAAACACTAAGCAACGGCCAGCGGTGGAAAAACGGACCTTGTCCACCCTGAAAAATCGCATCCAGGACGATGAAGACACAGAAAACTATGCGTTTAGGCATCATCAGCGCTTTGGCTGAAGAACAGCACGGGCTGATAGAAGCCATGGAAGGGCCCTACAAGCTCATGCACGGCATGCGGGAGTACACGGCTGGGAAGTTGTGGGAAATCGACGCTGTGTGCGTTCTATCGCGTATAGGCAAGGTTGCAGCGGCCATGACAGCCGCAATCCTTGTGGAAAAGTTCGAAGTTACCCACATCGTGTTCACGGGCGTGGCCGGAAGTGCCGATGCCGGCGTCAATGTCGGGGATATCGTGGTGGCTGAATCGCTGGTTCAGCACGATTTCGACGCCAGTCCCCTGTTTCCGCGTTACCAGATCCCGCTGACGGGCCTGTCGCATTTCGAAACGGACGTGAAATTAAGCGAGCGCATGGCTGGCGCTGCCCGGCAATGCATCGAACATGGCCTGGACAGCGTAATTGGCGCGGCAACGGCGCAAGCGTTCAAACTGGACAAACCGCAGTTGCACCGGGGATTGATCGCCAGCGGCGACCAGTTCATAGGCAAGCGGGGCCAGGTCATGCAGCTGAAAGCGGCCCTGCCCGCCCTGCTGGCGGTGGAAATGGAAGGCGCCGCCGTGGCGCAAGTATGTTTCGAGCTGGGCATCCCGTTTGCCGTGATCCGCACGATCTCCGACAAAGCCAATGAAGACGCCGCCACCGACTTCATGCATTTCGTCAAAACCGTCGCCTCCCCCTA
>JAZJZQ010000269.1:2822-6753 GCA_040389625.1 Pseudomonadota bacterium | reverse complement strand
CCGTTTTCACTTACGGGTCGCCCTTTGCTTTTGTGCAAACATGCCGCGAGGATGGCGAAATTGGTAGACGCACCAGGTTTAGGTCCTGACGCCAGCAATGGTGTGGGGGTTCGAGTCCCCCTCCTCGCACCAACTGTATTTCTAATTTTTTGGACGATTTTTAAACATGGCAACTGCAGTCGAAACCTTGGGCAAACTCGAACGTCGTATCACGATCTCCTTCCCGCTGACTGATGTCCGCTCGGAAGTTGAGAAGCGCCTGAAAGTGCAAGCCAAGTCGGCTAAGGCACCTGGCTTCCGTCCGGGCAAAGTTCCTTTAAAAATGGTCGCAGCACAATACGGTTATCAGATCGAAACCGAAGTGCTGAATGACAAAGTGGGCCGCGCCTTCAACGACGCCGCCAACGAAAACAACCTGCGCGTCGCCGGCTACCCACGCATCGAACCGAAGAACGATGCACCGGAAGGCCTGCTGACCTTCGACGCTACGTTCGAAGTGTACCCGGACGTGGTGATCGGCGACCTGACCGCCGTCGAAATCGAGACCGTGAAGTCGGAAGTGACCGACGCCGAAATCGACAAGACCATCGAAATTCTGCGCAAGCAGCGCGTGCACTTCCACACCAAGGGTGAAGCCGGTGAGCACGGCGACGGTGGCGCAGCCATCGCCGCCAACGGCGACCGCGTGACCGTGGACTTCGTCGGTTCGATCGACGGCGTGGAATTCCCAGGCGGCAAGGCTGACGACTACGCCTTCGTGTTGGGCGAAGGCCGCATGCTGCCTGAGTTCGAAGCAGCCACGATCGGCCTGAAAGTGGGCGAGGCCAAGACCTTCCCGCTGGCTTTCCCAGAGGACTACCATGGCAAGGACGTGGCCGGCAAGACGGCATCGTTCACTATCACCCTGAAGAAGCTGGAATGGGCGCACCTGCCGGAAGTGGACGCCGAGTTCGCCAAATCGCTGGGCGTGGCCGATGGCGACGTCGCCAAGATGCGCGACGACATCAAGGTCAACCTGGAACGCGAAGTGGCCGGCCGCATCAAGGCCCGCAACAAGGAAGCCGTGATGGAAACCCTGGTCAAGACCGCCACCCTGGACGTGCCACAGGCACTGATCGCCCAGGACACCGAGCGTCTGGCCGAAATGACCCGTCAGGACATGGCCCAGCGCGGCATGAACGTCAAGGACGTGCCTTTCCCACCAGAACTGTTCAAGGACAAGGCTGAGCGTCGCGTACGCCTGGGCCTGATCCTGTCGCAACTGGTCGGCGAGCAGAAGCTGCAAGCGACCCCTGAGCAAGTCAAGGCCCAGGTGGAAGATTTCGCCCAGAGCTACGAAGATCCACGCGAAGTGCTGAAGTACTACTACAGCGATCGTCGTCGCCTGGCGGAAGTGGAAGCCCTTGTATTGGAAGAAAACGTCGTCAACTATGTCCTGGGCCTGTCGAAAACGTCGTCCAAGGCTGTCGCCTTCGACGAACTGATGGGAAGCAACGCTCAAGCGTAATTCAGCTCAGGCTGGTCCTTGCGGCCAGCCTGTCTGCTTCACAAGGAAAAGGAATGACTGGAATGAACCGAAATCCGGCGCTGGACACTGAAATGCTCGGCCTGGTGCCGATGGTGGTGGAACAGAGCGGCCGCGGCGAGCGCTCCTATGACATCTACTCGCGTCTGCTGAAGGAGCGTGTGGTCTTCATGGTCGGCCCCGTCAACGACCAGATGGCGAACCTGATCGTCGCCCAGTTGCTGTTCCTGGAAAGCGAAAATCCCGACAAGGATATCTCGCTGTACATTAACTCCCCTGGCGGTTCCGTCTCGGCCGGCCTGGCGATCTTCGACACGATGCAGTTCATCAAGCCTGACGTGTCCACGCTGTGCACCGGCATGGCCGCCTCGATGGGCGCCTTCCTGCTGGCCGCCGGCGCCAAGGGCAAGCGCTTCTCGCTGCCGAACTCGCGCATCATGATCCACCAGCCGTCCGGTGGTTCCCAGGGCCAGGCTTCGGACATCGAAATCCAGGCCAAGGAAATCCTCTACCTGCGCCACCGCCTCAACAGCATCCTGGCGGAACGCACGGGCCAGACGATAGAGCAGATCGCCAAGGACACGGACCGCGACCGCTTCCTGTCCGCGGACGAGGCCACCGAGTACGGTTTGATCGACAAAGTGTTGACTTCCCGCGCTTGATGCGTCCCAAGCGGAATTGCTAAAAAAACGCCCGGACGCTCAAACGTTCGGGCGTTTCGTTTTTATTTCGGGTAGCATGTAGTTGTGGGCGGGTTTTTTCCAGGCCGCACACGCTAGCACCGGACACAACCTGGTAAACCAAAGAAAACTGCCCCATGTCAGACAAAAAATCCTCCAGCGGCGAAAAATTACTGTACTGCTCGTTTTGCGGCAAGAGCCAGCACGAGGTAAAGAAACTCATCGCCGGCCCGTCGGTGTTCATCTGCGACGAGTGCATCGACTTGTGCAATGACATCATCCGCGACGAAACGTCGGCCATCGAGTCCGTCACGGGCGCCAAGTCGGACTTGCCGACCCCGCAAGAAATCAAGGAGTTGCTGGATCAATACGTGATCGGGCAGCAGACCGCCAAGCGCATCCTGTCGGTGGCGGTGTACAACCACTACAAGCGTCTGAAGCACCTGGGCAAGAAAGACGACATCGAACTGGCCAAGAGCAACATCCTGCTGGTCGGTCCTACCGGCTCGGGCAAGACCCTGCTGGCCCAGACCCTGGCGCGCATGCTCAACGTGCCGTTCGTCATCGCCGACGCCACCACGCTGACGGAAGCGGGCTATGTGGGCGAGGACGTCGAGAATATCATCCAGAAACTGTTGCAAAGCTGCAACTACGATGTGGACAAGGCGCAACGCGGCATCGTCTACATCGACGAGATCGACAAGATTTCCCGCAAGTCCGACAATCCGTCCATCACGCGCGACGTGTCGGGCGAGGGCGTGCAGCAAGCCCTGCTGAAACTGATCGAAGGCACCATGGCATCCGTGCCGCCCCAGGGCGGGCGCAAGCACCCGAACCAGGACTTCGTCCAGATCGACACCACCAACATCATGTTCATCTGCGGCGGCGCCTTCGACGGCCTGGCCAAGGTGATTTCCAACCGTTCCGAAAAGAGCGGCATCGGCTTCTCGGCCAGCGTCAAGAGCAAGTCCGAGCGCTCGGCCAGCGACGTGCTGCTGGAAGCGGAACCGGAAGACTTGATCAAGTTCGGCCTGATCCCCGAGCTGGTGGGCCGTCTGCCCGTCGTCGCCACGCTGTCGGAGCTGACGGAAGAGGCGCTGATCCAGATCCTGATCGAGCCGAAGAACGCGCTCGTCAAGCAGTACTCCAAGCTGCTCGACATGGAAGGGGCGGAGCTGGAAATCCGCCCGGCCGCCTTGCACGCCATCGCCCGCAAGGCCCTGGCCCGCAAGACCGGCGCCCGCGGCCTGCGTTCCATCCTGGAACACGCGCTGCTCGACATCATGTACGAATTGCCGAATCAGCAAAACGTCACCAAGGTGGTAATTGATGAAAATACCATCACCAGCGGCGCCAAACCATTATTGATTTATCAGGAACCGGCAAAAGTTTCTGGAGAAAATTAATTAATCTCAATACCCTGGAGACACAAATGCGAAAAAAGGGTTTCGCATCTCCGGGGCGAGGCGGTACAATTTAAATCAATAAAAGATGCAGGCTTCATTCGAAAAGCCACTCGCGACACCGACGCCGCGCGTGGCTTTTTTATTTGAAGCGCACGCTTTTAGAGCACGGCCTCCAGTTTCCCGGCCAATAGTGAACGCCTGGAATTTTTTCTGGACGCCGGTCTTGTGATAAGGCTACACAGCGCCCACATCATAAACACGCTTTCACATAAGGTACGCCATGACAACTTCCAAATTAACTGAGCAAACTCAACTGCCGT
>JAZJZQ010000269.1:0-2532 GCA_040389625.1 Pseudomonadota bacterium | reverse complement strand
CGCTTCGCTGTCGGGCATCGACGATGCCGGCCGCCTGGCCGACACGGTGGCCGCCCACCTGCCGCTCAAGCTTGAGCAAAAGCAAGTGATCCTGGAAATCTTCAGCGTCTCCAAGCGCCTCGAGCACCTGCTGGGCCAGCTCGAAGGCGAGCTCGACATCCTGCAGGTGGAGAAGCGCATCCGTGGCCGCGTCAAGCGCCAGATGGAAAAGTCGCAGCGCGAGTACTACCTGAACGAACAGGTCAAGGCCATCCAGAAGGAGCTGGGCGAAGGCGAAGAGGGCGCCGACCTGGACGAGCTGGAGAAGAAGGTCGCGTCCGCCAAGATGCCCAAGGAAGCGCTGGACAAGGCCACGGCCGAGCTCAAGAAGCTCAAGCTGATGTCGCCCATGTCGGCCGAGGCGACCGTTGTGCGCAACTACATCGACACCCTGGTCAGCCTGCCATGGAAGAAGAAGTCCAAGGTCAACAACGACCTGAGCAACGCCGAGAAAGTGCTGGAAGGCGACCACTATGGCCTCGAGAAGGTCAAGGAACGCATCCTGGAATACCTCGCAGTGCAACAGCGCGTGGACAAGCTGAAAGCGCCCATCCTGTGCTTCGTCGGTCCTCCGGGCGTGGGCAAGACCTCGCTGGGCCAGTCCATCGCCCGCGCCACGAACCGCAAGTTCGTGCGCATGGCCCTGGGCGGCGTGCGTGACGAGGCCGAGATCCGCGGTCACCGCCGCACCTACATCGGCTCCATGCCGGGCAAGATTTTGCAATCGCTGGCCAAGGTCGGCGTGCGCAATCCCCTGTTCCTGCTGGACGAGGTCGACAAGATGGGCGCGGACTTCCGCGGCGATCCGTCGTCGGCCCTGCTCGAGGTGCTCGATCCGGAACAGAACCACACGTTCTCCGACCACTACATCGAAGTCGATTTCGACCTGTCCGATGTGATGTTCGTGGCCACGTCGAACTCGTACAACATCCCGCCGGCCCTGCTGGACCGGATGGAAGTGATACGCTTGTCCGGCTACACGGAAGACGAGAAGACCAGCATCGCGCAGCGCTACCTGCTGCCGAAGCAGATCAAGAACAACGGCCTGAAGGAAGAGGAAATCTCGGTGGCCGAGTCGGCCCTGCGCGACATCATCCGCTACTACACCCGGGAAGCGGGCGTGCGTTCGCTCGAGCGCGAAGTGTCCAAGATCTGCCGCAAGGTGGTCAAGATGCTGCTGCTGAAGAAGTCGGACAAGAAGGTGGCCGTCACCAGCAAGAACCTGGACAAGTTCCTCGGCGTGCGCCGCTACGACTTCGGCGTGGCCGAGAAGGACAACCAGATCGGCCAGGTGGTGGGGCTGGCGTGGACCGAAGTGGGCGGCGATCTGCTGACCATCGAGGCCGTGCAGATGCCAGGCAAGGGTAACGTCATCCGTACCGGTACGCTGGGCGATGTGATGAAGGAATCGATCGAAGCGGCCCGCACCGTCGTGCGCAGCCGGGCAGCCCGGCTGGGCATCAAGGCCGAGGTGTTCGAGAAGAGCGACATCCACATCCACGTGCCGGAAGGCGCCACGCCGAAGGACGGTCCGTCCGCCGGCGCCGCCATGACGGTGGCCATGGTGTCGGTGTTCACGGGCATCCCCGTGCGTGCCGACGTGGCCATGACGGGCGAGATCACCTTGCGCGGCGAAGTGTTGCCGATCGGCGGCCTGAAAGAGAAGCTGCTGGCGGCCCAGCGCGGCGGCATCAAGACGGTGCTGATCCCTGAGCAGAACGTCAAGGATCTGGCCGATATTCCGGACAATGTGAAGAACAAGCTGGAAATCGTGCCCGTGCGCTGGATCGACAAGGTGCTGGAAATCGCCCTGGAACGCCTGCCCGAACCGCTGACGGAAACGGCTGCCGTGGAAACGGTGGCGGCGGTAGCGGCCAAGGTCGATGGCCAGACGGAAGTAGTAAAACACTAAGCTTTTGTCTCTTGTAACGAACAAACAAGCGCCCTCGAGGCGCTTGTTTGTTATTTAAAGCACTATTCCCGGCCTAAAGCCTTGACATAAAGCGAGTGCCGCTTGTTTAATACGGCCTGAGATTTTTTCTCTGCCGCAATTAGCGCCACATTCGATAGGCGATTAATAGGCGGTGCAACGATATAAACCTTTGTGACGGGGAAGCTAGTGAATAAGACTGAATTGATCGACCATATTGCCCAATCCGCCGATATCTCGAAAGCGGCTGCGGCGCGCGCACTCGATGCGGTGATCGACGGTGTAACAACAACCTTGCAAAAGAACGACAGCGTCACCCTGGTCGGCTTTGGCACCTTCTCCGTGAGCGAACGCGCTGCCCGTACCGGCCGCAATCCGCGCACCAAGGAAGAGATCACCATCGAGGCGGCGAAAGTCCCTAAATTTAAAGCTGGCAAAGCTTTGAAAGATGCTGTAAACTAATGCACTTCGGTGAGCAGACACTCACCGATTTGTTTGATGTGGGGCGCTTAGCTCAGTTGGTAGAGCGGAGCCCTTACAAGGCTTAGGTCGGGAGTTCGAGC
>JAZJZQ010000268.1:0-3355 GCA_040389625.1 Pseudomonadota bacterium | reverse complement strand
TGCCGCTGCCCGATTCGCCCGTGATGGCGATCGGCGCCATCGAGCGCGCCAGGCGGGCGATCTGGGCCCGCAGGGCCTGGATCACGGCCGAATTGCCCTTCAGGCGGCTGGCCTGCTGGCCGGCGCCGGACGCCTTTTCGCCGGCCGGCACGTTCAGCCGCAGGGCCGACTGCACCATGATGCGCAACTGGTCCAGCGCCACCGGCTTGGATACGTAATCGAAGGCGCCGGCCTTGAGGGCGATGACGGCGTTGTCGGCGCTGCCGAAGGCCGTGACGACGGCGATCGGCGTGTTCTTGTAGGCGGCGCACACTTCGCGCACCAGTTCCAGCCCCAGCCCGTCGGGCAGGCGCATGTCGGTCAGCACCAGTGCGTATTCGGTGCCGGCCAGGCAGGCGCGCGCCTCGGCCAGCGTGGCGGCGCTGTCCACGTCCAGTCCCATCTTGAGCAGGGTGATTTCCAGCAGTTCGCGCAGATCGGCTTCATCGTCGACGACCAGCACACGGGGAGCACTCATGGAACTGCCTTTCAGTTGAATCCGGCCGCTTACACGGCCGCCGGCAGGGCGGGCGCGGCGGCCGGCCGTGCAAAGGTGATCACAAACCGCCCGCTGGAGCGGGGCATGCCGTCCGGACCGGCGACCGGCTCGAAGCGGTATTCGTAGTCCAGCATGGCATCGTTATTCAAACACAATTCGCGCGCCAGATATAGTCCCAGCCCCGTGCCCTTGCTCGAGGTGGTGTAGAACGGCTCGAACAGGTGGGCCCGCACTTCGGCCGAGATGCCGGGGCCGTCGTCCTGCACATGCAGTTCCGGCCGCCGGGTCCGCCCGGCCACCAGCGTCAGGCGGATGCTGGCCGGCGCCCCGCTGGCGTAGCGCACGGCGTTGTTGAGCAGGTTGAGCACCACTTCGCGCAGGTGCAGGCTGTCGAAGCGAACCCGGGTACCGGGCGCCGCCGTCAGGGCCAGCACGTCGCCGGGCAAGCCGTGGGTCTCGTCGAACTCGGCCTTGAGCTCGGCCAGGAACTGGTCCAGCGCCAGCGGTTCGCCGTGCGGTTGCACCTTGCGCGACAGTTGCAGGATGTCTTCCACCATGCGGTTGACCCGGCTCACGTTGTCGCCCACGATCTTGAGCAGGCGCAGGTGCACGGTGCTGTCGAGGTCCTCGGCTAACAGGGCCGTGGCGTGGCCGATGGCCGACAGCGGGTTGCGCACCTCGTGCGCGATGCTGGCCGTGAGCCGGCCCATGGAGGCCAGCTTGAGTTGCTGGGCTTGGTTCTCGATGCCCGTCACGTCCTGCAGGAAGATCACGCTGCGCTCCGCGCCCAGGCCGGCCGTGTCGACGGCGGCAAAGCGCGCCTGCAGGTGGGCGGCCAGGTCGGGCCGGCCGTTCCAGGCGGCCGCCGTGCCATCCAGGGCCGGGTCCGCAACGGGCTTGATGGTCACATAGGCCGTGCCCTGGGCAGTATCGGCGCGCCAGTCCTCATAGGCCAGCGCCAGCGGGCGCAGGGCCGCCGCCTCGTCCAGGCGAAAGCGCGGCTCCGTGCCGGCCAGGCCCAGCATCTGCTGGGCAGCCGGATTGTTGGCGAGCACCTGGCCCTGGGGACCGACCACCAGGATGCCGTCGCCCACGTTGGCCATCACCAGCCGGTTGACGGCCTGCTGCACGCCGATCTCGACGCCCCGTGCGATGGCCAGCTCTTCCTGGCCGATCAGCCTGGCGGCCATGCGGTTGACCACCCACACGGCGGCGAAGAAGGCCGCGCCGTACAGGCCGGCCTGCAGCACCACCATGTCGCCTTCCATCAGCAACATGCGCCAGCCGCTCTCGCCCAGCAGGAACAGCGTGACCAGGGCCGTGCAGAACAGCGCCAGCAGCAGCGGCGCCAGGATGGCCGTGCCGGCCAGCGGGAACAGGTAGAGGATGGCCAGCCCGCTGCGCACGCCGCCGGCGGCGATGTAGAGCAGCGAGATGATGGCCAGGTCGCAGGCGATCTGCGACATCAGCTGCAGCAGGAAGCGGCGCCGCACGTAGATCGTCATCAGGGCGAAGGTCAGCGCCAGCAGCAGATAGCCGAGGCACACTTCGCCATAGAAGAACTGGCCGGAGGCGCGCAGGCCGCGGCTGTCCACGCTCAGGTAGGCCAGCAGCACCAGCGCGATCATGACGCGGGTCGCGTTCAGCGTCTGCAGCGAGCGCCAGAACGTGTCGCGCGAGTCGGCCGCCAGCGCCGGCAGGGAGGAGGCCACCAATCAGGCGGCCGGCAGACGGGCGTGGGCGGCGCTGCAAAAATCGCGGCCCGCGGCCTGCACCGTTTCCGAGGCCGGGTAATAGATGCCGCAGTGGGCGCAGCACAACATGGTTTCCACTTCCCCGGCCGCCTGGGCCCGGGACGCGGCGCGGCCGGCGGCCGGCGACGGCGGCTGCGGTGCGCGCGGCCGCTGGCCGCCCTGCAACTCGCGCAGCTTGCTGCGGATGGCAAACAGCACCAGAAACGCCAGCCCCAGCCAGAACAAAAGACGACTCATGCCAATCCCCGATGTAGAACGACTTCAAACACGAAACGGCTGCCGACGTAGGCCAGCAGCAAGGTGGCGAAACCGGCCAGCGTGAAGCTGAGCGCGGTCTTGCCGCGCCAGCCGCGGAAGCGCCGGCCCGCCAGCAGCGCGGCGAACAGCAGCCAGGACATGAGGGTGAAGACGGACTTGTGGTCCCACTTCAAGGCCTGGCCGAACAGCTGTTCGGAGAACACGATGCCCGACAACACGGTCAGGCTCAGCAGCACGAAGCCGAAACCGATCATGCGAAACAACAGCTTTTCCATCGTCAGCAGGGCCGGCAGCTGGTCCAGCGTGCTGGCCAGGAAACCGCCGCCGGCCGCCGTGCGCGTGTGCAGGCGCGATTCCTGCAGCGCCATCAGCACGGCGTGGAAGGCGGCAATGGTAAGGGTGCTGTAGGCCAGGGTGGCGATGGCGATGTGCCAGCCGAACATGACGGACTTGCCTTCGAGCGCGATCAGGTTGCCCGGGAACAGCGCCTCCAGCGCCACGGCCAGGGCCGCGCACGGCATCACGAGGCGGCGCAGGCCATCCAGGCTGAAGTTGCGGTTTTCCAGCCAGTAGGCGGCCACCGATACCCACAGGGCGGCCGACAGCATGGCGGCGAACCCGATGCGCAGCGAACCGGGGGCCGTCACTTCGAACCACAGGGTCACGCCGTGCAGCAGCCAGGCGGCGGCCGTGACGATGGCGATCAGCGCCCCCTGCCGGGATGGCAGCAGGGCACATACGAGGTACAGCACGGCGGCTGAGATAAGAAAATAGGTCTGCATAAGGGCTAAGTTTACACCATGGT
>JAZJZQ010000267.1:0-6481 GCA_040389625.1 Pseudomonadota bacterium | reverse complement strand
GCCGTTGAAGTGGGCCAGCGATTCCTCGCCCAGGTAGTCGAGCAGCTTGGGCGCGTTGTTGACCATCTCCTGCATGGCAGGGTTCTTGGTGTCCAGGATGCGCAGCGGGTTGCTGTGCAGGCGGCGCTTGGCTTCCGCGTCCAGCAGCGCCTCGTGCGACTCCAGGTAGGCGATCAGGTCCACCCGGTGGCGGGCGCGCTCTTCCGCGTCGCCGATCGAGTTCAGTTCCAGGCGGATGTTTTCCAGGCCCAGGTCATCCCACAGGCGGCGGCACAGCATGATCATTTCGGCGTCCACGTCCGGGCCGTTGAAGCCCACCGCCTCGCAGCCGAACTGGTAGAACTGGCGATAGCGGCCGCGCTGCGGACGCTCGTGGCGGAACATGGGGCCCGTGTACCACAGGCGCTTGGGACCTTCGTACACCAGGTTATGTTCGATCACGGCGCGCACCACGCCGGCCGTGCCTTCAGGGCGCAGCGTCAGCTGGTCGCCGTTCATGGAATCGGTGAAGGAATACATCTCCTTTTCCACGATGTCGGTGACGGCGCCGATGGCGCGCGCGAACAGGCCCGTGTTCTCCACGATGGGCGTACGGATCTGCTGGAAGCCATAGCTCTGCACCACCGACTGGGCGGTGTTCTGGAACAGTTCCCACAGGTGGGCGTCACCCGGCAGGATGTCGTTCATGCCTTTGACTGCGACGATTTTTTCAGCTTTTTTGGTTTCGGACATTTCGATCTTCTTTTAGCTTATGCAGCGGCTTTGCCGTAATTGGTCTGCACGTAATTCAATACGATGGTCTGGAATTCTTCCACGATGCGCTCGCCGCGCAGGGTCGCCACCTTCTGGCCGTCGACGAACACCGGCGCGGCCGGCGATTCGCCCGTGCCGGGCAGGCTGATGCCGATGTTGGCGTGCTTCGATTCGCCGGGACCGTTGACGATGCAGCCCATCACGGCCACGTTCATCGCCTCCACGCCAGGATAGGTCTTTTTCCACTCCGGCATCTGCTCGCGCAGATAGGTCTGGATGTTGTCGGCCAGTTCCTGGAAGGTGGTCGAGGTGGTGCGGCCGCAGCCGGGGCAAGCGATCACCATCGGCGTGAACTTGCGCAGGCCCATGGTCTGCAGGATCTCCTGCGCCACCACTACTTCCTTGGTACGGTCGCCACCCGGTTCCGGGGTGAGCGAAATGCGGATGGTATCGCCGATCCCTTCCTGCAGCAGCACCGACAGCGCGGCCGTCGAGGCCACGATGCCCTTGCTGCCCATGCCGGCCTCGGTCAGCCCCAGGTGCAGCGGGTAGTCGCAGCGGCGCGCCAGTTCGCGGTAGACGGCGATCAGGTCCTGCACGCCCGACACCTTGCATGACAGGATGATCTTGTCGCGCCCCAGGCCCAGTTCCTCGGCCCGCACGGCGTTCTCGATGGCGGAGGTGATCAGCGCCTCGTACATCACGGCCTGCGCGCTCCACGGTTCGGCGCGGCCGGCGTTTTCGTCCATGATGCGCGCCAGCAGCGCCTGGTCCAGGCTACCCCAGTTGACGCCGATGCGTACCGGCTTGTCGTAGCGGGCCGCCACTTCGATCATCTGGGCGAACTGGCTGTCGCGCTTGGCGCCCTTGCCCACGTTGCCGGGATTGATGCGGTACTTGGCCAGCGCCCTGGCGCACTCGGGATAATCGTTGAGCAGCGTGTGGCCGTTGTAGTGGAAGTCGCCCACCAGCGGCACGTCGATTTCCATCTTGTCGAGCTGTTCGCGGATGTAGGGCACGGCCGCTGCCGCTTCCGGCTTGTCCACCGTCAGGCGCACCAGTTCGGAACCGGCGCGGGCCAGCTCCTTGATCTGGATCGCCGTGCCGATCACGTCGGCCGTGTCGGTATTGGTCATCGACTGCACCACCACGGGCGCGTCGCCGCCGACCCATACCTGGCGGCTGCCGTTGGCCACCAGCACGCGGCGGCTGCCGCGGCGCTCGGACGGGCCGGAAGGAATGGCTGTTTGTGTAGAAGACATGACTGTTCTGGCTATGTACTTGAAACGTGATTACTTGATGTTCACGCGCGAAATCGTGCCGCCCGCCACCGGGGGCAACGCCAGCGGCGCGCCGCCCAGCGTCGCTTCCACGCCGGCCGGTTTGCCAACGATGAGCAGGGCCGGATCGGCGATGTCGAACGTTTCGGTCGCGCCGGCCTTGACCAGGCGCGAAATGAGCGGCGACTTGCCGGGACGGCGGATCTCGATCCACGAATCCTGGTTCACCTTCAGCACCAGCGCACTGCCGCTGGCGGCGACAGGTGCCGGCGCAGCGGCAGCGGCAGCCGCGGGCGCGGCCGGCGCAGCGGCGACAGGCGCGGTGGCCGGCGGCGTCACGGTCGCCGGCGCGGTGCCGGTGGCGGGCGCGGCGCCCGCACCGGGCGAGCCGGCGGCCGGTGCACCACCTTGCGGCGGCACGGAAATCAGCGGCACCGACGGCGACTGGATGGGCGCCGTTTCCTGGCCCGGCTTGACCAGCGTCGTTTCGATCGGCGCCACGGCGTCGGTCGTTTTCCCGGCCACGGCAGAAGCCGATGCCCCATCCTTGCCCTGCCCCAGCATGCCCGGCGCGATCAGCCCGGCGTGATAGGCGTAGGCGCCGGCAGCGGCCACCACCACGGCCACGGCGGCGCCTATCATCCAGCCGGCGGGCTTGGACGAGCGCTCCGTCAGCGTCGGAAAGCGCGACTCGGAGAAGGTGGGCGAGCGTTCGCGGCGTGGCGGCGCGGCCTCGTGGCTGGTGGGCGAGACCACCTCGATCATGGCCACCAGCGGCGTGGCGTCTATCTTCAGCACCTTGGCGTAGGCGCGCACGAAACCGCGCACCACGGCCATATTGGGCAGCGACGCGTAGTCGCCCTTTTCCAGCGCGACCACCTGACGCGGCGCCAGTTTCAGCTGGTCGGCTATCTGTTCTATCGTCCAGCCTGCCGCTTCGCGGGCGGCGGCCAGTTGTACTCCGGGCGTTGCCAGGTTACTGCCCTGGTCTTTTGGCGGTTCAGCCCACTCTGAATTCATTGGTACCCCTGTTTCATTCATCAAACGCCCCACGTTGATACGCAGCATACTCGGCCGAGCCGGGGTGGTGGCGCCGCAATTGCGTCGCCCAACCGGCTTCCGCATCCCGGTCGCCAAGCTTATGCTGCACCTTAATCGCGAGCCACAGCACATCGGCCGTCATGCTCTCCATCTTTGCTAACTTGCCCAGCCGGGTAATGAAAAATCCGGCGCGGGTGTAATCGCCCCGCACGTAATAGACCTGCGCCAGGTTGGCATTGGTCGCCGCCAGGTCCGGCGTGAGCTGCAAGGCGCGCAGCAGGTACTTTTCCGCCGTCGCGTAATCCTTGATTTTCAGCGCGCAGGAACCGGCGTTGTTCAGCGCATTGGCCGGCGACTGGTAGACCGGATTACCCAGGGCTTGTTCGAAATGCTTGAGCGCCTCGGGCACGCGGCCGTGCTGGCACAGGAACGAGCCGTAATTGTTGGCCAGATCGGGATTCCGCGGCGCCAGCTTGAGGGCGTGCACGAAATTATCCTCGGCCAGGGCCGTCTCGCCCATGGCCATGTAGATCAGGGCCCGCATGCCATAGGCGTCCACGTACTGGGGATCGGCCGCCAGCGCCAGCTTGACTTCATCCAGCGCCACCGGATACTGGCCCTGCTCGTAGTAGCCCACGGCCAGCTGCATGCGGATCTCGGCGCGGCGCTGGGCCGACGTCTGGTCCGACGCCGTGGCCAGCTCTTCCTTGCCGCTGTTGCCCGGACCGGACGCACAGCCGGCCAGCATCGCTGCCAGGCCTAGGGCGGGCAGGAACGGACGGCAGCGGCGGACCAGGGATGTCATCAGGACCGGATCTCCACGATCTTGCCGAAGTCGGGGCCGAACTTCTGCTGGTATTCGGCCATTTTTTCCATCCGCTCCTGGACCCGGGTGCGGTCCTGCACTTCGCCGGCCAGCTGGCCGCAGGCGGCGTCGATGTCGTCGCCGCGCGTCTTGCGGATGGTGGTGACGATGCCGGCATCCATCAGGATCTGGGCGAAGGCCTTGATGCGGGGATTCTTCGAGCGGAACAGGCCCGATTCCGGGAACGGGTTGAACGGAATCAGGTTGAACTTGCAGTTGACGCCATGCTGGCGGTCCTGCACCAGGGCCACCAGTTCGCGCGCGTGCTCGTCGCTGTCGTTGAAGCCGTCGAGCATGCAGTATTCGAAGGTGATGAAGTCGCGCGGCGCAAATTCCAGATAGCGCTTGCAGGCAGCCAGCAGCTCCTTCAGCGGGTATTTCTTGTTCAGCGGCACCAGGCCGTCGCGCAGCGCATCGTTCGACGCGTGCAGCGACACGGCCAGCGCCACCGGTACTTCCTGCGACAGCTTGTCCATCATCGGCACCACCCCCGAGGTCGACAGGGTGACCCGGCGGCGCGACAGGCCGTAGGCGTTATCGTCGAGCATCAGCTTGAGGGCCGTGACGGTCGGCTCGAAGTTCAGCAGCGGCTCGCCCATGCCCATCATCACCACGTTGGTGATCTGGCGTTCACCCTTGGGGCCGGGCTCGATGCCCTTGGTGCGGCGCAGCTCGAACTCGGCCATCCACAGCTGGCCGATGATCTCGGACACGCTCAGGTTGCGGTTGAAGCCCTGCTTGCCGGTCGAACAGAAGCGGCAGTTGACGGCGCAGCCGGCCTGGGTCGAGATGCACAGCGTGCCGCGGTTGTCTTCCGGGATGAACACGGTTTCCACGGCGTTGCCGTTGCCCACGTCCACCAGCCACTTGCGGGTGCCGTCGGACGACGTATGGTCGCTGATGACGGCCGGGGCGCGCACTTCGGCGCGCGTCTTGAGCTTGTCGCGCAGCGACTTGGCCAGGTCCGTCATCGAGTCAAAATCGGCGGCGCCGAACTGGTGTATCCAGCGCTGCAATTGTTTGGCGCGGAACGGCTTCTCTCCCAACTCGGCGCAATAGGCGATGAGCTGCGCGGGATCCAGGTCCAGCAAGTTGGTGAGGGTCGTATCCATAATCTTATTCAAAGCAATTCCAAAAAATCCGTCCCCGCCTAGGCGGGAACGGGGTACATCAGCGGCGGCGCCGCAAACAGCACCGCCCGGCGTTAAAAATTAACGCGAGTAAACGTTCAGTGCTGGGAAGAAGTAAGCGATTTCCACAGCAGCAGCTTCAACAGCGTCCGAACCATGGACGGCGTTGGCGTCGATCGAGTCAGCGAAATCGGCGCGGATGGTGCCTTTTTCAGCTTTCTTCGGATCGGTAGCGCCCATCAGGTCGCGGTGTGCCAGGACGGCGTTTTCGCCTTCCAGCACTTGGATCATGACAGGACCGGAAACCATGAAGTCCACCAGATCCTTGAAGAAACCGCGCTCTTTGTGAGCGGCGTAGAAGCCTTCGGCATCTGCGCGCGACAGCTGGGTCATGCGTGCTGCAACGATTTTCAGGCCAGCGCCTTCGAAACGGCTGTAGATTTGACCGATTACGTTTTTAGCAACTGCGTCTGGTTTGATGATCGACAGGGTGCGTTCGATTGCCATTTAAAAAACTCCAATAAAAAGAAAGGTTTAAAACAAGTATTGATAACTCAATCAACCTTTGATTTTACCATAGAACACCCCATATAACGGATATTGCAAGGCAAGGGGGTTGGCCGGCGCGTCCGCAGGCCGGTGCAGGCCCGGAATTTGCCTCTGCCGAGGGCGATTTTGCGCGTTTTTGCTCCGGCGTGCTATGCTTTTATCAGGTCGTTAATTGAACACCAATGAATTGGAGGCACTATGAACCAAATGCAAAACATCTATGACTATGCCGGCAGCAGCCAGGCGGTCCGTCACAACGTCCTGCGCAACACCTACTGGTTGCTGGCACTGTCGATGGTGCCCACCGTGCTGGGCGCCTTCATCGGCGTGGCCTTCCACGTGCCGATGCTGGGCGGCGGGCTGGGCGCGCTGCTGTTCCTGGGCATTGCATTCGGCTTTATCTGGGGTATCGAGCGCAACAAGGATAGCGGCCTGGGCGTGGCGCTGCTGCTGGGCTTCACCTTCTTCATGGGGCTGATGCTCACGCCCATCCTGTCGCGCACCTTGGGCTACTCCAACGGCGGCTTCCTGATCATGACCGCGTTCGGCGGCACGGCCAGCGTGTTTGCCGTGATGGCCAGCGTGGCCACCGTGTCCAAGCGCGACTTCTCGGGCCTGGGCAAGTGGCTGTTTGCCGGCGTGATCGTGCTGATCCTGGCCTCGCTGGCCAACATCTTCCTGGGCCTGTCGGCGCTGGCCATCACCATCTCCGTGATCGCGATCGCCATCTTCTCGGCCTATATCTTGTATGACGTACAACAAATCGTCAACGGCGGCGAGACCAACTACATTCGCGCCACGCTGGCCATTTACCTGGACGTGTACAACATCTTCGTCAACCTGCTGGCCCTGCTGGGCATCGC
>JAZJZQ010000266.1:0-7479 GCA_040389625.1 Pseudomonadota bacterium | reverse complement strand
GGAATATGCGACAATGCTTCGCCCTATGTCCTGCGGTAATATTTTCGACAGCACAACACAATGAAAAAAACCACCCTCGCATTCCTGGCCGGCGCGGTCGTTCTGGCCGGCTACGGCGCCTGGCACCTCAGCCACCAGGCTGACGCGCCGGCGGCCGCCAAGTCCGGCAGCCCCACGACCGTCAACGTGGTCACGCCGCGGCGCCAGGATGTGCCCGTGATTTACCAGGCCAACGGCACCGTCACGCCCATCAGCACGGTGGACCTGCATCCGCAGACCACCAGCACCGTGGCCAAGGTCCACATCAAGGAAGGCCAGTTCGTGCGCGCCGGCGAGCTGATGTTCACACTGGATGACCGCAGCGCCCGCGCCAACGTGGACAAGGCGCAAGCCCAGGTGGCGCGCGACCAGGCCGCGCTGGCCGACCTGCAACGCCAGTACCAGCGCAGCCAGGAACTGCTGGCCAGGAACTTCATCGCCCAGGGCGCCGTCGACACGCTGAAAAGCCAGGTGGAATCGGCCCGCGCCCTGGTGCAGGCCGACACGGCCGCGGCCCGTTCGGCCGGCGTGGACGCCAGTTACACGGCCATCCGCGCGCCCATGGCGGGGCGGGTGGGCGCCATCAACGTCTATCCGGGCAGCCTGGTGCAGCTGAACACTTCGCTCACCACCATCACCCAGCTCGACCCCATCACCGTGGCCTTCACCTTGCCCGAAAGCGCGCTGGCCGACGTGCTGGCGGCCCAGCGCGCCGGCAACGTGCCGGTGCAGGTGACGGCCGGCGCCGCCGACCCGGCCGTCGACGGCGCGCTCAGCTTCGTCGACAACACGGTCGACCCCGTGGCCGGCGTGATCCGCGTAAAGGCCCAGTTCGCCAATGCCGACACTAAACTGTGGCCGGGCCAGTACGTCAACGCCCGCCTGACCGTGCGCACGCTCAAGGACGCGCTGGTGGTGCCGCAGAACGCCATCATCAGCAACACGCGCGGCACCTTCGTCTACACGGTGGCGCCGGACCAGACGGCCAGGACCAGCCCCATCGCGCGCCTGTACGCGTTCGGCGCCAACGCGGCCGTGTCCGGCCTGAGCGGCGACGAACTGGTGATCGTGGAAGGCAAGCAGAACCTGCGTCCGGGCGGCAAGGTCAAGGCCGTGTCCGCCAGTGGGCGCGACAGCGCCTCGGCCCAGGCCGGTCCGGCGGCAGGGAAGGGGAAGGCGGAATGAACCTGTCCGAACTGTGCATACGCCGCCCCGTGATGGTGGTGCTGCTGTCGCTGTCGCTGATCCTGGCCGGCGTGCTGGCCTACACCAGCATCCCGGTGGCGGCGCTGCCCAGCTTTAACACGCCCGTCATCAACGTCAACGCCGACCTGGCCGGCGCCAGCCCGGACACCATGGCCTCGTCCGTCGCGCTGCCGCTGGAAAAGCAATTTTCCACCATCGCCGGCCTGAACCTGATCACCTCGACCAGCTCGCTGGGCACGACCTCGCTGACGCTGGAATTCGACCCCACCATCGACGTCAACGCGGCCGCCGTGGACGTGCAGGCGGCCCTGCTGCGGGCCCAGCGTTCGCTGCCGCAGGAAATGACGGAACTGCCGTCCTACCGCAAGGTCAACCCGGCCGACGCGCCCGTGCTGTTCATGACCATGACGTCGCCTTCGCTGAGCCTGTCGGAACTGAACGACTACGCGGAAAACCTGATCGCGCCCAGCCTGTCGACCCTGCCCGGCGTGGCCCAGGTGAGCGTCAATGGCCAGAAGCGCTTTGCCGTGCGCATCCGGGCCCACGCCGACCTGATGAACGCGCGCAACCTGACGCTCGACGAGCTGGCCACGGCCGTCAAGGCCGCCAACGCCAACAGCCCGCTGGGCATCCTGGACGGCCCCAGCCAGACGCTCACCATCCAGGGCAACGCCCAGCTGATGAAGGCTTCCGAATTTGCCGAGCTGATCGTGGCCGTCCGCAACGGCCAGCCCGTGCGCCTGAAGGAAGTGGCATCGGTGGAAGACAGCTACCAGTCCGTCAAGACGGCCGGCAGCTACAACGGCGAACGCTCCATCGTGCTGCTGGTGCAGCGCCAGCCCAACGCCAACACGGTGCAGGTGGTGGACGGCGTGCGCCACCTGCTGCCGCGCTTCCTGGCCCAGCTGCCCAGCTCCATCAAGATCAACCTCGTCAACGACCGCTCGGTCTCCATCCGCGACGCCATCCACGACGTCAACGTCACACTGGCCCTCACGGTGGGACTGGTGGTACTGGTGATCTTCCTGTTCCTGCGGCGCGCGGCCGCCACCTTCATTCCCGGCATCACCATGCCCATTTCGTTGCTCGGCGCGCTGGCCTTGCTGTACGCCTTCGGCTACAGCCTGGACAACGTGTCGCTGCTGGGCATCACGCTGGCCGTGGGCCTGGTGGTGGACGACGCCATCGTGGTGCTGGAGAACATCGTGCGCCACATCGAACTGGGCAAGAAGCCGCTGCAGGCGTCCCTGGTCGGCGCGCGCGAGATGGGCTTCACCATCGTCTCGATTTCCATTTCCCTGGTGGCCGTGTTCATTCCCATCTTCTTCATGCCGGGCACCATAGGCTTGCTGTTCCATGAATTCGCCGTCGTCGTGTCGCTCTCCATCCTGGTGTCGGCCATCGTCTCGCTGACGCTGGTGCCCATGCTGGCCAGCCGTCTGCTGCCGGCCGATTCGCACGACGCCGAGGGCGACGACACCTTCATCGGCCGCTGGTTCGAGGCCGGCTTCTCGCGCCTGCGCCGCGGCTACGCGGCCACGCTGGACGTGGCGCTGGCGCACCGCTACGTGGTGCTGCTGATCGCGCTGGCCACCTTCGCACTGACGGCCGTGCTGTACGTCACCATCCCCAAGGGTTTCTTCCCGGAAGAGGACCTGGGCCAGATCCGCGTGACGACGGAAGCGGCGGAGGACATTTCCTCGGCGGCCCTGATGGCCCTGCAGGAACAGGTGGCCAGCGTCATCAAGGCCGACCCCAATGTGCAGGACGTGACTTCCTTCGTCAGCGGCGGCAACAGCGGCCGCATGTTCCTCGTGCTCAAGCCGCGCGACCAGCGGGCCAGGATGCCGCAGGTGCTCGACAGCCTGCGCAAGGCCACGCGCGCCATTGCCGGCGTGTCCGTCTACCTGAGTCCGATCCAGAACCTGCAGCTGGGCGGCCGCCCCAGCAAGAGCCGCTACCAGTACACGCTGCAGTCCGTCAGCCCCGATGCGCTGGGCGACTGGGCCACGAAATTCCTCGACCAGATGCGGGCCGATAACGATTTCCGCGACGTCACCAGCGACGCCCAGAACCGGGGCCTGCAGGCGTCGCTCAAGATCGACCGCGACAAGGCCAACAACCTGGGCGTGCAGATCGCCGACGTGCGCAGCGCGCTCTACCTGGCCTTCGGCGAGCGCCAGGTGTCGACCATCTATTCCTCGGCCGCCAGCTACTTCGTGATACTGGAAGCGGCCAACGAAGATCGCCAGTTCGACGATGCCCTGACCCGCGTCTCGGTGCGCAACAAGGCCGGCCAGCTGGTGCAACTGTCGAGCTTTGCCAGCGTCGAGCGCACGGTGGGCCCCACGGCCGTCAACCACCAGGGCCAGCTGCAGGCCATCACGCTGTCGTTCAACCTGGCGCCGGACGTGCCGCTGGGCGTGGCCACGGCCAAGATCGACAAGATGGGCGCGGCCATGCGCCTGCCGGCCTCCATCATCACCAGCTACGGCGGCGACGCGGCCGTGTTCCAGAGCTCGCAGGGCAGCCAGGTGATCCTGATCGTGGCCGCGCTGGGCGTCATCTACGTGCTGCTGGGCGTGCTGTATGAAAGCTTCATTCACCCGCTCACCATCCTGGCCGGCCTGCCGTCGGCGGCCGTGGGCGCGCTGCTGACCTTGCGCCTGTTCAACCTGGACCTGACCATGATCGCCATCATCGGCATCCTGATGCTGATCGGTATCGTCAAGAAGAACGCCATCATGATGATCGACTTCGCCCTGCACGCGCAGCGCAACGAGGGCATGACGCCGGCCGCCGCCATCCGCGAAGCGTGCATCCTGCGCTTCCGCCCCATCATGATGACCACCATGGCGGCCTTGATGGGCGCCTTGCCCATCGCCCTGGGCCTGGGCGCGGGCGCCGAACTGCGCCAGCCGCTGGGCCTGGCCGTGGTGGGCGGCCTCGTGTTCTCGCAAGTAATCACGCTCTACATCACGCCCGTCATCTACCTGTTGCTGGACAAATACAGCGGCAGCGGCCCCATGGCCGACAGCGTGCTGGCCGGCGCAGCGGAATCCGGTAACACTGTTGCATTAAAAGCTGTCAATACCGTCAAGCATTGAGCGGCCACAAGCTGCCGCCCTGAGCCCCTCCGTATCATAGGCAAGGACTTTTTTCCTTGCAGCAAGGAGGGGCGCAGATGAAGCGATATACCGTCACCATCATCGGCATGGGGCCGCGCGGGCTGAGCGTACTGGAACGGCTGGCCGCCATGCTACGCGGGCGCGACCTGCTGATCGACCTGATCCTGATCGAGCCGGGCGAGTGCGGGCAGGGCGTGCATTCCGCGCGCCAGCCCCAGCACTTGCTGATCAACACCATCGCCAGCCAGGTCACCCTGTTTCCCGCGCCGGGCGTGGTGCAGCAGGGGCCGGCCTGCGCCGCGCCGTCGCTGACGGAATGGGCGCGCCACAGCGGCTACCGGCGGGTGGGCGAGCAGTATTACCGCATCGGCGCCACCGGGGCCGGGGCCGAGATCAGCGAGCTCGACTACCTGCCGCGCCGCCTGCTGGGCGAATACCTGACCTGGGCCTACGAACAGCTGGTGGCCAGCCTGCCGGCCGGCATCACGCTGACCCACCACCGGCTGCGCGCCTACGACCTGTGGCAGCAGCCGGACGGACGCTGCGTGGTGGAGCTGGAAAGCGGCTTCATCATCCTGAGCGACTTTGTGTTCCTCACCACGGGCCACGGCAACAACGTGCTCAGCGACCACGACGCCTGGTGCCGCAAGTTCGCCCAGGACCATGCGCGCTACAACAGCCGGCTCGGCTACTACCGCCACATCTATCCGCTCGAGCAGCTGGTCAAGATCGGCGCCGACGCTCGCGTGGCCATCCAGGGCCTGGGCCTGAGCGCGCATGACGTGATCGCGGAACTGACGGTGGGGCGGGGCGGCGTCTTCGTGCGCGATGCCCAGGGCTTGCACTACGAAAAGTCGGGGCGGGAACCGCAACTGCTGCTGTGCTCGCGCCTGTGCCTGCCGTACGCGGCGAGGGGCGTCAACCAGAAGGGGCTGGACGGCCGTCACCGGCCCCACTACTTCACGCCGGAAGCGATCGAAGCCTTGCGCCACCGGGCCCAGCGCGAGCGGGGCAGCCGCCAGCTTGATTTCGACTCCGAACTGCTGCCTCTGCTCAAGCAGGAAATGGGCTACGTCTACCGCAGCACGGTGGATGGCCACGCGCCTGACCCGGCCCGCTACGTGCTGGGCCAGCCGGAAGCGGACATCATCGACGGCCTGCTGTTCCCGTTGCGGGGGCGGGAATTCGCCACGCTGGGCGAATTCCGCGCCTACTTCCGCCAGTGGCTGGTGGACGACCTGGCCGAAGCCCACAAGGGCAACGTGGACAGCCCCGTCAAGGCCGCCACCGACGTGCTGCGCGACGTGCGGGCCAGCCTGCAGGCGGCGCTGGAATTCGGCGGCCTCACGCCGGCCTCGCACCGCAAGTTCCTCAACGTCTACCATCCCATCATCAACCGCATCGCCTTCGGCCCGCCCCGGCACCGCAACGAGGAACTGCTGGCGCTGCTGGACGCGGGCGTGGTGCGGCTCGCTTCCGGCCCCAACGGCGTGGTCGGTGTGGACGAGAACGAATCGACCTTCGTGCTGCAAACCCGCTTTGGCACGCAACTGGAGCGCCACCCGTTCGACGTGCTGGTGGTGGCCAGGCTGGACGTGTTCTGCCCGGAAACGGACGATTCCCCATTCACCCAGAACCTGATGCGGCGCGGCGTGGTGCGGCCGTATTACAACGGCGTGTTCCACCCGGGCGGCATCGACATCGACCGGGACGGCCACCTGCGCAACGCCAGCGGCCAGGCGGTCGGCAATATCTGGGCCCTGGGCTTCCCCGTCGAGGGGCCGCATTACTACACCCACGCGTTGCCGCGGCCCCTGATGCGCTCGCGCCAGGTGCTCGATGCCGACCGTTGCGTTTCCGCCATGTTTGCCCTGATCCCGGATGCGCCCCGCCGCAACCCGCGCCGCCGGCCCGACGCCAGCGCTGAAGCCGGCGCCGGTATCAAGGTCGGACCCGGCGCCGAACGCAACGCCGAGGCGAGCCCCGATTTCGCCCCCCAGCCGGCCCTGCCGCGCGTCACCATGTAGCGGTATTGATACATACCGTAACATTCATCAAGACCAAGCTCTTGTAAGCTACCGGAACTCAGGCTGGCCCGCCTCCGCGCTCCCCGCGCGGCGCGGCGGGCGGCTTGCCGGCGCGGTTCCCAAAATGGCGGGACTCTGGCACTATGGCCGCATTTTGACGATTACGCACCACGAAGGCTTGCTATTTTGCACGACGATACGCATACGATGTCAGCAGATTCAGAGTATTGCCACAGCTGCGGCCAACGCCTGCCGGCCCGCGACGGCTACGGCTACGGCCGGCGCAAGCGTCTGTCGGACCGGATCGGCATCGCCATCTCGATCGGCCTGCACTTGCTGGCCGTGCTCTACTATTTCCTGAAGCCGAGCGAACCGTTCCACCGCACGCCGCCGCGCGGGGGCGGGGAGATGGTCTACATTTCGCCTCTGCCCAGCAAGAAACCGAACAAGCCCGAGAAGAAGACGGAACTGGCCAAGGCCAGGCCGCAACCCCAGCCCAAGCATGCCGTGGCCAGCATCACGCCGCCGGCAGCCGCCCGGCCCAAGCTGGAAACCTATGTGCCGCCCGTGGTGGCCAAGATGCAGCCACCGCCCGAGCAGGACATGTCGGAAATGATCGCCAAACGGCGTGCCCAGCGCGCGGCGGAGAACCCGCAGCCGGCCGAGCCGGCGCCGGAAAGCGAGAACGACCGCGCCATGCGCATCGCCAAGGCCAACATCGCCGGCGCCCAGGGCGGCCGCTCCAACGGCCGCGACCGCGACGACACGGGCGGCCTGTTCTCCATCGCCGACCGCACCTACCACGGCGCCGACGTCAAGTTCCGCGGCTGGAACACGAACTTCCGCCGCAACTGGACCCAGCAGGTTCATGTGGAAGTGGGCGACTGGCCCGACCTGGAAACGGCCATCGTGAAGAAGATGATCGAAATCATCCGCAAGGACCACCCGGCCGACTTCCCGTGGGAATCGCAGCGCCTGGGCAAGGTCATCACCATGAGCGCCCGCAAGCAGGATGAGCCGGAACTGACGGCGTTCTTGTTGAAGGAAATGTTCCCGGAATACCGGCGCAGCCGGTAGGG
>JAZJZQ010000265.1:0-1923 GCA_040389625.1 Pseudomonadota bacterium | reverse complement strand
GCACAAGGATTACGGCGGCTGCCGTTGCCAGGCGCTGGCGTTGACGGGCGACGCGGCCAATGCCGACCCCGTTTGCAGCAAGTCGCCCCATCACGGCGATATCGTGCACATCGTGCGCCAGGCCCAGGCCAGCCAGGTGGACGCGGACAGGGAGGCGCCGCTGGTGTTCCGCAGCGACGCCAATTCACGCCTGCTGGCGCGGACTTAGTTGGCAGGCTGGTTGCGACGCCGGCGCGCGGCCCAGCCGACCAGGGCCAGTCCGGCCAGCATCATCGCGTAGGTCTCCGGTTCAGGTACTGGCGCGGCCACTTGCTTGAAGGTGTTGATGTCGCCCAGGATTTCAAAGCTATAGGGCGAATTGGGGGCGCGGTAGCTGAAATCGATAAACGAACGCGGGAAATCCTTTTGTGTCAGCGAGCTGGGGGCTATCGGGCCGTTCAGTACGGTTTTGTCGTTTGCGTTGGCGAACGTCAGGGAGAGGGCGGATTGCAGGCCTTGATCGTTGAGCTCGGTGCGATGCTGGAAGTAGTCGTTCAAGTATTGATTATTGTCGAAAACTGTCAAGGTACTGCCGCTGTCGGCCCCATTGTTCGGCGCCCGATAAACGTAGGTTTTGTTATCAAAAATAAGTGTGGCGGCATTGCGCGGTGCAGCGCCGGCGAACTGCGTGGTCGACGGCTTGTACGAATTGGTGGTCCAGTCATATTCCGATACGGGCGTGAGCCGGGTGGACGTGTCGTAACTGAACTGGCCGTGGAAGGTGTCGCCGATGGTGAGTGTCGTGCCGCCAATGACGAAGGTGGACGGATACTCGATGTGGGCGTTGGCGCCCCAAAAATACTGGTAGGTAAAACCGATCTGTCCTGTGTAGTTAAAGGTAACGATTGCCGCTTGCGTCACTGGAACATGCAGCGACAGCGCTGCAACCGTAGCCATGATGAGCTTTTTCATAAGTGTCCCAAGAAATGGAGTTGGATGAGTCAGACGGCGCACTTGGGCGGGTGTCGATCAGGCGTGTAGGTGCCGTTCCCGTATTGCCTTGGATGTAACGCTGCCAAAATTGCAATTTTAGCTTTTAAATGCGCAATCGGCAACTTTTTCATTTGTCGAGCCGGCGTCAGGCCGTCCGAAAAAAAAGCCGGCGCAATGGCCGGCTTTCCTGATGCGTTTGCGCTCGCTAGTGCTTACTCCTGGCGCACCCAGGTTTGCGAACGGCCCAGCATGGGGATGCCGATGTAGCCGCGTACGTTCAGTTTCTTGCCGCCGTCGCCCAGGCTCAGCTTGCTCTTGTAGACCTTGCCGTTGTCCGGGTCGAGGATTTCGCCGCCCGTGTATTCGCTGCCGTCCTTCTTCAGGCCGGACATGATGACCAGGCCCACCACGGGCGCATCCTTGCGGGCGCCTTCGCATTTTTCGCACTTGGGGTTCTGGTCTTCCGTGGGGGAGCGGAACAGTTTTTCGATCTGGCCCTGCAGCGTGCCATTGCTTTCCGTAATACGGATCAGGGCCTTGGGCTTGCCCGTCACGTCATCGATATTCTTCCACAGGCCGACGGGCGAGCTGTCGTCCGCCCAGGCGGGCGCGACCAGCGCGCTGGCTGCCAGGCCGGCTGCTGCGATTGCAAAGATAGCGGTTGCTTGTTTCAAAGAACGCATCGTGGAGTCTCCGGGATAGTTGTTGTGTATTTGGCAGTTTAGCAAACTGTAGCCCCAATTCTAGCGCATGTTGTAAAAAAATTGACCACTCGTGCTATTTTGATTCTAATCCGCAACGCCCGTCCTGTCCGGGGCGCGGCACCCCTCTCCATTGCGAGACAAAACGCCTGATTAGCAACAAAAAAATGGGGACGTACCCCATTTCGAAAACCTGGGACGTAACATAATGGCGTTAAGTTAAGCTCTTGACGCCTATTTCGTTCTTGTT
>JAZJZQ010000264.1:0-12173 GCA_040389625.1 Pseudomonadota bacterium | reverse complement strand
TTGGGGTAGTCGGCATAGTAGGCCAGCACGAGCTTTTGCGCCGCCGCGGGACGGGTCGCCAGCTGGCGCGGCAGCGATGGGGCCGTCGCGGCCGCGGCGCGCGCCGGAACCGGATCGGCGGCGTGCGTCGGACCGGCGGTTGGTCCCGCATCGGCAGCTTGGACCGAACTGGCGGTTGGGCCCGGCTCGTCCGCCGGGCGCGGCGCGCCCGCAGCGTTGGCGGCGGCCGGATCGGCCGTGCCAGGTTGTGGCTGACGGGCGCCGGCCTGGCGGTTGGCCAGGCGCGCGGCGGCGCGCGGTGGGGCATCGTCGGGGGCGGAGTCGGCGCCGCCGCAGCCGGCCAGGATCAGGGCCGCCAGCGCGGCCGTACATAGGGCTTGGGGACTCATTGCTTTCCTTTCAGTCAATGAGACCATCTTAGCACTATTTTATTTTAGAAACATTTCACTTTGGAAATATTGGGCGCAGGGACGTGATCAACGGCTGCCGTACAAATCCATGCCGAAGCGCTCCGTGCGCGGATGCCAGTTGCCCGTGATGTCGGCCGAGGCCAGCACGCGCTCGGCGCGGCCGATCAGCAGCGCCCGCGGCACCAGGCCGATGTAGCGCGAGTCGGCGCTGTTGTCGCGGTTATCGCCCAGCATCATGTACTGCCCGGGCGGCACCGTGACGGGGTCGAAATTGCGCCGCGCATTGACCTGCGGCAGCAGCTGTATGGCGTGCGGCGCGAGCGCGCCGGCGGCCATGGTCTCGCGCAGCTGCACCGTCTGCAGCGCGCCGGCCGCACCCACCGTCTCGCTGCCCTGGCCCAGCAAGGCGTAGCTGGCCGGCTGGCCGTTGATGATCAGCTGCTCGTCGCGCATTTCGACCCGGTCGCCCGGCAGCGCGATCACGCGCTTGATCAGGCGCTTGCCGTCCTGGGGCGAACTGAAGGTGACGATGTCGCCCCGCTGCGGCTCGCCCGTGTGGCCCAGCACGACGTCCGTCAGCGGCAGCTTGACGTTGTAGGCCAGCCGGTTCACCAGCACCAGGTCGCCCTCCAGCAGGTTGGGATGCATGGAGGCGGACGGGATGGGGTTCCAGTCCGCCACGGCCGTGCGGAAGATACCGAACAGCGTGAGGAACAACAAAAAACCTTTGTTGGCGCGTATCCAGCCTTGCATGACGTCTCCCTTTGGATCGTTAAAGTGTGGCCAGTATCGTCAGGGAATCTTAATTGGAACTTAGCGGCCACTCAGCCTGTGGCATCTGCGCCGAACGCGGCCAGCAGCTGGCGCTCCCGCCTGGCCGGCACGTGCAGCGCGCGGCTGTCGAGGTCCTGTTCGGCCCAGCCCCGTTGCAATGCCAGCCGCAGCATGGCCGCGCCCAGCGCGCCGCCGATGTGGGGCTTGCGTTCGCTCCAGTCCAGGCAGGGACAGGCGAAGCGGCGGCGCAGCTTGCGCATGGCCGCCAGGTCGACGCCGGCGCGCGCCATGCCGGCCTCGCCGGCCGCGCTGAGGCCATAGCCGTCGGCGGCGGCCGTCAGCCAGCCTTGCGCGGCCAGCTGGTCGTGCAGGGCCACGGCCACCGTGCCGGCCATGTGATCGTAGCAGGTGCGGGCCCGCCGCAGCCGGTCCGGCGTGTTCGGTGTGAAGGCGGGACGGGGCAGGCCCGCCACCACCAGCAGCGCCTCCAGCGCGGTGGCCACGTCGGCGCCGGCCAGGCGGAAGTAGCGGTGCTTGCCCTGCGCGACCACGTCCACCAGCCGGGCCTCGCGCAGCCGCGCCAGGTGGGCGCTGGCGGTGGACGGGCTGACCCCGGCCACCACCGACAGTTCGGTACTGGTGCGGGCGTGGCCGTCGAGCAGGCAGCACAGCATGCGGGCCCGCGCCGGTTCGGCGATGGCGCCGGCGATGCCAGGCAGGGAGTGATCGGCGTGTTGCGCATCCATAGTGTGGCCGTGAGCGAAGTGTGGGAGAAGGACGTCGAGCATACTGCAGCCCATCCCCACTCGCAACGGAAAATCCATGCAACCGACCGATCCCGTCCAGGCGGCCACCCACGCCGACCCTTATCCCTACTACGCGGCGCTGGCGGCCCGTCCCGGCCTGGCGTACGACGCCCGGCTCAACCTGTGGGTGGCGGCCGATGCGGCCACCGTACGCGCCGTGCTGACCCATCCCGACTGCTGCGTGCGGCCGCAGGCCGAGCCGGTGCCGGCCACCATCGCCGGCGCGGCGGCCGGCCACATTTTCGGCGCGCTGGTGCGCATGAACGACGGCGCCCGCCACCACCAGCCCAGGCTGGCGCTGCAACGCGCGCTGGGCGGGGTCGACCTCGCGCAGGCGCATGCCCGCGCGCACGTGCTGGGCCGCCAGCTGTGGCGCGGCGACGGCCTGACGGACTGGATGCTGGCCGTCCCCGTTTCCACCGTGGCCAGCCTGATCGGCTTCGACGACGCGGCGCTGGCGCCGCTGGCCGCCTGGCTGGCGGACTTCGTCGCCTGCCTGTCGCCACTCAGCAGCGAGGAGCAGATAGGGCGCGCCCACGGCGCGGCGCTGGCGCTGCTGGACAGTTTCACGGCCCTGCTGCGGCAGGGCGACGCGCGGCCGGACAGCCTGCTGGCGCAGGTGCGGGCCGAGGCGGCGGCGGTGGGCTGGGACGACGCGCAGGCGCTGCTGGCCAACCTGGTCGGGCTGCTGTCGCAAACCTACGAAGCCACGGCTGGCCTGCTGGGCAACAGCGTGCTGGCGCTGCTGCGCCAGCCGGCGGACGAACGCTGCGCCGCGGCCGATGCGGCCGCGCTGGTGCAGCTTGTCAGCCGCCGCGACCCGCCCGTGCAGAACACGCGCCGCTTCGTGGCGCGCGCCTGCACCATCGGCGGCGTGCGGCTGGAGGCGGGGCAGGCCATCCTGCTGCTGCTGGCCGCCGCCGGCCACGATCCGGCGGGGGAAGGCCACGCCTACGGTTTCGGCTACGGCCCCCACGCCTGTCCCGGTCACGCGCTGGCCTGCGCCATTGCCGCCGGCGCGCTGGCGGCGCTGCTGGAGCAGCCCTTGCCGCCCCGGCTGGCATGGCGCTACCGGCCTTCCGTCAATGCCCGCATTCCCGTCTTCTTTGCCCCTCAGGCGCAGGAGGCGGCATGATCGCCGTGATTTTCGACGTGTGGCCGCGTCGCGTAAGTTCTGGTGCGCTGGAGTTCAGGGGGAGGGAGAACGGTTCACCTGCACGCTGACCCGATAATCGGGCGCCGCTTCCTTCATGTGGGGCACGCTGTCCGGTTCCACCCCGAGCAGGGTGAAGGTCAGTCCGTTCTGGCTGGCGCTCTTGCTGGCGCCGGGCATGTCGGCCGCCAGTACAAAGCCGGCGCTGGCGCCACCCTTGGTGAGCGTGAAGCTGTAGCTGATGTAGCCGGCCCATACACATACGGCGCCCACCCGGCAGCGGCTGTCGTTGATGCGCTCCAGGCGCAGCACCGCCCCCGGCGCCACGGCGGCGCTCTGGCCCTGGGTCAGCACGACGGTGATATTGGCCGGCGCGGGCGGCGGCGGCGGGGTGTCGCTGGCGCGGGCGCCGCAGCCGGCCAGGCCGGCCAGGCCGGCAAGGCCAGGCAGCAGGAGAAGACAGATCCACAGTTGGCGCAACAACTTGCTGTTCATGCGTTTCCTTTCGGTCAGGATAGCAACGAGACTAACAAAAGCTGCCCGGTGGCGGCGCACGCACGGCGCGCCGCGAAAAAAACGGCGGGACGGATATGGTACACGCAGCCGGCGCTTTGTTCGAAAATGGCGCCGCGCGGCATCCTGGATATTGGGAGCAGCAGTAGCGCGATAGCGGACAGACGATCTTTGCGGCGTCGGCGGCAGGGATATGCACGCCGTGCGCGGTTGCGGGGCCATGTGGGCAAGCTTCTATTTTCCCTTCTATTTTTCCCTGCTTTTTTCTGCTTTCTCCTGTTTTGAACTTTTGGCGTGATTGCCGATCTAAATAGAAAAATGCAGAACAAAGCAGAAGGAGAAATCGCATGGAATCCACAGTGAGTCTGCCGCTCCACAGTACCACGGTATCCCGCCTGATCGAGTACCTGCGCGCAAGCCATGGCGGCCCGCAGGATGTCGCGGACGTCATCGGCACTGCCGTCGACGGTTGGCTGGCCGCGCAATTGGCGCAACAGGCGGGCGCCGACGTGCATGGCCCGCGCGGCTATCAATGGAAGTCGCTGTTCCTGCCGGAGGGCACGGTGTTGCGCTCGTGGAGCTATGGCGAGCATAACTACGCTCGGGTGGAAGGAGACCGCATCATCCACCGCGGACGGGCCGTCTCGCCCAACCAGTTTGCCCAGTCGTTCGCCCGTACCACGCGCAATGCATGGAAGGATCTATACGTCCGCCGGCCCGGCGACAAACGCTTCCACCTGGCGGACTGCCTGCGCCGGGAACAGGCCCAACAAGCGAAGCAAGCGGCCACCGCCGCCGCACCGCCCGACCAGGTGACCAGCTTCGTGCTGGCGCTGCTGGCGGCCAAGATGCCCGCCCCAGCGTGGTCGGCCCCGCCGCCACCGCCGCCCCGGGACGTTCCGCCCGGTCCCGGCTGGAACCTGCCCGAACGGCGCAAGTTCCGTTACCGGATCGAGGATGTCGCGTTCGAGTGATCGCCAGCAGCCTTAGCGCGCACGGTGCAATTCAAGCCGGCCCATAAAAAATGCCGCCCGGCGCGTGCGCGGGGCGGCATGGTGCGGTGCGCCGGCGGCGGCCGGCTGGCCTCAGACGTAGGCCGCCAGCGCGCCTTTCATCTTCTTGAGCGCGGCCGCTTCGATCTGGCGGATGCGTTCGGCCGAGACGCCGAATTCGTCGGCCAGCGTGTGCAGCGTGGCGCCGGAACCGTCGTCGTTGGCCAGCCAGCGCGCTTCGACGATGCGGCGCGAACGGGGATCGAGCTTGCCCAGCGCCGTCTCCAGCCCTTCGGACTGCAGGCGCGTCACCTGTTCGGCCTCCAGCACCCTGGTCGGCTCGGTCTGCTCGGACGACAGGTAGGCGATGGGGGCGAACTTGTCGTCCTCGTCGTCGGTGGGCGACTCGAGCGCGATGTCGCGTCCGCTCAACCGCGTTTCCATCTCGATCACTTCCTCGCGCTTGACGTCGAGCATCTTGGCCAGGCCGTCGATCTGGGACGGGGTCATAGCGTCCAGCCCCTGCTTGTGGCTGCGCAGGTTGAAGAACAGCTTGCGCTGGGCCTTGGTGGTGGCCACCTTGACCAGACGCCAGTTCTTCAGGATGTATTCATGCATCTCGGCCTTGATCCAGTGCATGGCATACGACACCAGGCGCACGCCCTGGTCGGGGTCGAAGCGCTTGACCGCCTTCATCAGGCCGATATTGCCTTCCTGGATCAGGTCGGCGTGCGGCAAGCCGTAGCCCAGGTAGCCGCGGGCGATCGACACCACCAGGCGCAGGTGCGACAGCACCAGCTCCTGGGCGGCGGCCAGGTCGTTCTTTTCCTTCAGGCGGCGCGCCAGCGAGACTTCGTCGTCGTGCGACAGCATCGGCAGGCGATTGACGGCCGAGATATAGGCGTCCAGGTTGCCCAGGTTGCCAGTGAACCCGAGGCCCAGAGCACGGTTGTTGGCCGGGACCAACGCGTTCGGTGCGGACATCATAGTCATTTCTTTCCTCGCTAGCTGATATTGCTAAGTGTCAATGTGCCATGCAGCCGGGTCGTCTACACCTGATGTTACGGTTTGTTACCCGCTGCGATCTTGCTTGGGGAAACCGGGTATTCTGTCCCAAAAAAGTTGCTATTGAGAATATCCGGCCCCGCGATGTTTCATATATTAGCACTCTCCATCGATGAGTGCCAATCGCCATCCCAAATCGCCTTGATAGTGAAAATACTATCAATTTGCAAGGTTCCATGGCCTTTGTAAAAACAGTGCCGGCGCGGGCCGGCGGCAGATCCGTGCACCACATTCACAGTGGCAATACCCCGCGTCTGATGATGGGATCAGGATGCGGGGGCGAGCTTAAGCAGAACTTAATTGTAGGCCGCGGCGGGCAGAAATACCGTGCGTGAACGCACGGTTGGGGCTTGCTAATCAGTTCAGGCGGGACAGGTGGCGTTGCACGGACAGCACGGCGCCCACCAGGCCCAGGCCGGCCGACAGGGCCAAGAGGCCGGCCATGGCCAGCGGCGGCAGCGGCGTCAGCTGGAATTCGGACGCGTACAGGCGGGCGAACTCGGCGATGGCCGTATTGAGCGGGCGCAAGGCCAGCGCCACGGCGCCCAGAGCCACGGCGCCCGCGCACAGGCCCAGCAGGGCACCCGTGTAATAGAAGGGGCGGTGGATGAAGGTGTCGGTGGCGCCGATCAGCTTGGAGACGATGATCTCGTCGCGCTGCGTCATCACCTGCAGCCGGATGGTGTTGAACACCACGGCCACCACCACCGTGCCCAGCGTGGCGGCCAGCAGCAGCAGGGCCAGCCGCAGCACATTGATCAGGGCCGCCAGCCGCTTGACCCAGACCGAATCGACCTGCACCGTGTCGACCCCGGGCAGGGCGCGGATCTGGTCGGCCAGCGCATCGACGTTGCCGCCGGACTGGGCGTTGCGGAAGGCGTCCAGCTTGAGCACATAGCTGTCGGGCAGGGGGTTCTCGCCCAGGGTGCCCAGCACGTCCGACAGGCCGCTCTTGGTCTTCAGGCTGTCGAGCGCCTTTTCGCGCGGGGTGAAGATGATCCTGGCTTGCTTGTCGGCCACCAGCTGGCGCAGCGTGCCGGCCATTGCTTCCGCGTCCGGCCGCGCCAGGTCCTGCTTGAGGAATACGCTGATCTCGGGATCGACCGACAGTTGCTCGGACATGGGGCGCACGTTGTCGAGCAGGGTCACGCCCGCAAACGGCAGCGCCAGCGCGATGGCCACCACCACGATGTTGAACAGGAAGCTGCCCGGCGCCCGGCGCAGGTGCACCAGCGCCGCCGCCAGTGCGAAGCCGTGTTGCCGTAACCAGTTGCTCATGCTTGCGCTCCCGCGTCGTGCTGGCCGTCGATGCGGCCGTTGTGGAGGTGGATCACACGGGCGGCCGCGTCCAGCATCTGTTCGTCGTGGCTGGAGATGAGGCAGGTCACGCCCACGGAATGGAAGGCCTTGAGCGCGTCGAGCACCTGGTTGGCGCTGGCGCGGTCCAGGTTGGCGGTGGGCTCGTCGGCCAGGATGATCTGGGGCCGATTGACGATGGCGCGCGCGATCGACACGCGCTGCTGCTCGCCGCCCGACAGGGCCAGCGGCTGGGCCAGCGCCCGCGCCAGCAAGCCTACCTTGTCGAGCGCGGCGCGGGCGCGCTGCTCGGCCGCCGCGCGCGGGGCGCCCGTCACCAGCAGCGGCAACATCACGTTGGCCAGCACGGAGCGGTCCGTCAGCAGGCGCTGCTGCTGGAAGATCAGGCCCAGGTTGCGCCGCAAGAAGGGCAGGCCGGCCGGCTTGAGCTTGCCGATGTCCTGGCCGTTGACGATCACCTGCCCGGCGCTGGGGCGCTCCATGGCCGCGATCATCTTGAGCAGCGTCGATTTGCCGGCGCCCGAGGGGCCGGCCAGAAATACCAGTTCGCCTTTTGCCACCGTCAGCGACACGCCGCGCAGGGCGATGGCATCGGGTGAGTATTGTTTGGTGACGTTCTGGAATTCAATCATAGGCTTCATCCGAGCAGGGCTTCGACAAAATCGGCCGCCACGAAGGGCTGCAGATCCTCAATCTTTTCACCGATGCCGATGAAGTACACGGGCACCGGACGCACGCGGGCGATGGCGGCCAGCACGCCGCCCTTGGCCGTGCCGTCCAGCTTGGTGATCACGAGGCCCGTCAGCTGCAGCGCATCGTCAAACGCCTTGACCTGGGCCAGCGCATTCTGGCCCGTGTTGCCGTCGATCACCAGCAGCGTCTCGTGGGGCGCCCCTTCCAGGCCCTTGCCGATCACGCGCTTGATCTTTTTCAGCTCTTCCATCAGGTGCAGCTGGGTCGGCAGGCGGCCGGCCGTGTCCACCATCACCACGTCGATGCCGCGTGCCTTGCCCGACTGCACGGCGTCGAACGAGACGGCGGCCGGGTCGCCCGACGCTTGCGAGATGACGGTGACGTTGTTGCGCTGGCCCCAGACCATCAGCTGCTCGCGGGCGGCGGCGCGGAAGGTGTCGCCGGCGGCCAGCAGCACCGACTGGCCGTGGGTCTGCATGTGCTTGGCCAGCTTGCCGATGGTGGTGGTCTTGCCGGCGCCGTTGACGCCGGAAATCATCATCACCAGCGGCTGGTGGCGGCCCAGCTCGAACGGGCGCTGCAGCGGCGTCAGCAGGTCGATCAGCAGCGTCTTCAGGGCCGCCTTGACGGCGGCCGCGTCCAGCAGCTTGTCTTCCTTGACACGGCGCTTGAGGGCGTCGAGCAGGTACTGGGTGGCATCCACGCCGGCGTCGGCCATCAGCAGTGCCGCCTCCAGCTCGTCGTACAGCTCGTCGTCGATCTTGGCGCCCACGAACAGGATGGACAGGTTGGCCGACGTCTTCGACAAGCCCGCCTTCAGACGCGACATCCACGACTGGCGCGGCGCCGGCTCTTCCACCGTCAGCAGCGCTTCGGTGGCCGGCACGGGGGCGGCGACGGGAACTGGGGCGACGACGGGGGGAGCGGTGGGGACGGGGGCCGGCGCGGCGGCTGGCGGAGTAGCGGGAACGGCGGGTTTTTTCTTGAAGAAACTAAACATGGATGTGTGATTGAAGGCGCTTCAAGCGGATGGCCGGCGGTGCCGGACACAGGGAATCGCGGTATTTTACCAGAGCGCGGGGCGGGGCGGCCGGCCCGTAGTGCCGGAATGGCAAGCGTGGCATGGCGCGACCGGCATGGCCGGGCATGGCCATGCCGGGGGCGACGGTGGCAGCGGCGACCGCCCGGCCGGCGTCGGCAGCACGGGGAGCAGGGCCGGCCGGCGCAGCGCGCTCAGCCGGCGCGCACGCTGTGCCGGGGGTGGCGCTGGCGCCATTCGCCGATGGCATGGCCGATGTCGGCCAGGTTGAGCACCCGCACGAACTTGGGATTGCGCCGCCGCAAGGCCGCGTTATTGCCGCCGGCCCACAGTTCCGTCGTCTCGGGCAGGCGCTGGTGCAGTTCCGACAGGCTGTCCAGGGCCTGGCGCGGATTCATCGACGTGGAGAATGACAGGGCCACGATGTCGCCTTGCAGCACGCGGGTGGCGTCCACCACTTCCAGCAGCGGCGTCTGCACCCCCAGCGACACGCAATAGGCGCCCTCGACCACGCACATGGCTTCGGCCATCAGCAAGCCCAGGCTGTGGCGGTCCTGGGGCAGCGTGGTCAGGATGATGCGCGGCGCGCCGATACTGGCCGCGTTCGCTTGCGGGACGGAAAAGATGGCGCTGCGCATCACCATCTTCAGCGTTTCCGTGTACAGGTGTTCCTCGAACACGGCCAGCTGGCCCCTGGCCCACGCCTCGCCCACCAGCCGGGTCAGCGGCGCCACCAGGTCGATCACGAAGCTCTTCAGGCCCATCACCAGCAGCGCCTGCGACAGGCGGCGGCGCAGCGCATCCATGTCGTGCGCCTTGCACAGCTCCAGCAACTGCTGCTGTTCGGGGTGGGGTTGGGCCAGGAGGGGGCCCGGATGGATGGCGCGCTCGGCCATGGCCTGCAATTCCTCGGCGCTGTAGCCGATCACCTTGCCGGGTCGGAAGCCCAGGTCGATCAGGCGCTTGATCAGGCGCAGCTTGCGTACCTGTTCCACCGGGTAGATCCGCTCGCCGTGGGCGTCGCGCGCCGGTTGCGGGAAGTCATAGCGCCGTTCCCACACCCGCAAGGTTTCCTTGGCCACGCCGGTATCGCGCTCGACGTCGCTGATGGTGCTCGAAACGGGCAAAGTAGGGGCGTTAGTTTTCATCAGCTGGTGCGGCTACGGGCAATCGGGTAGACGCGAGTGTTTGCACATGGTTTGGGTGCCGTGTACGGGCATCGGTTCGGTATCGGGTTGGCGCCGCCGGCAGCTTGACCGGCACGACGCGACCTGCATTCTATACTCGTTTCAGGCAACAAAGTGCCCGAGACTACCCATGTCCATACCCCACTTATCCACAGTATAAGGCCTTGTCCACGACACACTGTTGACATACAGAACTAATTTCAAAAATACTGCAAATGCCCGGTGTTTGCCATGGACAAAAAAGATGGCGGACGGGTGAAAAAAGATCAAGATAGTTGTTGCAAAGCATAACTGACGGGCAATGCCGGGTGGCGGCCCTGGCCGTCGCGGCGGCCGGGCGTGCCTGGCCGGGGCCAGCCGACAGCGCCCGTCGGCGGCTCGGGTGCGGCGGCAATTGTTAAATTTGCGCCGCCGGTCGGCGCTGGGCCGGCGGCGGCCATGCGGCGCCGGCGCCGGCATGAAGCGGATTCATGTTGGCGGCCCCGGCAAGGGGCCACGCCCGGCTGCGGCGGCCCTGCAGCGGGGCGTGGCACGGGTCGGCAGCGGTGGTTTTTGTCGCCTTCGGACAACAAGTAGCAATTGCTTACAAATTGCTGCTGCGTCGCAGCAGGTGGGCGTCCGCGCAAAATTTAGTTCATTTATCGCCTATCTCCACTATGAATACAGACGGCGCAGCCGTTGTTTTTCTGTGGAAACTGCCAAACATTCTCCGGGCTGGGCAGCATCTACGCACTTGGTATAAGTGTGGTGCGTCCGGGTTCGGTATAAAATACAGTCTGAAATAGCAATGTAGCTATTTTTACTTAGTCCGACACTGATGCATTTTTTTATGCAGGCAGCAACAGGCGGCCTGGTTTGCAGGGCGCCGCACCAAGTTCATCCGTGCGGATTTGACAAGTTAGTGGGCTGTGTCGGCAGGATATATTGCGATGCGGTAAAATATTGTAGATTTGAAAATTTATGACAGTGACATGACGGGCTTTCCCTCTGGATGGGCCCAGCATGAGAATTTTTACACTTGATGGATAGTCAAAGCGTCAGTATAGTGCCGCCTCCGGTGCCAGAAGCACCGCGATAAAGCCGGCATCGATTAAATCGGCCGCAACTAAATGTGAACGCGTCCGGCAACAAGGACAGCAACGTGGCAGCTGGGGAGTATGCCCTCACGCATAAACCGACGCCCCAACCGGCGCCGACAAGCACCGAATTTAAGGCGTAGCACTAGCTTTACCTTTTTACCCGCAACACAACTGAAGGAAACAAGTAATGAAAAAATCTCTTATCTCCATCGCAATCCTGGGCGCAATGAGCAACGTTGCCTTCGCACAGTCGAACGTCACGATCTACGGTACCGTTGATGCCGGCATCGTGAACGAGCGTGGTGGTGCGGCTGGTTCCGTCACCAAAGTGACCTCGGGCGTGGCTTCCGCTTCGCGTCTGGGCTTCAAGGGCACCGAAGATCTGGGCGGCGGTCTGAGCGCCGTGTTCGTCCTGGAATCGGGCATCAAGGCCGACACCGGCGCCTCCGACGTGGCCGGTTCGATCGCTAACCGTCAATCGTACGTTGGTCTGGTATCGAAAGACGCCGGCACCGTGCTGCTGGGCCGTCAGTACACCCCGTACTACGAAACCCTGCGTGACGTGGCCGACCCGTTCGCTCTGGGCCTGGCTGGTACCGCCAAGAACCTGTTCGCGACCCAGGACACCCTGACCCGCAACAGCAACGCCGTGACCTACCGTACCCCGTCGATGAACGGCGTACAGGCTGAACTGTCCTACAGCGCTGGTGAGCAAAATTCCAATGCCAAGGCACAGCGTCAGGTCGGTGGTTCGATCGGCTACTCGAACGGCCCGCTGAACGCGAGCTTCGCTTACAACAGCCGCAACAACGACACGGTCGCCACCAGCGCGCCTATGGGCCACAACTCGCTGATCGCCGTGAACTACGACTTCCAGGTTGCCAAGGCATTCTTCGCCTACGGCCGTGACAAGGGCGAGCTGTTCACCCCTGTCGCACCAGTCCTGCCTGTCGTCGTTGACAGCAACAACATCCTGGTTGGCGCCACCGTGCCAGTCGGCCCAGCAGGCAGCCTGATCGCTTCGTTCACCCGCAAGAACGACAAGCTGGCAGCTAACCAAGACGCTGACCAGTGGGCCATCGGTTACACCCACGCTCTGTCGAAGCGCACCAGCACCTATGTTGCTTACGCTAAGATCAAGAACA
>JAZJZQ010000263.1:0-2153 GCA_040389625.1 Pseudomonadota bacterium | reverse complement strand
GTGGTCATCAGCTGGCCGCCTTGCTCGACGCCGGTCACCAGCATCGGGTTCAGGTTGGCGCGCGCGGCATAGATGGCGGCGCTGTAGCCGGCGGGGCCGGAACCGAGGATCAAGACGCGGGCGTGTTTGGGAGTGGTCATGAGATGGCTTCTTATTCAGAGGTTGGACGGTGGATAACGTATCCGAATTGGGGACAAATACCGGTAGAGCAAGGGCGGCGCAGGGGCGCCAGCTATTGCATTCGGTTAAGCAATGCAAGATTATAGTCCAAGCGGCGATTCGGCACGAATCAGGGGGCCGGGCGGGGCGCATATGCCTTAGAATAGAAGGCTATGACTGTTTCATGGTCGATAATATTGCAATAACACTTAGCCGGCGGTAATGCCGGCCGTAGTACTAGTCCCAGAGCGTATGACGAAATCAAGCCCCTCGACCCCATCCAGCTACACCCGCACTGTGACTGAACGTCAACCCTTGCCCAACCGGCTGGTCCGCCTGTTGTCCGAGGCGCGCTGGCTCGCGCTGGCGGCATTGGCCCTGTATTTCGTGCTGATCCTGATCAGCTATTCCAAGGGCGACCCCGGCTGGTCGCACGCCAGTGTGGTGCCGCGGGTACACAACCTGGGCGGCCGGGCCGGCGCCTGGCTGGCCGACCTGCTGCTGTTTATCTTTGGCTTTTCCGCCTGGTGGCTGTGCCTGTGCCTGCTGCGCCTGGTGTGGAAGGGCTATACGGGGCTGACCCAGACCTTTGTGCTGTCCAAGGAACCGGAACCGGAACACCAGCACGAATACATCATCCGCATCGTCGGCTTCGTGCTGCTGTTCCTGGGCAGCGTGGGGCTGGAATATCTGCGCATGTGGTCGCTCAAGGTGCAACTGCCGCGCGCGCCCGGCGGCGTGCTGGGGCAACTGATCGGCCATTCGGCCCACGTGGGGCTGGGCTTCACTGGCGCCACCTTGCTGCTGTTGCTGCTGTTCGGGCTGGGCTTCAGCCTGTTCTTCCAGGTCTCGTGGCTGGCCGTGGCCGAGCGCATCGGCGGCGGCATCGAGCTGGCCATCGACTGGTTCATCCAGCGCTACCAGTACCGCGAAGACCGCCGCCAGGGCGAAGTGGCCGCCGTCAAGCGCGACGAAGTGGTGGTCAGCGAGCGCGCCAAGCACGTGGAAAAGCACGTGGCCGCGCCGCCCGTCAAGATCGAGCCGCAGGTGGTCACGGTGGTCAAGTCGGAGCGGGTGGAAAAGGAAAAGCAGGCCAGCCTGTTCCAGGACCTGTCCGACGGCAGCCATCTGCCGCCGCTGTCGCTGCTGGACGAGCCGCCGCCCGTGCAGGAAACCGTGTCCGTCGAAACGCTGGAATTCACCAGCCGCCTGATCGAGAAGAAGTTGTCCGACTTCGGCGTGGAAGCGAAGGTGGTGGCGGCCTATCCCGGCCCCGTCGTCACGCGCTACGAGATCGAGCCGGCCACCGGCGTCAAGGGTAGCCAGATCGTGGGCCTGGGACGCGACCTGGCCCGCTCCCTGTCGCTGACCTCGATCCGGGTGGTGGAAACCATCCCCGGCAAGAATTACATGGCGCTGGAGCTGCCCAACCCCAAGCGCCAGATCGTGCGCCTGAGCGAGATCGTCGGCTCCAAGGTCTACAACGACAATCCGTCCAGCCTGACCGTGGCGCTGGGCAAGGACATCGCCGGCAAGGCCGTGGTGGCCGACCTGGCCAAGATGCCGCACCTGCTGGTGGCCGGTACCACTGGCTCCGGTAAGTCGGTCGGTATCAACGCCACCATCCTGTCGCTGCTGTACAAGTCCGATCCGCTGGACGTGCGCATGATCCTGATCGATCCGAAGATGCTGGAGATGTCCGTCTACGAAGGCATCCCGCACCTGCTGGCGCCCGTGGTGACGGACATGCGCCAGGCCGGCCACGCCCTGAACTGGGCCGTGAACGAAATGGAACGGCGCTACAAGCTGATGTCCAAGCTCGGCGTGCGTAACCTGGCCGGCTACAACGCCAAGATCGCCGAGGCGAGCAAGCGCGAGGAGCACATTCCGAACCCGTTCAGCCTGACGCCGGATTCGCCGGAGCCGCTGGAGAAATTGCCCACCATCGTCATCATCATCGACGAGCTGGCCGACCTGATGATGGTGGTCGGCAA
>JAZJZQ010000262.1:12271-13604 GCA_040389625.1 Pseudomonadota bacterium | reverse complement strand
CCGGGCAGCCCGCTCGCGCCGGCCTTCGCCCGGTGGGAACACGGCACCTTATCGGCCACCACTTACCAGGTGCTGGGCGCGTTCTACCTGGTCGCCGTGCTGTACCGCCTGCGCCAGTACCGGCAACGGGTGCGGCGCAGCGGCGCGCCGGCCGGACAGGACGACCTGCGCTGGCTGACCACGCTGTCCTACGTGCTGGCGGTATTGTGGGTCAGCTGGGTATTGGCCGTACGGTTGCATGGCGATTGGACCACGTGGTTCGTCGTGGGCCGGCTGGCCACCTTCTACTTCGTCGGATGGTACGGCTTGCGCCAGTCCGCCGTGTTTGTGCCGGTCGCGGCGCCGGCTGCTGCTGCGGCGGCGCAGCTGCCGGTGGCGGTGGCGGAGATGGGATCGGCGGGATTAGCGGCCACAACGGCGCCGCCCGCACTGGCCACAGCGACGGCGGAGACAATCGCGCCGGCGGCGGGGGCGGCAACGGCCACAGCGCAGGCAATCGCGCCAGCGGCGGGAGCCGCAACGGCTGGAATAATAGCGGCGGCACCGAGCTTGGCGGCGCCCACCGGCGACGCGCAGCCGCCTGCGCAGCCGGCCGGCGACGCGTACCGGGTGACGGCCGAGCCGCCGCCCGCCCCGGTCGCCGCGGCGCGCACACCGGTGCAGGCCAGCACCGACACGCCGGCGGTGGAAGAGATGGCATCGCCCGACACGGCGGAACGGGAAAAATACGCCCGTTCCGGCATGACAGACGCGGCCCAGCGCCTGATCGGCGAACGGCTGCAACGGCGCATGGCGCAGCAGCGCGATTACCTCGAGAGCGACCTGCGGCTGACGGAGCTGGCCGAACGGATAGGCACCACGCCCCAGCTGCTGTCGCAATACCTGAACCACATACTGGGGCTGAGCTTTTTCGACTACATCAACGGCTTGCGCATCGCCGAAGTGCAGAAAATGATGCGCGTCCCCGCCTATGCCGGCAACACCTTGCTGGAACTGGCCCATGCGGCCGGCTTCAACAGCAAGTCCACGTTCAATGCGGCGTTCAAGAACGCCAGCGGCATGGCGCCCTCGCAATGGCGCGCACAACATGCGCAAACGGACAGGCGCGAGGCCACGCACGCACGCACGCGCGAAGCGGCCCCGGAGCCGGCCGCCGGATGACGCACGCCCGGCCCGTGTGCTACACTCGCCGCACCATGAACCACCTCAAGACACTGCTGCTCTGGCTATTGCTGGCCGCGCTCCCTTTGCAGGGATACGCGGCGGTGTCCATGTTCATGTGCCACGCCGGCCAGACCGCGCCCGTGCCCATGACCGCCGCGCCCCACCAGCA
>JAZJZQ010000262.1:0-12171 GCA_040389625.1 Pseudomonadota bacterium | reverse complement strand
TGTGCCACGCCGGCCAGACCGCGCCCGTGCCCATGACCGCCGCGCCCCACCAGCACGCAGCCGGCAAGGCGCAGCTGCCTGCCGCCACCGCGCACGGATCGTCCGACGGCCGCTGCGCGATGCACGCCGGTTCCGACCAGAGCCCGTGCAAGACAGACGCCGGCAACACCAAATGCAGCAGCTGCGCAGCGTGCTGCGTCGGTCTCGCCATCACGGTGCCGGTGAGCGCGCTGGCCAGCGTACGCCCACTCGGTTCCGAAGCCATCCCCTACCGCGTCATGCACGTCACGGCGCACATTCCCGGCGGCCTTGAACGGCCGCCCCATCCGCTCCCCGCCTGAGTTCGCGCGTAGCCGGCGCACATGGCAGCCCTGCCGGCTGGCCGTGGCGCCCGCGCCGCCGCATTCCCGCCACGCGGGCCGATTGCCGGCCTGCGCCCAAGCACTAGGAGTCACCATGAATTGTTCCACCGGTTTGCGCCGCGCCACAGCGGCCGCACTGGCCCTCGCCCTGGGCGGCTGCGCCACCTTCTCGTCCGATGGCGGCCTCGATGCCGTGCAGGCGATCACCCTGCCGGCCACCGGCCAGCCGCTGGCGCGCATGCCCGCCACGCCGGACGGCAGCGCCGCCCAACGCGTCGCCAGCCTGCTCGCCACCCCGCTCACGGCCGACAGCGCCGTCGCCATCGCCCTGCTCAACAACCGCAAGCTACAGGCCAGCTACGCCGAACTGGGCATCGCCGAAGCGGACCTGGTGCAGGCCGGCCGCCTGCCCAACCCCACCCTCACCTTTTCTCGCCTGACGGATGGCCGGGGCATAGACATCGAGCGCAAGCTGATGCTGCCCGTGATGGCCATCCTCACCATGCCGGCCGCGCGCGGCATCGAGCGCCGCCGCTACGAACAAACGCAGCTGGCCGTGGCCGGCGACGTGCTGCGCATCGCCGACCAGACCCGGCGCGCCTACTACGGCGCCGTGGCCGCGCGCCAGTCGGCCGGCTATCTGGAACAGGTCAACGGCGCGGCCGAAGCGAGCGCCGAACTGGCGCGCCGCATGGCCGCCGCCGGCAACTGGAGCAAGCTGCGCGAGGCCCGCGAACAAGTGTTCCTGGCCGACGCCGTGGCCCAGCTGGCGGCGGCGCGCCAGGCGGAAGTGGCCGCCCGCGAGCAGCTGGTCCGGCTGCTGGGCCTGTCCGGCCAGGGCGCCACGTTCACGCTGCCCGAGCGCCTGCCCGACCTGCCGGCCGCCCCGCGCGAGATGGGCGACGCGGAAGCGCAGGCGCTGGCCAACCGGGTCGACATCCTGATGGCGCAAAAGGAACTGGCCGGGCTGGCCGACGCGCTGGGCCTGACCCGCGGCACCCGCTTCGTCAACGTGCTCGACGCGGGCTACCAGCGCAACACGGGCGCCGACGGCGGCCACGCGCGCGGCTACGAGATCGAATGGCAGCTGCCCCTGTTCGACTGGGGCAGCGCGCGCGTGGCCCGCGCCGAGGCGGCCTACATGCAGGCGCTGCACCGCACGGCGCAAGGCGCCATCGACGCCCGCTCGCAGGTGCGCGAAAGCTGGTCGGCCTACCACAACGCCTATGCGCTGGCGCGCCACTACCGCGACGAGATCGTCCCGCTGCGAAAACGGATCGCCGACGAACAGCTGCTGCGCTACAACGGCATGCTGACCAGCGTGTTCGAACTGCTGGCCGACGCCCGCGAGCAGGTCCTGAGCGTGAACGCCGCGATCGAGGCGCAACGCAATTTCTGGCTGGCCGATGCGGCCCTGCAGGCAACGATGACGGGCGGCGCCGACGGCGACAGCCCGCGCGCCAGCCGTTGATGACCGCCACCACCGAACAAGGAACATAAAATGATTACACGCAGAGATTTCTTCCGCAGCGCGGGCGCCGCAGCCGTCAGCACGGCCGTGGTCAGCCGGGTCGGCGCCGCCGCGTTGCCCGAGGCGGCCAGCATGGGCAGCGCGGCCACCCAGCCGCCCCTGCTGCCGCCCAACGGCCGCCCCTACAACCCGGTCGTCACCCTCAACGGCTGGACCCTGCCGTGGCGGATGAAGGACAACGTCAAGGAATTCCACCTGGTCGCCGAGCCCGTGGTGCGCGAGATCGCGCCCGGCATGAAGGCCCAGCTGTGGGGCTACAACGGCCAGTCGCCGGGACCGACGATCGAGGTGGTCGAAGGCGACCGGGTACGCATCTTCGTCACCAACAAGCTGCCCGAGCACACCAGCATCCACTGGCACGGCCAGCGCCTGCCCAACGGCATGGACGGCGTGACGGGCCTGACCCAGCCCGGCATCGCGCCCGGCAAGACCTACGTCTACGAATTCGTCGCGCGCCGGGCCGGCACCTTCATGTACCACCCGCACGCGGACGAAATGACGCAGATGGCGATGGGCATGATGGGCCTGTGGATCACCCACCCCAAGGACCCGCGCTTCATGCCGGTGGACCGCGACTTCTGCCTGCTGCTCAACGCCTACGACATCGAGCCGGGCAGCGCCACGCCCAAGGTCAACACCATGCTCGACTTTAACCTGTGGACCTTCAACAGCCGCGCCTTCCCCGGCGTCGATCCCATGGTGGTGGCGCAGGGCGACCGGGTCCGGATCCGGGTCGGCAACCTGACCATGACCAACCACCCTATCCACATGCACGGCCATGAATTTACCGTCACCGGCACGGACGGCGGCTGGGTGCCGCCGTCGGCGCGCTGGCCGGAGGTGACCACCGACATCGCCGTCGGCCAGATGCGCGCCATCGAGTTCCACGCCACCGATGCCGGCGATTGGGCCTTCCACTGCCACAAGTCGCACCACACCATGAACGCCATGGGCCACGACGTGCCGACCATGCTGGGCGTGGACCAGGGCGACGTGCTGGAAAAGATCAACCGGCTGGTGCCGGACTACATGGCCATGGGCGACAAGGGCATGGCCGACATGGGCCAGATGGCCATGCCCCTGCCCGACAACACCCTGCCCATGATGTCGGGCACTGGGCCGTTCGGCGCCATCGGCATGGGCGGCATGTTCACCACCGTCAAGGTGCGCAAGGGACTGGGGCGGCACGACTACCGCGACCCGGGCTGGTACCGCCATCCGCCCGGCACCCTGGCCTATGAGTTCCAGGGCGACGCGGCGGCCATGCCGGCCGCGCCGCAGGCGCCCGCCGGCGCGTCCACGTCGGGGGGACCGGAAGCGCCCATGTTCAAGGCCACCAAGGGAGGCCATCACCGCCACGATTGAGGGGACAGGCCGCCGATGGGGGCGGCCTTTCCATAATCCGAAATAAATTGCCATTGGGCAAAATGCGGCCTATGATGAATTCATGTACAGACCCAAACCATGTCTCACATTTCATTCACCACACCATGCCACTCAATGAACACCACGCCGTCCCGATCCGCAAAGGAGCGCCACGGCCACAAGACGCGATCAGCCAGATTCCGGCCGCGGCCAACTCGTATGACATGACGAGCGAAGACGAGATCGGCGACATGCTGACCGAGTTGGCCGCCAGCGGCGACGCGATCTCGATGTACGTCCCCGGCAGCCGCGAGGTGGTGCTGGGGCGGATCTTGTCGGTCGATCCCGAGTTGCCGCATTTCGTGATGGAATTGAACGAAGGGATGAGCCTGCAGCCCGGCAAGGTCACCTTCGTCACCTGCCTGCGCTCCGCGAAGCTGCAGTTTCGCCTGTCCAGTCAGGAGTGGAACGCCCTGCCCGGCCAGCCGCAGCACGTCCCGATGACGTTCCCGGAAACGTGCGCGGTGCTGAACCGGCGCGCCTTCGAGCGCATTGAAACGCCGCTCGGCATCAGCTGCATGGCCTCGTTCGTGATGAACAACACCACCGAGTATGAGTTGCCGATCTACGATATCTCGCTCGGTGGGCTCAGCCTGCACTGCGCCAAGCTCAACGCCAAGGGGCTGATCAGGGGCCGCAAGCTGCATGACGTATTGCTGGAACTGGGCGACGAAACCGTCGAGGTGGCGGAACTGGAAGTGCGCTACACGCGCCCGTTCCGTTCCTTCCTGTTGGGCGAACAGATCCACCTCGGCTGCATGTTCACGAGCCTGGCGCCGGAGGAGGAAAGCAAGCTCAAGCATGTCCTCGAAGAACTCAAGCACGTCCCCCGCTAGCGGCGGGCCCGTCGTCCCGTCACGTCGCCCCGCGCCCTCCGCACCAGTCCAGCGCCGCCCAGCACCCGAGTGTGCATTTGTGCCAGCTCTTTTCGCCGCGCCGAAAAAATAGTTGGCGGCGTCAATTGTGAATTCGACCGGCGACATGTGCCGACACCGCGCGCCACGGCCATGAATGTTACCGAATACATCAGACTTTCACGGCACTGGCGTTCAGATGTTAGTGACGGAGAATAGATTTCTAGACCGCAATCATAATTGCATCGCACACATGCCATCTTAGCAAAAAAGAAAATTTTTTATTTCGATAAGCTGAATTTGCCTTACTGGCGAACTCAACAACCTTGCTTACGGCCGTAAGCATAAAAAATTCTCTTAGGGGTATGTCATGAAACTGAAATTCATTGCAGCAAGTGTACTCGCGCTCGCCGCGCTCGGCGCCAACGCGGCCAACCAGTCGTTTACCATCGTCCCCGGCGTCACGTTTGACTTCAACGGCCTGGCCCTGGCCGGCGATGGCTTGCTGTCGGGTGGGTCCGACGTGATCACGTTCGGCGGGGTTGCCGCCGGCACCTACGAAGCCGTACTGTCCTACAGTGCCAACTACGTGAACATTACGTCCGCCTCGCTGAACGGCATGACGCCGAGCGCGCTGATCGCCGGGACCAAGACCAGCCTGGGCAGCTTCGACATCATCGGCCAGTCGCCCTTTACGCTGACGCTGAACGGCGTTTCCGGCGTGTCGCCGCTGGCGGCCTATTCCGGCCATATCACCATCTCGGCCGTACCGGAGCCGTCCGGCTACCTGCTGATGATGCTGGGCCTGGGCGTACTGGGTCTGACCATCTCCCGCAAACCGGCCAAGCCCAAGTTCGAATAAGCAAAACGGGCAGCGAGAATACATCTGGCTGCCCAACCGGACGCGCGCCATGGCGCGCCGCGCCTGGCCCCGCCGCGCTCCCTGGCGTAGCGCATCAGTTCCGAATTCCCTGCGGCCCCACTTCCGGCTGGCCCGACAATATCCCCTGGTAATCACTGAGCGTGGCGCCGATGGTAATCTGGTCGGTGCCGATGTCGAAGAAACGAATATCCTTGCTGTGGTTGCTGCCCCGCACCTTGACCACGGAGATGACGCGCTTGAGCTGTCCCTCCAGTTCCACATAACGATGCATGACGATGGCGTCCGCCAGGAAGGCGTTGCCGTAGGTGCTGAAACGCAGCGCCGAATACTGGTCCTCCAGTTCAGCCGTCATCAGCACGGTCACGCCCATGCCAGTCAGCACCGCCACCAGACGGTACAGCGATTCGCGGAAGTCTTCCCGGAACACGGACGCCAGCGTCAGCTCGAAACCGGCCAGCGAATCGATCACCACACGCTTGGCCTGCGTGCGCTCGATCAGGCTGACCAGGTCGCTCAGGATTTCATCGAGCGACAGGTCGAGGGTGCGGGTGTTGATCATGCCCACCATGCCGCTGGCCACCAGCGCGCTGAGCTGCCGGCTCAGCAACTGGTTGGGGCTCTTCTCGAAGGCGGCGATCACGCCCCGTTCACCGAGGCGCGCGCCTTCGGCCAGGAACTGGGTCGCCATCACGGTCTTGCCGGAGCCGGACGGCCCCACCACCAGCATCGAATAGCCGGCCGGCAGGCCGCCGCCCAACATCTCGTCCAGCACCGGCACCCCGGTCGACAAGCGGGTTTCGCCGCCGATGCTGGGCTCTTCGCCGGTCTTGACGACGGCGCGCGGGAAGATCTCGATGCCGCTGTCGCCGATGCGGAAGGTGTGCACCCCCAGGCTCTGGGCTTGGCCGCACATCTTCACCACCTGGATCTTGCGCACCATGGCGTCGCGATGCACCTGCTGGGAGAGCCACAGGATGCCGTCGGCCACGGTAAACACGGGACTGGACTCGGCCTCCGGCGCCAGGTATTCACCGATCAGGAAGGTCGTGGCCAGCCAGCTGGTCATCTGCATGCCCAGCTGCTGGACGAAGCGTTGCAGGCCGTCGGGTCGGGCATCGGGCGCGCCCGACTGCACCACGGAACGGAAGGAATCGACGAACACCAGGCTGGGGCTGAAGGCTTGCACTTCCGCCGTAATGCGCGCCAGCACCCGGTCGAAGTCGCCGTTCAGCAGCTCGCTGGCCAGGTTGACGAACTTGATCGACTGGTTGATCTTGCCGGCATCAAAGAACGGGAACTGCTGCTGGTAGCGCAGCATCTTCAGCGGCGGTTCGCCCAGCACGGTAAAGAACAGCGCACGGCGGTCGGGGCGGGCCAGCGAGAACATGATCTGGTGCGCCATCGTCGTCTTGCCGCTGCCCGGCGTTCCCGCCAGCAGGTTGAAAGAGTATTCGGGAATGCCACCGCCCAGCAAGGCGTCCATGCCGGGCACGCCGGTGGGCAGGCGTCGTATGTCGCCTTTTTTCATTCTTTTGACTCCGTTACAGCGGGGTTTACCGTGTCATCCCCCCAAGCCGCACGCAGGATGCTGGACGTGACGAGTTCGCCGATGAGTAGGGTTAAAGTGTCGATGAAAGTGCACAGCAGCGCGATGCTGGCCTGGCCCGCGGCGGGCATGGCTTGCGCCTGCAAGCGTTGCTACAACAGCGAAACGGCCGCTGGCGGCAGGTCCTGGTCCGATTCGGCCAGCCATGGATAGGCGCCACCGACCTGGTGCAGGCAGCGCGCGTACAACGCATCAAAACCGCGCTCACCGATGATGGCGATGAGATGATGGGCCAGGTCTCACCACAGCGCCGCGCTGGCTTCGGGCACGCGCGCCGGGTCGCGCAACACCGCGCTCTCGATCTTCCTGTGCCATTGCGTGTCGATCAAGGCCATCATCCCGTTAAATTGTTCGATACCGCGGTGCGCGTGCCGGTGGCATCCGCCGGTGACAGCGGCTGACAACAACATACAGCGAGTGCGGCAAATTGCGCTGCCACAACTGGGCCGAGCACAATGGCTAAGATAGCACTATGCCACAGTGCTGGCGCGGCGTACGCGCAATTGATCAAGCGGTCAAGCCGGGGCGTTCCTCCCCGCCGGCGCCGGCCGCACCGGGCTGGCAATATGCACCGGGCGCGACGGCGGCGGGCGACGCAGGCGGCGCCAGCGGCAGGGACATGCTGAACGCGCTGCCCTTGCCGTTGCCTTCGCTGCACACGGTGACCGACCCGCCATGCAACTCCACGATCCGGCGCACCAGCGACAATCCAATGCCCAGGCCGCCAACGGCCCGATGCAACGGCCGCGGGCCCTGGGTAAATAAATCGAAGATCAGCGGCTGCAGCTCGGGCGGGATGCCGGCGCCGTCATCGCTGACGGTGACGATGGCATTGTTGCCCTCCGTGCCCACGCGGATGGCAATGTGGCCGTGTTGCGGCGTGAACTTGCTGGCGTTGAGCAGCAGGTTGGACAGCGCCTGCGTCAGGCGTTCCAGGTCACCGTCCACATACAGGGGCTCCGCTGGCCCCTCCAGCAGCAATTGCTGGCCGCGCTCGCTCATGAGCGCCTGGCCGGTCTCGACCGCGCCATGGACGGCGTCCATCAGCGAGACGCGGCAAGGGGTGACGGTGATCTTGTCCATGCTGGCGCGCGACGCATCCATCAGGTCGTCGACCAGCCGCACCAGCAGCGCCACCTGGCGCTCAATGATGTCGTGCAATATCGTCAGATCGGGATGGTGGCTGGCGATGTCGCCGATCAGGTGGTTGGCCATGATGATGGGATGCAGGGGATTGCGCAATTCGTGGGCCAGCATGGCGAAGAACTCCATCTGTTGCCGGTTCACGGCCTCCGCCGCCCGCTGCAGGTCGCGCGCGCCGAAGGTGGCCAATATCAGTTGTTCGTTGGCCGCCTGCAATTGAGGCACCAGCTTGGCATAGGAGTCATGGCGCTTTTTCAAGGCATCGTGTTGTTCCGTCAGCTGCAGCAGATCGCGTATCGTGCGGCGCAACTGGCGCACTTCCAACTGGCGGAACGCCTGCCAGTCCGCCTGCTCCGCGGCCGAGTGTGCGGCCGCGCCGGGTACTGCTGCCGTGACGGCCGCAGGCGGTGGCCGATCGGGTGCTGCTTTATGCATGATATCCCGTTGGCCTTGCGGCCTGTCCTTGAGCCTCTACGTGCGCGGATGGTCGTACTACCAGCGAGCACGGCAGCCTGGCGGCTGCATACAGAGTTGAAACATCCTTCACCTTACCTGAAATGGTTATCCACGTAAGCTTATAAATTCAAATAGAATTTTCGACAATCGTTTATGCAAGCTATTGGGGCGCACGTCGCCATGCGGGCAACGGCCCGTTACGCCCTTCCCGGCACGGCAACGATGTGCCAGCTCAACGGGCTGGCACCACCAGTACCGTGTCGCCCGTCTTGCCCCTGGCGCCGGTATCGCCTGTTGCGCCTACGTCACCAGCCTGCCCTTTTGCGCCCTCGGCACCAGCGGCGCCGCCGGCACCGGTCTGGCCGGTCTGGCCCGTGGCGCCCGTGGCACCGGTCGCGCCCGGTGCGCCGGGGGCGGCATCGACACCGGCAGCGCCCGTCGCTCCCGTCGCGCCGTTCATGGCGCTGGGCCCGGTGGCCCCGGTCGCGCCGGTGGCACCGGCCGGACCAGCGACCACCTGGACCACGGGAGGTGGCGATTCGCGCTGGCATGCGCTCAACGCGACGGCGACGCCAAGCATGCCGACTATCAGGATGCGGTTCATGATATTTCCTTTAAGTGAAAGAACGACCCCGCGGCCGGCACGACGCCGGCAACGGGGTCCAAGGTCGCGCCAACGTCAGCGCTCGTCCCTGCCGCGGCCGGAGCCGGACTGGGTGTCGTCTTGCCCCATGCTGCCGGCGGTCCCGCTTTGCATGGTGTCGGTGGCGGCGCCCATCACGCTGCCGCTGGCAGTGCGTTGGCCGGCCGGCACTTGCTGTGAATGATAAAAGCTGTGGATCTCCGTCGCGAAGGCGGTACTGGCCATGTCGGGCCAATGATGCTTGTCGAAGCCGGGCGCGCTTTGCAGTTGCTCCTTCGAGCAATCGAGGATGAAGCGGTGCTGGCTGGTATCGAGCGTCAGGCTATGCCAGGGCACGGCGAACAGCTTGCCGCCCATGCCCAGCCAGCCCCCGTAGGCCAGCACGGCGTAAGCGACGTGGCCGGTCTGCGTGTCCAGCATGATTTCCTTGATTTCGCCCAGGCTCTCGTCCTGGGGATTGTAGACTTCCTCCCCGAGCAGGGTGTCGGCCCCCATCAGGCGCGGTCCGGCGCCGATGTCGGTGATATTGCGATAGATGCCGTAGGTGTCACGATCCAGATAACTCATGTTGTTCTCCTGTGGGTTGACGAGATGCCGCCGCGCTAACGGTCGCCGCGCGGCGTTGAAAAGCTGTCGGCTGGCCAGACCCATCATGCGCGCACGGGTATGCCGATCGGGTAGGAGTACGCGCAGTGTCGGCGTAGGAGAAGGCAACGGCGGAGGCCGCTGGCCGGCGCGGCGCGCTCAACTGCGACTCCCCGCCACAAAGGGCGACTGGCTGCGCAGGCGCGCGAAGGCAGGCGCGTCCAGCGCCCGGCTGAAATAATAGCCCTGCCCCTCGTCGCAGCCTTGCGCCGCCAGGAACGCGCATTGCTGCCGCGTTTCCACCCCTTCCGCGATCACCTGCTTGTGCAAGCTCTTGCCCATGCTGATCACGGCGCTGACGACGGTCGCGTCGGCCCGGCTGCCCGTCATCTGGCTGACGAAGGACTGGTCGATCTTGAGCGTATGAATGGGAAACTGGGTCAGATAGCTGAGGCTGGAATAGCCGGTGCCGAAGTCGTCGATGGCCAGCTTGCCCCCCAGCCTGGCGATGTCCTTCAGCAGCCGGTCCGATGCCTGGGCATCGTGCATCAGCATGCTCTCCGTCAGTTCCAGCTCGAGGCTGCCGGGCCATAGTCCCGTCTCGGCCAGCGTCTGGCGCAGGAACGGCAGGAAGCCGGCGCCGCGAAACTCCAGCGGCGACGTGTTGACCGCCATCAGCAGCGGCGGCAAGCCTTGGCGGCGCCAGGCCTGCGCCTGCTCGCACGCCTGGCGCAGCACCCAGCGGCCCAGCGGCACGATCAGACCACACTCTTCCGCGATGGCGATGAAGTGCTGCGGCAACAACAGGCCCCGCTGCGGGTGCTGCCAGCGTACCAGCGCCTCCGCCCCCACCACCCGTCCGCTCACGAGGTCGATCTTGGGCTGGTAGTGCAGCACGAATTCGTTACGCTCGAGCGCCAGGCGCAACCCGGCCTCGGTCGACTGGCGCAGGACGGCGCGGGCATTCATGGCCGGCTGGAAGAAGGTGCAATTATTGCGTCCACTCTCCTTGGCATGGTACATGGCAATGTCCGCATTGCGCAGCAGCGTGGCGGCGTCCTGGCCGTCGTCCGGAAACAGGCTCACGCCTATGCTCAGGCCGATGTGCAGCGCGTGGTGGTCGACCCGGTGCGAGCGCGCCATGGCGTGCAGGATCTTTTGCGCGATCGCCGCCGCGTCTTCGGCGTGCTCGATGTCCGGCAGCAGCAGGATGAACTCGTCGCCGCCCTGACGGCACACCGTATCGGAGCCGCGCACGCAGCGCACCAGGCAACGCGCGACGGCCTGCAGCAACTGGTCGCCCACGGCGTGCCCCAGGGAATCGTTGATATGCTTGAAGCGATCGAGGTCGAGGAACATGACGGCCAGCTGGCCGTGACGGCGGCGCGCCCGTTCGATCGCCTGGTCCAGCCGGTCGCCCAACAGTACCCGGTTGGGCAGGTTGGTCAACACGTCATGATGGGCCAGCCTATCGAGTTCGAGCTTGGCTTGCTGGACCTGTTCGGCCAGCTTGACGGCCTCCATCGACGCCACCACCAGGTGGGCATTGGCCTGGCGCAACATCGCGATATGGCTGGCAAAGGCGACGCTGACGGGATGCCGGTGGCCGCCGCATTTTTCGCGCACGCTCATCGCCAGTTCGCGCGCCCGCACCAGCCGTTCACGCACCAGCAACACTTGCTCGCGGATGCTACAGCGCGACAGCTCTTGCCGGCCCAACGTCGCCTGGCGCAGCTTGACGGGCAAACGCCGCCTGGCGGATGGCAAAAGTCTGCCGTTGAACTTCTGTCTTGCCCGCATAAACAGCCCCTTCGCCTGACGACGATGCCAGTGCTGTATGCACAATGCCGCTTTTGTGTGGCCAGCACCGTGCGTCACCACACACCGAAGGCAGGCTAGACAAAAAAAACTGAAATATCATGGGTTGTGTGACGCATCGCGGCCTGGCCATCCACGTCGCCCGCCAGCGGCTTCGTGACCAGAAGATCATGATCGACGCCGGCCCGGCCGAGCTGTATGGTGTGCCAACCAAACGCCTCAACGAGCAGGTCAAGCGCAACCAGGATCGCTTCCCGGCTGACCGTATCCGAATGCCGGAACAGACCCCGTCGCCACTTTTCGCGCGCTTTTACTAAAACGCGCGATTGCGTAATAGACCACTATGGCCGCCACGATTTCACTCTAATTAGTGGAAAATCGTGGTACTAAAACGCACGGGACGCCGCTAAAGACTATATAGCCGTCTAGCGGGATTTAGTATTGCCGTAATGGCTATTTTAGTGCGCGATAGCGCGTTGCAGTGGCCCCTCGCGGGGATTCGCTGCGTTTATAAAACCGCCCTCCCGGGGAGTACCACCATGGCTGTCCCGGCACCAGCGAGCCGCGCAAAGCGCGCCGGAAAACCGCATTCCACGCCGAAGAAAAGGACCGCCCCCTCATCCAGCGTCGAGAACACTGTCCATGGCGATGGCAAGCAGCGTAAGCATGGTACGGCGAGAGGTGCTCGCCGTAAGCGCCGGGCACAAAAGCACGTTCCCGCAAATCCGTGAAGAACGTTAAAAAACCCTGCCGGTGAGGGCAGGGTTTTGCTTGTTACTCGAGGTTTAGCGCAGCTTAAACGACGGGGGCCTTGGGATGCAGCACCGCGTTGCGGCGCGAATAGCCGAAGTAGACCACCAGGCCG
>JAZJZQ010000261.1:0-3243 GCA_040389625.1 Pseudomonadota bacterium | reverse complement strand
AATGGACCAGCGTCATGCCCATCACGATGCCGCCCATGGCGATGCCGAGCGGGATTACGGAGAGCGACTTGCGCAGCGAGATGAAGCAGGCCGACAGCACGGCGCCAGCCGCCACGCCGATGGCGACCACGCCTACCAGGCTGGTGGCCTTGTCGTAGGGCAGGTGCAGCGACTTCTTGGCCCATTCGAGCACGATGAACTGCAAGGTGGCCGCCGCGCCCCAGAACAGCGTGGTGACGGCCAGCGAGATCTGACCCAGCTTGTCCTTCCACAGCAGGCCGTAGCAGTTGGCGAAGTCGGTCACCAGCTTGATCGGGTTGTGTTCCTGATGCGGGTATTTGCAGCCGGTGTCGGGAATTTTCAGGTTGAACAGGGTCGCCAGCAGGTAGATGCCGGCCACCACACACAACGCCGCTTCGGTCGGGGTGTCGATGCCGGTGTCGATGAAGGGCACGTCAAAGCCGAGCAGGAAGGCCGAGGTGCGTCCGCTCACCAGCGCGCCGCCCATGACGGTACCGAAGATGATGGAGGCGACCGTCAGGCCTTCGATCCAGCCATTGGCCGCCACCAGCTTTTCCGGCGGCAGCAGTTCCGTCAGGATGCCGTATTTGGCGGGCGAATAGACGGCCGCGCCAAAGCCCACCACGGCATAGGCCAGCAGCGGATGGACCTCGAAGAAGATCAGGGCGCAGCCGGCGATCTTGATCAGGTTGGCGATGAACATGACCCGGCCCTTGGGCAGCGAGTCGGCGAAAGCGCCCACGAATGCGGCCAGCAGCACGTAAAACAGTACGAACGACAACTTCAGCAGTGGCGTGATCCATGCCGGCGACTTCATACTGATCAACAGGTCGATCGCAACAAACAGCAGCGCATTGTCCGCCAGGGACGAAAAGAACTGCGCTGCCATGATGGTATAAAAACCACGATTCATACAGGGGCCTGAAAGCTTATCTGGTCTGCTTTATACCATAAATGGCCTGCGATCCGAAGCAAACCGGCGGCGGGCCTGATCTGGCCGGCGGCCAGCCGGGGCATGCGGCGCGCCCACGGTGGTCCCAGCGCGGCGCGCGAAGTGGACCCGCGCAGAACGGGCAGGCTCCGGTAAAATACGGCTTCCTTCATCCAGCCCCGATTTCCTATGCCACGGCCGATAGTTGCAACCATCCACCTCGAATCCATGCAGCACAACCTGGCCCACGCCCGGCAGTGCACGCCGCACGCCAGGACCTGGGCCGTGGTCAAGGCCAACGGCTATGGCCATGGGCTGGAACGGGCCATGCGCGGCTTTGCGGCAGCCGATGGCCTGGCCCTGATCGAATTCGACAACGCGGTGCGCCTGCGCGAAATGGGCTGGACCCGGCCGATCATGATGCTGGAGGGCTTTTTCGACCCGTCCGACCTGGAGACGATGGCCAAGTACGACCTCAATGGTGCCGTCCATTGCGAACAGCAGATCGCCTGGCTGGAGGCGGCCACGCTGCCCGCCAGGCTGAACCTGCACCTGAAGATGAACACCGGCATGAACCGCCTCGGCTTCAAGCCCGAGGCGTTCGCCGCCGCCCATGCGCGCCTGCGCGCGCTGGCCTGCGTGGGCGAGATTACCATGATGACCCACTTCGCCAACGCCGACGAAATCGCTCACCCGCGCCTGCCGCTGCGCGAGCAGATCCGCCGCTTCGAGCTTGGCGCGGCCGGCCTGCCGGGTCCGCGCAGCCTGTCCAATTCGGCCGGCGTGCTACAGCAGGGCGAACTGGCCGACGTGCTGGCCAACGACTGGGTGCGCCCCGGCATCATGCTGTATGGCGGCACGCCGGGCGGCAAGAGCGCGGCCGACTTCGGCCTGCAGCCGACCATGACGCTGGCCAGCGAGATCATCGGCATCCAGGATATCGCGGCGGGCGACATGGTCGGTTACGGCAGCCGCTTCCAGGCCGACGGCCCGATGCGGGTGGGCGTGGTGGCTTGCGGCTACGCGGACGGCTATCCGCGCCACGCGCCGCTGGGCACCCCGGTGCTGGTGGACGGCGTGCGCACGCGCCTGGTGGGCCGGGTGTCGATGGACATGCTGACGGTGGACCTGACGCCCATCCCCCAGGCCCGCGTGGGCAGCGCCGTGACCCTGTGGGGCCGCGGCATGCCGATCGACGAGGTGGCCGAGGCGGCCGGCACCATCGGCTATGAATTGATGTGCGCGCTGGCTCCGCGCGTGCGCGTGGTCGAAGGTTGATATGGCCAAGGTCAAGACCAACTACACCTGCAGCGACTGCGGCGCCATCAGCAACAAGTGGACCGGCCAGTGCGCCGCCTGCCAGCAGTGGAACACGATGGTGGAAACGGTCGTCGAGGCGCCCGGCGTCAACCGCTACTCCAATACCGGGCACCAGGCGCTGGCGCAGACGGCGCCCGTGCTGTCGCTGGCCGACATCGACGCCATCGACGTGCCGCGCTTTGGCACCGGCATCGAGGAATTCGACCGCGTGCTGGGCGGCGGCCTGGTGGCCGGCGGCGTGGTGCTGATCGGCGGCGATCCCGGCATCGGCAAATCGACCCTGCTGCTGCAGGCGCTGGCCAACCTGTCGCACGTCAAAAGCGTGCTGTATGTATCGGGCGAGGAGTCGGGCGCCCAGATCGCGCTGCGCGCCAAGCGCCTGGCCATCGACGCGCGCGAACTGAAACTGCAGGCCGAGATCCAGCTCGAGAAGATCCTCGGCACGCTGGCCGAGCTGCGGCCCCAGGTGGCCGTGATCGACTCGATCCAGACCATGTATTCGGACGCGCTCAGTTCCGCGCCCGGTTCCGTGGCCCAGGTGCGCGAATGCGCGGCCCAGCTCACGCGCGTGGCCAAGACCACCGGCATCACCATCATCCTGGTAGGCCACGTGACCAAGGAGGGCGCGCTGGCCGGCCCCCGCGTGCTCGAGCACATCGTCGATACGGTGCTGTACTTCGAGGGCGACAGCCATTCCAGCTTCCGCCTGGTGCGGGCCATCAAGAACCGCTTCGGCGCCGTCAACGAGCTGGGCGTGTTCGCCATGACGGACAAGGGCTTGAAGGGGGTGTCCAACCCGTCGGCCCTGTTCCTGTCCCAGCACGACAACCAGGTGCCCGGTTCCTGCGTGATGGTGACGCAGGAGGGCACCCGGCCGCTGTTGGTGGAAATCCAGGCCCTGGTCGATGCCAGCCACCAGCCCAACGCGCGCCGCCTGTCCGTGGGCCTGGAGCAGAACCGGCTGGCCATGC
>JAZJZQ010000260.1:0-2528 GCA_040389625.1 Pseudomonadota bacterium | reverse complement strand
CCACCCAGCACGGCGGCGGCGCCACCCACCACCTGGCCCTGATGCGCGGCTTTGATCTGTCGGAAAACACCAACGGCTACGTGGCCCTGGAATACCGCCACCAGGACCAGATCCGCCTGAACCAGCGCGATGGCGCGTGGACCCGCATGGACTGGTCGGCCGATCCGGGGGGACGCGACCTGCGCCCCGGCGCCAGGAACAGCATCATCTCCAACCCCGTTACCCGCACCCCGTACCTGCAGGATCCGGCGTTGGGCAGCACGGCCGGCGCCTACGCCTTCCTCGATAGTGGCTGCGACTTCGCCCGGCGCAATGCCAACCAGTGCGTGTTTACCAACACATGGTCGCAGCTGCAGCCGACCTCGGAAAACCTGGACTTGCTGGCCAGCCTGACCAGCCGCCTGAACAGCGACTGGACGCTGGGCGTGAAAGCGTCCTACTTCGACAGCAAGAGCCAGCAGACCATACGGCCTAGTAACGTACCGGTGGGCAGCTTTGCCGGCGTGACGGCCATCGGCCCCTACCGGGAACCGGCCATCGTCGGCGCCATCGACCCGGGTCTCTACACGGTACCGGCCACGTATCCTGGCAACCCGTTCGGCCATGCCGTCAACGTGCGTGCCATCGTGCCCGACACGCCGTTCCGCCGCACCGACGTCGATACCAAGTCCTATCGCGCCGTGGCCGATCTGAACGGCACGGTGGCTGGCTGGGATATCGCCGCCTCGCTGGGCCTGACCAGGGTCGAGACCAACTCCACCTATCGCGGTTACATCAATCCGACCGCGCTGCTGCAGGCGCTCAACAACACGGCCAACCCGCTCAAGCTCACCGGCGGCAATAGCGCGGACGTGATGGCGGCGGTCACGCCCACGGTGTCGGGCAAGGCGACCGATGAACTGGACTTCATCGAACTGCGCGGCTCACGCGAGCTGGCCAAGCTCGATGGCGGCCCGCTCAGCCTGGGCACGGGTTTGAGCTTCGTACACAAGTCGCTGAACGCGCCCGACCCGGTCGAAGCGCAGAACGGCAGCGTGCTTTCCTTGCCTGCCGCCTATGCGATCGGCAAGGAGAACAATGCGGCGCTGTATGCCGAGCTGGCGGCGCCGGTGTTGAAGTCGCTGGAACTGGACGCGGCCGTGCGTGCCGACCACTACGATACCTACGGCCACTCGTACACGCCCAAGGTGGGATTCAAGTTCACGCCATCGTCCATGTTCTCGCTGCGTGGCACGGCGTCGCGTGGTTTCCGCGCGCCGTCGGCCACGGAGAACGGCATAGCCGGATCCCTGTTTGCGTTCAACACGATCCGCGACCCGGTCCTGTGCCCGGTGTCGAATGCCGATGGCAGCCCGAACACGGATTCGCCCCAGAACGTGCCGGCCCAGTGCGAACTGAGCCCGACCTACCTGCAGACCACCAACAAGAATCTGCAACCGGAAAAGTCGAAGTCCTACACCCTGGGCGTAATCATCGAGCCGATCAAGAACTGGTCGACCACCCTGGACTACTACAAGATCACGGTGGATAACCAGATCATCTCGATGTCCGCGCTGGCCAGTTTCGACCCGCTGCAATTTGCCACGCGCGGCGGGCCCGAGACGGTCACGTTTGGCGACGGCAGCACCGGCACCTCGTCGGTCGGCACCATCCAGTATATCTCCACGCCATATGTGAACGGCCAGACCACCTCCACGGCCGGCGCCGAGTTCGAATCGCGCTATCGCTTCAAGCTCAACGAAGCGGCCAAGATGACGATCGGCCTGCAGTGGACGCACATGTTCAACTACAACATGACCCTGAACGGCAAGACCTACAACCTGGCCGGCACCCATGGCCCGGCCATCGTCTCGGGCGACACCGGCAATCCGAAGGACCGCGCGCAGTTCACGCTGTCCTTCGACCAGGGACCGCTCACGGTCAGCGCCACGACCAATTACATCAGCAGCTTTGATGTGACCGATCCGTCCAACGGCTTGACCGATTGCGACAGCAGCCTGCAGGCGAACAATTCGCGCTGGAAGGCGGGCCAGTCGCCGGCGCAGTACTGCAAGGTGCCGTCGTTCACCTACACCAACCTGTCGATGTCGTACCAGTTCAACAAGGCGTGGACGCTGAACGGTTCGATCACCAACCTGTTCGACAAGGCGCCTCCGATCGACGCGCAAACCTATGGCGGCACCGGTATCAATGGCAGCAGCAACGGTACCGGCCTGGCCTACAACCCGTCGCTGCACCAGACGGGCGCGGTTGGCCGCTTCTACAGCGTGGGCCTGAACTACAAGTTCTAACCCAGCCTAGGCCGGCGCGCGCGTAACGGCGCCGGCAAAGCAAAACGGGGGACGTAACGCGGTTTTCCTCAAAACCGTGTTACGTCCCCCATTGTTTTTAATCGCCGCCCCGTTTTCGATTAACAAAAACCGGGGACGTAACACGGTTAATTTAGAACTTGTGCCACAGGCGGGCGAAGTACGAGGCGCCGTTCAGGCCGAACTGCACGCTGTCGTACACGAAGCCGTTGTCCGTCT
>JAZJZQ010000259.1:0-12760 GCA_040389625.1 Pseudomonadota bacterium | reverse complement strand
TCAAACTGGCAGGTACCACGACCTTCGTCACCAGCGACGTCATCTTCGGTTAATTCACCGTCGATACCCTTCCCGGTCCGCCGGGAAGGGCTCGCCCACGAACCCCGCCGTCTTCGGACCGCGGGGTTTTTTCATGGGACTGCCATAAGAACAAATGGGGGATGACGTTGATGGCAGCGCTGCCTGCCGTGGAGCCCGGCGAATATTTAGAGTAATTCCTCTTATTGCAATGCTTTGAAGTAATGTTGGTCTTTTCCTAAGTATAATACGGTGAGAGTTTCTGTAATAAAGCGTTCAGTGCCTACCGGCACTACGATCGCCCTGTCGCAGAACCCAGGTTTCACTCTACAAAACCTGCCCACAGACCACCTCAAAAGGATAGCCCAATATGGCAGTAGCAGACTACGCATCCGTCGTGCAACAACTGTACGTTTCGTACTTCGGCCGTCCAGCCGACTTTTATGCCCTGACTTCGTTTGAAGCGCAACTGGCCGCCCTGAAGGCGCCAACTTCCTTCATCGCCCTGAACAAAGCTGCCCAGGACGGCAGCAACCCAGGCCTGGCCGCGCTGATCAACAGCTTCAGCGTCTCGACCGAGTCGACCAAGCTGTACGGTTCGGGCACCGACACCATCTCGATCTCGAAGTTCGTCAACGCCGTCTACAACAACGTGCTGAACCGCGACGCCGACACCGCCGGTCTGGCCTTCTGGGTCAACGCCATCACCTCGGGCGCACTGACCAAGGCCAACGCCGCCGCCGCCATCACCGAAGGCGCCCTGTCGAACTCCACCGCGCAAGGCCTGATCGACGCCAAGACCGTGACGCAGAAAGTGGCCGTCGCCACCGACTTCACCGCCTCGCTGACCACCGCCGACGCCATCAACGGCTTCGCCGGGGACGCCGCCGCCGCCAGCGCCCGCGCACTGCTGCAATCGGTCACCAACACCACCGATCCAACGGCATTCCACGCGAGCGTGCTGACCAGCATCACCGCCATCGCCACCGGCACCACCCCGACCACCAGCACCACCCTGACCATCAACCAGGACTCGCTGACCGGCGGCGCCGGCAACGACATCTTCAACGCAGGCGCCGCGCAGAACGGCGCCGGCAACCTGATCAACACACTGCAAAACGTTGACGTGATCAACGGCGGCGCCGGCACCGATACCCTGAACGTGACCGAAGCCCAAGCGGCCACCATCGGTGCTTCGCTGACCGGCATTGAAGTCATCAACGCCCGCTTCGCTGGCGCTGCTAACACCGGTACCATCAGCCTGGCCAACGCCACCGGCGTGACCAATGCCAACATCACCGGCAGCACCATCGCCGGTACCGTGTCGAACGTTGGCGCCGTCGCCAACCTGGGTGTCTCGTCGCAAAACGCGGACGTCACGTTCGCCGGCAACACCGCGAAAACCATCAACCTGTCGCTCGACACCGTCGGCAAGACCAACGCGCTGACCAACGTGACCATGGCTGACGGCGCCACCACGCTGAACGTGACTGCCAACAACGCTAACGTCACCTTGAAAACCCTGGCGACCGAAACCGCCCTGAACGTTGCCGCCACCGGCACCAACCAACTGACCCTGAACGCAGCGCCCGTCAACCTGAAAACCGTCACCGTGACCGGCGACGGCGCGTTCAACCTGAACACGACCCTGTCGGCCCTGACGAAGCTGGACGCTGCGGCCAACAACGGCCGCGTGACCGCGACCGTGACCGCGAACGCTGTCTCCATCACCGGCGGCGCCGGCGACGATGCCATCACCTACAACGCTGGCATGGCCGCGCAAACCAAAGTGGCCCTGGGCGCCGGCGACGACTTCCTGAACCTGGGCGGCATTGCCGACGCCACCGCTGTTGTGACCGGCGGCGACGGCATCGACACCCTGCTGGTGACCAATTCGACCTTCCTGGACGCCCACTCGAAAGCCACCTACACCGGCTTCGAAGTGCTGGAGGTGCAGAGCGGCACCATCGACCAGACCTTCGACCCGACCCTGCTGGACGGCATCACCGCGTACGTGGTGGACGCGTCGAGCAAAGGCGTTGAGCTGAAAAATCTGGCCAACAACGCGGCCGTCACCGTCGCTGGCAACCTGGGCACGGGCCTGACCATGACCCTGAAGACCACCTCGGGCGCCACCGATGCGATCGCCGTGAACCTGGACAACGGCCTGACCGCCTCCGACGTGGCGAGCGCCAGCCCCGGCGTGACCGTGGCCAACCTGAAAGCGGCCGGCGTGGAAACCATCACCCTGCACTCGAACGGCACCATCGGCGCCAGCGCCGCCAACGGCAATATGGTGACCAACGATGCGGCCAACACCTCGCTGGGCAAAGTCATCATCGACGGCGCCACCAATATCTCCTTCACCACCGGCGCGGCCAGCAAGGCGCTGACCGTGGACGCCACCGCCGCCACCGGCTCGGTGACGGTGGTTGGCACGGCCGCCATCGCGATACTGAACATCAACGGCGGCGCGGGCAGCGACGTGCTGAAGGCCGGCACCGCCGGCGGCGTGATTTACGGCGGCGCAGCCGGTGACGCGCTCACCCTGGGCGCTGGCAAGGACACCGTGGTCTACAAATCGGCGGCCGAATCGGTCTTCGGCTTCAAGGCCGACGGTGTGTCGTTGAACACCGCCAAGATTGACGCGATCGGCTCGTTCACCACCGGTTCCGACAAGATCGACCTGACCAGCCTGGGCTTCTCGGCCAACACCGACAAGGTTGTGCTGCAAAAGACCGCTGCCGACCTGGCCAAGCTGGCAACGCTGGCCGCTTCGGCTGACTTCTATAACGACGCGACCGCCATCGGCCGCGGCGTGGTAGCCGTGACCGTGGCCGGCGACACCTTCGTGTTCGCCGACGCCAACCACGACCACAAGTTCGACGCTTCGACCGACCTGGTCATCAAGCTGGCTGCCGGCGCCGCCGTGACCAGCGACGTCATCTTCGGTTAATTCACCGCAGATCCCCTTCCCGGTTCGCCGGGAAGGGGACGTCCCAAAAACCCGTCCTCTGCCGAGGGCGGGTTTTTTTCGCACTGCCGAACCGGCATCCCCCGCCGCCTATCGAGCCGGGCCAGCGCGCCGGACCCCTTCAAAAACGCCGCCCGCTGCGGCCTGGCCTCGCGCGGCCCGGCCGCCACCCATCGTCACGCTTGTTGATTAGAGGATATCTTCAATAAATTCTTATCAATTGTGACAATTCATCACAATTTAAGCTGTGCAATCTGGCAACATACCGCCCACAGCGGTGATGCGACGTACCGCGTCCCATTGCACCGCGAATACCGCATGGCTGGATACCGGCCCCACACCTCCACAAGAAGGAAATAACAATGGCAGCAGCAGACTACGCATCGGTCGTCCAACAACTCTACGTGTCCTATTTCGGTCGCCCTGCCGACTTCTATGGCCTGGCGTCGTTCGAACAGCAGCTGGCAGCCCTGAAGGCGCCCACCAATTTCATCGCCTTGAACGGCGCCGCGCAAAACGGCAGCAATCCAGGCCTGACGGCACTGGTCAACAGCTTCAGCGGTTCCCCGGAGTCGATCGCCCTGTACGGTTCGGGCACCGACACCATCGCCATTTCCAAATTCGTCAGCGCCGTGTACAACAACGTGCTGAACCGCGATCCCGACGTGGACGGCCTCGCTTACTGGGTCAAGGCCATCACCAGCGGCGCCCTGACCAAGGCCAATGCCGCCGCCGCCATCACGGAAGGCGCGCTGTCGAACACCAGCGCCCAGGGCCTGATCGATGCCAAGACCGTCACCCAGAAGGCGCTGGTGGCGGCCGACTTTACCGGCTCGCTGAGCACGGCTTCGGACATCAACGCCTTTTCCGGCGACAACGCGGCGGCCCTGGTGCGCACCATGCTCCACAACGTGGCCAACGATACGGACGCGAAGGCCTTCCACGCGACCGTGCTGAGCACGATCGCCGAACTGAGGACGGCGCCCGGCCCGTTGCCGGGCCCGCAGATCGCGCTGACGGTCGACCAGGACAATCTGACCGGCAACGCCGGCAACAACGTCTTCAGCGCGGGCGCGGCCCAGAACGCTGCGGGCAAGCTGATCGATACCCTGCAAAACGTCGACTACATCGATGGCGGCGCCGGTGCGGACGTGCTGAAGGTGACGGAGTCGGAAGGGCAGACCATCGCCGCCACCCTCAAGAACGTCGAGGCGGTGGAAGCGCGCTTCACGGCTGCCGGCAATATCAGCCTGATCAATACCACCGGCGTGACCAGCGCCACCGTGACCGGCAGCACCGTGGCCGGCATTATTTCCAGCGTGGGCGACGTCGCCAACCTGGGCGTGACCGGACAGAACGTCAACGCCACCTTCAAGGGCAATACGGCAGCCCTGGTCAACCTGAGCCTGGACACCTTTGGCAAGAGCGCGGCGGTGAAGAGCACCGTCACGCTGGACACGGGGATCAGTACCCTGAACGTGAGCAGCACTCAGTCGCATGCCATTATCGGCACGGGTGCGGCGTCGATCAAGAGCCTGAGCGTGGTCGCCAGCGGCGTCAATGACCTGGACCTGACCGGCTCGGTGAGCACGCTGAAGACGGTGATCGCCAGCGGCGCCGGTGCGCTGGACCTGAGCGCCGCCGTACTGACGGGCGTGACCAAACTGGACGCATCGGCCAACGCCGGCGGCGTTACCGCCAGGCTGAGCGCGATCGCACTGGCCGTCAATGGCGGCGCCGGCAATGACGTCATCAGCTATGCGCCCGGCACCGCCATTGCGGCCCAGAGCAAGATCGCGCTCGGCGCGGGCGACGACACGCTGATCCTGTCGGGCATCACGGAAGCGGGCGCCACCGTGGCCGGCGGCGACGGCAACGACACCTTGCTGGTGAAGGGCGCCTACCTGGACGCGAACGCCAAGACCATCTACTCCGGTTTCGAAGTGCTGGAAGTGGCCAACAATTCGGGCGCGCTGGTGAGCATCGACACCGCCATGCTGGCCGGTGTCGGCACCTACGCGATGGACCTGTCGGCCGACAAGATCGAACTGAGCAACCTGGCCAACAACGCGAGCGCCACCGTCAAGGGCAGCCTGGCGGGCGGCCTGACCATGGGACTGAAAACCGTGTCGGGCGGCACGGACGGCATCGCCATCGTGCTCGATAACGGCAAGACGGCCGCCAACGTGACGACCAACGATGCCGGCGTGGCCATCGCCGGCCTGAAAGCGGTGGGCGTGGAAACGATCACGCTGCATTCGAACGGCGCCGTGGGCGCCACCGCGCCCAACGGCAACGTGGTCACCAACGACGTGGCGAACACGGCGCTGAGCAAGGTGATCATGGATGGCAGCGCGGCCGGCAAGTTCACCACGGGTGCCATCACCAAGGCGCTGACGGTCGATGCCAGCGCGGCGACGGGCGTGGTGACGGTGGACGGCAGCGCGGCGACGGTACAGCTCAACATCAATGGCGGCAGCGCCGGCGATGTACTGAAAGGCGGCGTGGCCGGCGGCGCCATCTGCGGTGGGGCAGGGGGCGACGCCATCAACATCGCCGCCGGCGCCGCCACGGTGGACACGATGACCTACAAGGGCGCCAGCGACTCGCTGTTCGCCGTGACGGCCGCTGGCGCCCTCGACACCGGCCGTACGGACGTGGTGACCGGCTTCCATAGCGGCCAGGACAAGCTGGACTTGACCAAGCTGGCCTTCAGCGTCACGACCGACAAGGTGGTGGTGCAGAAGACGGCGGCCGACCTGGCGGCCCTGTCGACCCTGGCCGCGACGGCTGCTTTCTACAATGACAGCGGTGCAGTGGCCCGTGGCGTGGTGGCCGTCACCGTCGGTTCCGACGTGTTTGTGATCGCCGACGCCAACCACGATCACAAGTTCAGCGCCGCTACCGACCTGGTGATCAAGCTGTCGGGCGCTGCCCTGGCCCAGGGCGACGTCATCTTCGGCTGATCCCCTCCGGCAGGCCTTTCCACGCGGCTGGAAAGGCCTGCACCCGCCCCACGGACGGTGCACGAAAGTGCCCGCGCAGCCGTCCAATTTCTGCTAGTAAATGCCCATTTCTTGTGCTATTCTTCGATTTATGTGATTTGCATCACATAATTTGCGTGCCCATTACCATGGACTGCCGCCCCGGACGGCGGGCCGCGGGATAGATGCCGGTCAAGCCGCAGGCCAATTTCCGGTCCACGTGCTCCCTTTTTTTGCTGTTGTCGCGTTTTCGGACGGTAAGTATTCTCTCTATGAAAAATAACTCTTCTCAGCAGCCGAAGAACGAAATTGCCGAAGTATTGCAAACGTTCAAAAGCACCTTCATGACCGTCGGTGCGTTCAGCGCCATCACCAACTTGCTGGCCCTGGTTCCGTCGCTGTACATGCTGCAGGTGTACGACCGGGTGCTGGGCAGCCGCAACGAGACGACGCTGCTCATGCTGACCATGATCATGCTGGGTGGCTATCTGCTGCTCGGGGCGCTGGAATTGATGCGCAGTTTCGTCCTGGTGCGCGTGGGCGCCCAGTTCGACATGAAGATGAACAAGCGGGTCTACACCGCCGCATTCGAGCAGAACCTGAAGAAAGCCGGCGGCAATGCCGGCCAGGCCTTGACCGACCTGACCAATCTGCGTCAGTTCCTCACCGGTAACGCCCTGTTCGCCTTCTTCGATGCGCCCTGGTTCCCGTTCTACCTGATCGTGATTTTCCTGTTCGAGCCGTCGCTGGGCGTGTTCGCGCTGTGCGGTACGGCCGTGCTGGTGGTGCTGGCCTATGTGAATGAGCGGGTGTCGCACAAGCCGCTGGCCGAAGCGAACAGCATGGCCATCGCCGCGTCCAATCTGGCGGGCAACAACCTGCGCAACGCGGAAGTGATCGAATCGATGGGCATGCTGCCCAACCTGCAGGGCCGCTGGTTCAAGCTGCACTCGCACTTCCTGCGCCTGCAGGCGGACGCGAGCGAAAAGTCCGGCAAGGTGGGGGCCGCTACCAAGTTCGTGCAACTGTCTTTGCAGTCGCTGGTGCTCGGTTTTGGTGCCCTGTTGGTGCTGGAAAATAAGATGACCCCGGGCATGATGATCGCCGCCTCCATCCTGGTGGGCCGTGCGCTGCAGCCGGTGCAGCAGGTGATCGCCGTCTGGAAATCGTGGGCCAACACGCGCAGCGCCTATGAGCGCCTCAACAAGCTGCTGTCGGACAATCCGGCCCGTTCGGCCGGCATGGAACTGCCGCGTCCGCAAGGCGCCATCAGCGTCGAAGGCGTGATTGCGGCCCCGCCCGGCGTGCCCACGCCGGTACTGCGTGGCATTAATTTCGCCATTGCCCCGGGCGATGTGCTGGGCGTGGTGGGGCCCAGCGGTTCGGGCAAATCGACGCTGGCGCGGCTGCTGGTGGGCGTGTGGCCTGCCATGAGCGGCAAGGTGCGCCTCGATGGCGCCGATATCTTCCAGTGGAACAAGGCCGAACTGGGCCCCAGCATCGGTTATCTGCCGCAGGATATCGAACTGTTTGGCGGTACCGTCAGCGAGAACATCGCCCGTTTCGGCGACGTCGATCCCGAGAAAGTGGTGCTGGCGGCCAAACGCGCCGGTGTGCACGACATGATCCTGCATTTGCCCCAGGGTTACGATACGCTGCTGGGCGACGGCGGCGCCGGCCTGTCCGGCGGCCAGAAGCAGCGCCTCGGCCTGGCCCGCGCCATGTATGACGACCCGTCCGTCATCGTGCTCGACGAGCCCAATTCCAATCTGGACGAAGTGGGCGAAATGGCCCTGGTGCAAGCGGTGCGCGACTTGCGCCAGCGCGGCAAGACCATCGTGCTGATCACCCACCGCACCAGCATCATCGGCGCCACCAACAAGTTGCTGGTGCTGCGCGAAGGCCTGGCCCATATGTTCGGCCCCACGGAAGACGTATTGCGGGCGCTGCAGGAAGCCAACCAGAAAGTGCTGCAGGCCCAGGCGCAGGCTCAGCAGGCCCAGCGCGAGGCGGAAGCGGAGATCGCCGCCCGCAACAAGGCGTTTGCCGACAATACCGCCCTGGCCGTGCAGGAAGCCCAGGCCCGCGCGCAAGCCACGACAAATCAGGAATAAACAATGCGCAATCAAATCTCCATCTCGAAAGAAGCGGCCGCGGAAGTCGTGTCGCATGACGTGACTACGCTGAGCGTCAACACCGATGCCCGCATCTACGCCCGGATGGGCTGGCTCATCGTCCTGCTGGGCGTGGGGGGCTTTCTGTTGTGGGCCATGCTGGCACCGCTCGACAAGGGCGTGCCGCTGAGTGGCACGGTGGCCAAGGAGACCAGCCGCAAGACGGTCCAGCATCCCACGGGCGGCATCGTCAAGTCCATCCTGGTGCACGACGGCGACACGGTCAAGGCTGGCCAGGTGCTGGTACAGATGAACAACGTGATGGCGGGCGCCCAGGTGGAAACCACCCGTGCCCAGTACATCACGGCGCGCGCCGCGGAAGCGCGGCTGCAGGCTGAACGTGACGGCCTGGCCAAATTGACCTTCCCGCCCACCCTGCAGGCCTACAAGAATGACCCGCGGGTGACGGCCGCCGTGGCACTGCAGCAGCAACTGTTCGAATCGCGCCGTGGCGCGCTGCAAAGCGAGCTGGCCGGCATGGATGAGAACGTCGCCGGCATGAAGCTGCAGATCCAGGGGCTGGAAAATGTACGCGACAGCCTCAAGGCGCAGAAAGCCATCCTGGACGAACAGCTGGTCGGCATGCGCGACCTGGCCAAGGACGGCTATGTGGCACGCAACCGTTTGCTGGACCTGGAGCGCACGGCCGCCCAGACCACCGGCGCGCTGGCCGAGAACCTGGGCAGCCTGGGTCGTTCCCAGCGCCAGGTGATGGAAACGGCGCTGCGCCGCAGCCAGCGCATGCAGGAATTCCAGAAGGACGTGCGCAGCCAGCTGGGCGACACGCAGCGCGAAGCGGAAGCGCTGGCCTCGCGCATCGAAGGCCAGGACTTCGAGCTGGCCAACACCGACGTCAAGGCGCCGGCCGACGGCACCGTGGTCGGCCTGTCCATCTTCACCAATGGCGGTGTGGTCGCGCCCGGCGCACACATGATGGACATCGTGCCAAGTGCCGACGCGCTGGTGGTGGAAGGCCAGCTGGCCGTCAACCTGATCGACAAGGTCCATGTCGGCCTGCCGGTGGAAATGATGTTCGCCGCCTTCAACACGAACAAGACGCCCCACATTCCGGGCATCGTGACCCAGGTGTCGGCCGACCGCACGGTCGACGAGCGCACGGGCCAGCCGTACTACAAGATCCGCGCCAAGGTGTCGCCGGAAGGGGCGCGCCTGATCGCTCTCAAAAAGCTGGACGTCCAGTCCGGCATGCCGGTGGAAATGTTCATTAAAACGGGCGAGCGGACCATGATGAACTACCTGCTCAAGCCGCTGTTTGACCGTGCCAAATCGTCGATGGCGGAGGACTAAGGCATGACGCGTACCCTGAAATTCCGCCTGCTGCCGCTGGCGCTGGCGGCCGCCGGCCTGCTGCACAGCACCGGCGCCAGCGCGCTGGGCCTGATGCAGGCCTATGAAGCGGCGCTGCAGAACGATCCGGCCTATCGCGCGGCCTACTACAGCGCCGAAGGCGGCAAGGAAAACCGCACGCTGGGCCTGTCGAACCTGCTGCCGCAGGTGTCGGGCAGCTACAGCGCCAACCGCAACCGCAACACGGTGACCTACACCGGCCATGCGCCGATCGCCCAGGATTACTTCGGCCACTCGGCCGGCGTGCAGCTGCGCCAGCCCATCGTGAACCTGGACGGCATTGCCCGCTACAAGCAGGGCGTGGCCCAGAGCCAGTATGCCGAAGCGCAGTTCGCCAGCCAGCAGCAGGAAGTGATCACCCGGGTGGTGGGCGCCTACCTCGATGCCCTGCTCAAGAACGAAGTGGTGACGCTGGCCAAGGGCGAGCGCGACATGTATGCCGAACAGCGCAAGGTCAACGACCATCTGTTCCAGCGCGGCGAGGGCACCCGGACCGACATGCTGGAAACCCAGGCCCGGCTCGACGCCTCCGAAGCCCAGGTGCTGGAAACCCAGGACGCGCTCGACAACGCGCGCGACACGCTGGCGCGCATCATCGGCGGCGACGTCGGCACGCTCGATACGCTGGACCCGAACTTCCAGGTCCGGCCCAGCGATGAAATGAGTTACGAGGCGTGGAAGAAGATCGCCCTGGAGCGCAATCCGGACATCAAGACGCTGGAGTACAACAGGGAAATCGCGCGCCAGGAAGTGAACAAGGCGCGCGCCGGCCATGCGCCGCGGCTCGATTTCATCGGCACCTACAGCAAGAACTCGTCCGATTCGGTCAACACCTACAACCAGGACACGACGGTGCGCAGCATCGGCGTCCAGCTCAACATCCCCCTGTATTCGGGCGGTTCCGTCAACGCCCAGACGCGGCAAGCGGTGGCCGGCCAGGAAAAGGCCAGCGCCGACCTGCAGGCGCAGACCGACAAGGTGCTGATCGAACTGCGCAAGGATTACAACGCCCTGCAAAGCAGCGTGACGCGCATCGCCGCGCTGCTCAAGTCGGTGGAGTCGGCGCGCCTGCTGGTCAAGGCGACGGAGCAGAGCGTCAAGGGCGGGGTGCGCATCAATCTGGACGTGCTCAACGCCCAGCAGCAGCTGTTTACCAGCCAGCGCGACCTGGCCCAGGCACGCTACAACTACCTCATCACGTCGCTGCGCATGCGCGCCGCCACCGGCCTGCTGTCGGTCGACGACGTGCGCCAGACGGCGCAGTACTTCCACTAAGCGCAGGCGCCGCGGCAACGGCGGGCGGCATCATGCCGTCCGCTGCCGCCGTGGCGTTCAGGCCTGCTGCTTCTTGCCGTAGCAATGCGGGCACGATTGCTCGTACACATACTCCGGCGCCAGCTGCTGGCGCGGCGTGACCACGGCACGGCACACGAAGCACTGCACGGTTTCCGTCGGTTCCAGCTTGGGGTTGAGGGCGGTACGGTAGTCGAACACGAAGCAGTCGCCCGTGTAATGGTCGCCGCCCACTTCCTCGAAATACTTGAGGATGCCCCCTTCCAGCTGGTACACGCTGTCGTAGCCGATGTTCTGCATGTGAATGGCGGCCTTTTCGCAGCGGATGCCGCCGGTGCAGAAGGTGACCACGGTCTTGCCGGCAAAGTCGTCCTTGTGGTCGGCGATCACCTGCGGGAATTCCGTGAACTTCTTGATGCGGTAGTCCACCGTGCCGGTGAAGGTGCCCACGTCCACTTCGAAATCGTTGCGGGTGTCGACCATGACGACCGGCTTGCCGTCGTCGTCCACGCCGTTGTCGAGCCAGCGCTTGAGGGTGGCCGCTGCCACGAACGGCGCGCGGCCGTCTTCGGGCTTGATCAGCGGCATGCGCATGGTGATGATTTCCTTCTTGATCTTCACCAGCATGCGCTTGTGCGACTGCTCTTTCGAATAGCTTTCCTTCACTTCCAGGTCGGCGAAGCGCGCGTCGCTGCGCACCCAGGCCAGGTACTGGTCGATCTGGCTGCGCGGGCCGGACACGAACATGTTGATGCCTTCCGGCGTGAGCAGGATGGTGCCCTTCAGGCCCAGCTCGGCGCAGATGGCCTGGTACTGGGGCCGCATCGCTTCCGTGTTGTCGAAAGTAATGAACTTGTAGGCGGCGATGTTGACGTGAGCGGCAGCGGCAGCAATGGCGGCAGCATGCGCTTCAGCTTGTAAAGCGTTATTAGCGGGCATGATGGTGATGAGAGGAAAAACAGGAAAGGCGACATTATACGCCTCAATATTTGATCTGGCGCCGTATTTGCCTAAAAAGTGGGCAAATCGGGGGGGGCGCTGCCGCAGATAGCGCTTGAGGTTCAGCGGCGATAGTCGCTAAGATCAAACCAGTATGGTCAGAATCGGAGGGCGAGATGCAAATTTGGCAAATCCAGGAAGCCAAGGCAAGACTGTCGGAGTTGGTCAAGCGCGCACAAAGCCAGCCACAGGACATTACGCTGCATGGCAAATCGGTGGCGGTGGTACTGTCGCGTGAAGCCTATGACCGGCTCGCGTGCAGTCAGGGGTCGCTGGTGGAATTGATGGCCGGTAGTCCATTCCGGGGAGCGGACGACGTTCACTTCGAACGCGAACCCGGCATGACGCGCGAGCTTGAGTTTTGAGCTACCTGATCGACACCAACGTGTTATCGGAGCTGAAACGCAAGGTGCCTGACCAAGGTGTGGTGGAGTGGTTCGCGCAGCGCCCGTCGCAGATTTTGTACCTGAGCATGTTGACGCTGGGGGAGATCCGCAAGGGCGTCGAGGGTGTCAAGGATGCGCGGCGCAGGCAAAGATTGTCGGACTGGCTGGAGTCCGATTTGCGACAATTTTTTTACGGGCGCATCTTGAGCGTGGATGCCGCCGTGGCCGACCGGTGGGGGTGCCTGGTCGCCGACGCCGGGCGCCCGCTGCCCGTCGTCGAAAGCCTGTTGGCGGCAACCGCGCTGACGCATGACCTGGTGCTGGTCACGCGCAATGTACAGGATTTTGCGGGTTTGCCGGTGCAATTATGCAACCCCTGGTCGCCGCCTTAATCGGAATCGCAAGCGCTAGGCGGCCAACGTGGTCTACGGTTGTGTTTGTGTCCGAATGACAGACTTGACCCCACCATTCGTTTCTCCGCTGTTTCTGGCCGCGCACGGTAAAATAGCGGGTTATTGATCCAGCGGCGAACAGCGTATGAACATGGTAGCAAACGAACAAGAC
>JAZJZQ010000258.1:0-3833 GCA_040389625.1 Pseudomonadota bacterium | reverse complement strand
TTTTTCTGTCTTGGAATTTTGGAGTAGCAATTGACGAAGCAACAAATCCCTACGCTGGCGTCGGCATTCGCCGGGACGCTGGCCGCGATGGGGCAGGGCGTCACGGCCCGCATGGCCATCGCCCTTAGCGGCGGACTCGACTCGTCGGCGTTGCTGCACCTCGCCCATGCCTACGCGCGCGAACATGGCAGCGTGCTGCATGCCTTTCACGTGCACCACGGACTGAGCCCTAATGCCGACGCCTGGCTGGCCCACTGCGAGCACGCTTGCGCCGCGCTGGGCGTGCCGTTCGCGGCGCGCCGCGTGCAGCTGGACCCGCGCGCCGGCACCGGCACGGAAGCGGCGGCCCGCAAGAGCCGTTACGCCGCCCTGGGCGCCATGTGCCGCGAGCACGACGTCCAGTTGCTGCTGACGGCCCACCATCTGGACGACCAGGCCGAGACGGTGCTGCTGCAGCTGCTGCGCGGCTCCGGCCCGGCCGGCCTGTCGGGCATGGATGCGGCCAACGCCGCGCCCGGCCTGCTGGACCACGATGCGCTGGTGATGGCCCGTCCGTTGCTGTCGGCTTCGCGCGAGCAACTGGCCGCCTATGTGGCCGAGCACGCCATCCCCTACGTGGACGACGAATCGAACACGGATCCCCGCTTCGCCCGCAACGCGCTGCGTCACCAGGTGATGCCGGCCCTGGCACTAGCCTTCCCCGGCTTCCAGCAGCGCTTCGCCCGCAGCGCCGCGCACGCCCAATCGGCTCAGCGCCTGCTGACGGAAATCGCCCAGCAAGACCTGGCCGCCTGCCTGGACGGCGACTGCCTCGACATCGGCCAGTTGCGCCAGCTGAGCCTGGACCGCAGCTACAACCTGCTGCGCCACTGGTTCGGCACGCGCCAGCTGCGCATGCCCAGCACGGCCTGGCTGTCCGAGATGCTGACCCAGCTGCTGGAAGCGCGCTACGATGCCCAGCTGCTCGTCACCCATCCCGACTGCCACGTGCGGCGCCACCGCGACCGCCTGTACCTGACCCCCAAGCTGGCCGACTTGCCCGGCACCCGCGAAGACCGGTTCGACCAGAGCCCGGGCCAGGAGTTCGTGTGGCAGGGCGAAGCGTCGCTGGCGTTCCCGGCCTACGGCGGCGTACTCCACTTCGACGTGGCCGAGACCGGCTTCGCCTCCGACTGGCTGCGCAGCCAGGCGCTGGTGATCGAGTTCCGTCGCGGCGGCGAGCGCCTCAAGCTGGCGCCCAACCGTTCCACCCGGCCCTTGAAATACCACTACCAGGCCTGCAATATTCCGGCCTGGGAACGCACCCGCCTGCCTGTCGTACGCACGGGCGCCGACCTGCTGTACGCGGCCGGCATCGGCATGGATTGCCACTACCTGGACAGTGGGGCAGGGCAGCACGTCAGCTTGCGCTGGGAGTCTGTATAGACAAGCTTTCACCCGCGCAATTTGACATGTAGATATACCGATACAGTATGACTTTATGCCTTTTTTGACTTGTTATTTTGCAGTGCGGCATGTACAGTAAAGGGCTCCATTTACTCCTATTTGAGCGGAAAACTCACTGTTATGGCTTTAATCGTGCACAAATACGGCGGTACGTCGATGGGTTCGACGGACCGTATCAAGAACGTCGCGCGTCGCGTTGCCAAGTGGCATGACGCTGGACACCAGATCGTCGTGGTGCCGTCGGCAATGTCGGGCGAAACCAACCGCCTGATCTCGCTGGCGAAGGAAATCCAGGCCCAGCCCGACCCACGCGAGCTCGACATGATTGCCTCCACCGGCGAGCAAGTGTCGGTCGGCCTGCTGTCGATGGCGCTGCTGGCGATCGGCAAGCAAGCCGTGTCGTATGCCGGCTGGCAAGTGGCGATTAAAACCGATTCCGCTTTCACCAAGGCCCGCATCCAATCCATCGACGACGAAAAAGTGCGGCGCGACCTCGACGCCGGCAAGATCGTCATCATCACCGGCTTCCAGGGTGTGGACGAGCACGGCAACATCTCGACGCTGGGCCGTGGCGGCTCGGACACCTCGGCCGTGGCCATTGCCGCCGCCATGAAGGCCTCCGAATGCCTGATCTTCACGGACGTGGACGGCGTCTACACCACCGACCCGCGCGTGGTCTCGGAAGCGCGTCGCCTGAAAGCGATCACGTTCGAAGAGATGCTGGAACTGGCGTCGCTGGGCTCGAAAGTCCTGCAGACCCGTTCGGTGGAATTTGCCGGCAACTACCGCGTCCCCACGCGCGTGCTGTCGTCGCTGACCGACCCGATGCTGGACCTGGAAGTAGAAGCCAACTCGGGCACCCTGATTTCGTTTGAGGAAGATACACACATGGAACAAGCAGTCATCTCCGGCATCGCATTCAACCGTGACGAAGCCAAAATCACCGTGTTGGGCGTGCCAGACCGTCCGGGCGTGGCGTACCACATCCTGGGCCCGGTGGCCGAAGCCAACATCGAAGTGGACATGATCATCCAGAACCAATCGGTGGATGGCAAGACCGATTTCACCTTCACCGTTTCGCGCAACGACTACGCCAAGGCGATGGACGTGCTCAACGCCTGCAAGGACGAGCTGGGTGCATCGAGCTTCACGGGCGACGCCAAGGTATCGAAGATCTCCGTGGTCGGTGTAGGTATGCGCAGCCACGTTGGTGTGGCGTCGCAGATGTTCCGTACGCTGGCCGAAGAAGGCATCAACATCATGATGATCTCCACCTCCGAGATCAAGATTTCCGTCCTGATCGACGAGAAGTACATGGAGCTGGCGGTGCGCGCGCTGCACAAAGCGTTCGAGCTGGAAAAAGAGTAAATATTTCGAAAAAAAATCGCCGGTAACCTTGACCAAACAGATCGAGGCCTATACTATGGCGGTCGTCTGCTCTAGCGCAGTTTGGTTAGAAAGACATAGTTGAGAGATCGACTAGGAGACGTGGCCGAGTGGCCGAAGGCACATCCCTGCTAAGGATGCATACGGCTTATACCTGTATCGTGGGTTCGAATCCCACCGTCTCCGCCAGAACAAAGTAAAAAGCCTCCCCTGCGGGAGGCTTTTTGCTTTGTGCCGGACGGAGACGGTGCGCCAAGGCGGCAGGTTCGAAGACGAAGCCCCCTAGCGGGGGCGAAGGCTCTCCGAATCGCCCGACTGTCGCCGGGGTCAAGTCTGACATTCGGACACGACCTCGGCTGAAATCCAGGGACGATCCCGGGGGGGAGTCTGACAATCGGACACGACCTCGGCCGTAGCGTCTGCATTGAAGGTACGCGCTCCGACGCGAATTCGCGCTGAAACGGGTCTCGGAAAGAACGGCGCCGATTTGCCATATCACTGAGACTAGTCAGTGTCGCGCGAAATGAGGCCTGCTAAATTGCGGGCATGGTCCGTCCGCTCAGAATCGAATTTCCGGGAGCTCTCTATCACGTCACGTGCCGCGGCAACCGGCGTGAGAGCATCTATCGACAACGGCCCGACCGTCTCGCTTGGTTGCTTGAATTAGAGCGGACCTGTCGACGGTTCCATTTTGTGGTGCACGCGTATTGCCAGATGACGAATCATTTCCATCTGCTCATCGAGACGCCGGAGGGAAATCTCGGCCAGGGCATGCGGCAACTAAACAGCGCGTATTCGCAGTTTTACAATCGACAACACGGTTTGCTTGGCCACGTCATGCAAGGGCGGTACAAGGCCGTCCTGGTGCAAAAAGAGGGATACCTGCGCGAGTTGGCCCGCTACATCGTATTGAATCCCGTTCGGGCAGGTATCGTAAGCAGGCCCGGCGATTGGGAGTGGAGCAGTTATCAATTCATGATGGGCGACGACCCCGCTCCGCC
>JAZJZQ010000257.1:27824-29559 GCA_040389625.1 Pseudomonadota bacterium | reverse complement strand
CAAGGGCAAGGCTGGCGTCGCCGCCGCGGGCGGTACGGCCGGTGGTGACCAGCCTTCGGCCGCTGACGGCATTACGCTGACGGGCCTGACCAGCTGGACTTTCGGCGAGTTGCCGGAGCTGCTGGAAATCGCCCAGGGCAAGCTGACCTTGATCGGCTTCCCCGCCCTGGTCGACAAGGGCACGCACTGCGACCTGGAAGTATTCGACGACCCGACCGTGGCCGCGCGCACTCACCGCGTGGGCTTGCGCCGCCTGTTCGCGCTGCAGCTCAAGGATCAGATCAAGTTCATCGAGAAAAGCATACCCGGCCTGCAGCAGATGGGCATGCAGTACATGGCCATGGGCTCGCAGGAAGAGTTGCGCGACCAGATCATCAACAAGGCGCTCGACATCGCCTGCCTGCAGGACCCGCTGCCCATCGACGCGGCCTCGTTCACCAAGCGCAAGGACGAGGGCAAGTCACGCCTGGTGCTGCTGGTGAACGAGATCGCGCGCCTGCTGGCGCAAGTGCTGACGGAATTCCACGGCCTGCCCAAGCGGCTGCAAGGCTTGCCGCAGCAGGCCGCGGCCGATATGCAAAGCCAGCTGCAGGGCCTGGTCCACAAACGTTTCCTGTCCGAGAACGAGTACAGCCAGCTGGCCCACTTCCCCCGCTACCTGAAGGCGATCAACGTGCGGATCGAAAAACTGCGCGCCGATCCGGCCCGTGACGCCAAGTTGATGGCGGAATGGCAGCAGGCCGCCATGCTGTATCAACGCGCCAGCAAGGACCGCCAGGCCGGCAAGAACACGGACCCCAAAATGGTCGAGTTCCGCTGGATGCTGGAGGAGTTGCGCGTTTCCTTGTTTGCGCAGGAACTGCGGACGCCTATGCCGGTGTCCGTCAAGCGCCTGCAAAAAGTGTGGGAGTCCATGCAACGTTAAGCAACGCTACGCCAGCATGATGCGCGGGCGATCCTTGCCCGCCGCGCGCCTGCTTGCCGTTGCCGCGTGCGCTAGTGGCGGCTCTGGCTGGTGCCACCGATGTGTGGCTCGGTGCCATAGAACGAGTGCACCTGGTTGACCCAGTCGTCCGTCGTCATGTCGGGCCAGTCGTCCTTGTCGAAACCGGGTGCGTTCTTCAGCGTTTCCTTGTCCACGTCCAGCAGGAAGCGCTTGTTGACGGTGTCGAGCGACAGCCTTTCCCACGGCACGGCAAACAGCTTTTCGCCGATGCCGACGATGCCGCCGAACGACAGCACGGCATAGGCCACTTCGCCCGTCTGCATGTCGAGCATGATTTCCTTGATGTCGCCCAGCTCTTCATCGTTCTGGTTGTACACGTCTTCGCCGATCAGCGTGTCGGCGCCCATTAGCCGGGGGCCGGGGCCGCTCTTGTCCGTGTGCTTGTAGATACCGAAAATATCACGGTCCAGATAGCTCATGATTGTCTCCTTCCATACAAAACGCCGCCTCAAATACGCGGCGATGTAAACAGGATAGGACAAGAAAATGGAGCATGTCTGATCTGTCTCAATCGTGTTCGCCCGTCGGTGGTGCGCATCTTCATGCTGCGCGGAGCGCTGTTGTTGTAAGTGCTCCAGCGTACCGACGCGTGTAGCGTGCGCGCGTTACATTGCCTCTTCCTTACAGCATGCGGCGGTGAACATGATGGTCAAGAGTGCCGCCGGCACACGGTTGTTGCGCAGTCTGGTGCGGGCGGGCAAGGCGCAGCAGCGTTCCGTCGGTAAGCTG
>JAZJZQ010000257.1:0-27724 GCA_040389625.1 Pseudomonadota bacterium | reverse complement strand
GTTGCGCAGTCTGGTGCGGGCGGGCAAGGCGCAGCAGCGTTCCGTCGGTAAGCTGGTGTCGCAGCTGTTCGCAGCGTCCAAGGTGAAGCCCAAGGTGAAGCCCAAGCCCAAGCCCAGGGCGCGGCCGGCGCCGAAGGCTGCCGTTTCATCGACACCTGTTTCATCGGCATCTCATGCCAGGACTGTGCCGGCGTCGCATGTGGCCGCTTCACCCGGAAAATGGCTGGCATCGCATTACACGGCGCCAGCTGCCATCGGCGTGGGAGCAGGGCGGCGCATGAGCTACTGGCTCTACCTGCCCGAGCGGCTTGCCGGACCGGGCGATGGCGATGGTGCCGGCCTGCCGCTGGTGGTGATGCTGCACGGTTGCCAGCAGACAGCCACCCAGCTGGCGCAAGGGACGCGCATGAATCAGCTGGCCGAGCGCGGCGGCTTTGCCGTGCTGTATCCGCAGCAGCGCGTCAGCAGCCATGCCCAGCGTTGCTGGAAATGGTATGACCACGCCACCCAGCTGGGCGGCGGCGACGTGCCCATGATCGTTGGCATCATCAAGCAGGTGCAGCGGCAGTATGCGCTGGACCGTGGCCGCATCTATATCGCCGGCATGTCGGCCGGTGCGGGCATGGCCCATATCGTCGCGCTCAACCATCCCGACCTGATCGCCGCGGTGGGCCTGCATTCCGGACCGGCGTTCGGCGCGGGCCACAGCACCGTCGGCGCGCTGGGTGTGTTGCAGCATGGGGCCGGTGTCCGGGGCGAGCATGCAATCCTTGACGTATTGCGGCGGCGTCCCGGGTTCCCTGCCATGCCGACCATCCTGATCCAGGGCGATGGCGACCGCGTGGTGCGGCCCGTCAATCAGATCCAGCTGTTACAGCAGGGCTTGCTGTTGCACGGGCTGCCCTCTGGCATGGCGGCCAAGGTCAGCAGCAAGCCCGGTGGCCGCACGGGCAGCCGCCGGGCACACGAGATCCACGATTATTTTGCGGGCCGCACCTTGTTGCTCAGGGTGGCCCGTATCCCGCAGCTCGAGCATGCGTGGAGCGGGGGCGACCCGGCCGTGCCGTTCCATGCCGGCGGCAGTCCGGACGCGGGCCAGATGATGCTGGAGTTTTTTGCGCGCCACCGCCGCGCGCCAGCGTGAGCGTTACAGTCCACTAGAGCAGGAAGGCCAGCGCCGCCACGGCCGTGGGCGGCAGCGCGCCCATGAGCAGGCCCAGCGCGCTGATCGATTCGTCCTGGAAGCCGCGCCGCAGCAGCGACACGCCGGCCGGATTGGGCGCGTTGGCGATCACCGTCAGGCCGCCGCCGGCCACGGCCCCGGCCACCAGCATGTACTGGGACTGGGCGGAAATGCCGTGGATGAGCGAACCGAGATAAGTCAGGGCCGCGTTGTCGGTAATGGCCGTCAAACCCAGCGCGCTGAAGAACAGGGCCACCGGCGGCAGGCTAGCGACGATGGGCTGCAACCACCATTGCTGCATGCCGCCCAGCACCACCAGTCCGGCCAGGAAGAAGCCGACCAGCAAGCCTTCCTTGACGATCAGCGTGTGCTGGTAGCGCTGGTAGGCCTGGGTAAAGCCGAGGAACAGCAGGAAGATGCCGAGGAACAGCACCGGATGGTGGCCCAGCATTACCACGGCGGCCAGGAAGGCCAGGTGGATGGCGGCCACGGCCAGCGGCACCGGTGCTTGCTCCGCGTCGCCCGATTGCGCGGCGGCGCCGTCCACATGGCGGCGCAGCAGGAAGGTGATGACGGTGGCGTTGAACAGCACGGCGATGGCAGCCTTCCAGCCGAAGTGGCTGGCCATGAAGGCGCTGTCCCATTGCCAGGTGGTGGCCACCATCAGCACGGGCGGCGCGGCGTAGGCCGTCAGCGTGCCGCCGATCGAGACGTTGACGAACAGCACACCGAGCGCCGCATACTTCAGCCATTCCGGCATGCCGTGACGGAACACCTGTGGCGCCAGCATCAGCGCGGCCAGCGTCATGGCGGCCGGCTCCGTGATCAGGGAGCCCGTCAGCGGCACCAGCGCCAGGCCGAACCAGACCAGCGTCAGTTCCGTGCGCAGCGGCACCAGCCGGGCCAGCAGGCGCAGCGTGCGCTGCACGATGTCGAGCACGGGCCGCGAGGCGGCCACCACCATGACGACGAACACGAACAGCGGCTCCGTGTACTGGCGCGTTTCCGCGTAATCGATGGCAGCCTGGCCGCCCTGCAGCAGGGCCATGGCGATGACCAGCACGAAAGCCCAGAAGCCGAACACCACTTCGACCTCGCCCAGCAGGTGGAACAGGCCGGCGTGGCGCGGGTGGCGGTGGGCCAGCACTTCGAACGACTTGGCGGCAAAGGTGTGCAGCAGCGCCAGGCCGAACAGGGTGGCGCCGATCAGTTGCATGGTAGTCATGGGGCTCCGTTGGTGTCCGTATCGGCTCCATGTTACAGCATATGCAAGGTTTCCAATATTCAATCCGCACCCGGCGGCAGATAGCCCTTGCCAAAACGGGCCCCAGATAGTACTGTGTATTCATACAGTACTTTGCTTTTGAATTTGACCTCCATCCTTGGCATCCCATGTCCCGTTCCGCTCCCATTGCCGCGCCCGAAGCCGTGCACCCGTCGTTATGGCTCGCTTCGCAACTGGCGCACAGCAGCACCCGTTGCGTCGACACGGGCTTTGCCGCCCTGTCGGCCCAGTTGCCGGGCGGCGGCTGGCCGCTGGGCACGCTGATCGACTTGCTGGTGCAGCAGCCCGGCAGCGGCGAATTGCGGCTGCTGCGGCCGGCCCTGGCCAGCCTGGGCCAGCGCTCCATCGTGTTGCTGCAGCCGCCCCACGTGCCGCAGGCGCTGGCGCTGGCCGCACTGGGCTTGCCGCCGTCGCAGCTGATCTGGATACGCAGCGGCGCCAGGAGCGCCGATGCCCTGTGGGCGGCGGAACAGGTGCTGCGCAGCGGCTGCTGCGGCGCGCTGCTGCTGTGGCAGTCCCACGCGCGCGGCGAGACGCTGCGCCGGCTGCATCTGGCGGCGCAAAGCGGCGACACCCTGTTCTGCATGCTGCGGCCGCTGGCGGCGGCGCAGGATGCGTCGCCGGCGCCGCTGCGGCTGTCGCTGCGGCCGGCGGCCGGCGGCATCGAGCTCGGCTTCGTCAAGCGCCGGGGACCGCAGCGCGATGCGCCGTTGTTCCTGCCACTCACTCCTTCTTTATTGCAGCGCCATGCGTCTCTGGATCGGCCTCTACCTGCCCCGGCTCCCGCTCGAAGTGTTTTGCCCGCGCTGGTCGGATGACCAGGCCAGCGTGGTGCTGGAGCAGGAGCGCGTACTGGCCGCCTCGCCGCAGGCGCAGGCGGCCGGCGTGCGGCCGGGCATGCGGCGCGGCGGGGCGCTGATGCTGGCGCCGCAGGCCCAGCTGCACCAGCGGGCGCCGGCGCTGGAGGCCGACGCGCTGCAGGCCGTGGCCATGGCGCTGCTGCAATTTACGCCCCAGGTGGCCGAGGGCGAGGAAGCGACGCTGCTGATGGACGTGGGCGCCAGCCTGCGCCTGTTCGGCGGCATCCGCGCCCTGTGCCGGCAAGTGCTGGCCAGCTTGCAGGCGCTGGGCTTCACGGCCGCGCTCGGCTGCGCGCCCACGGCGCGGGGCGCCTGGCTGCTGGCCCGCAGCGGGGGCGGGCGCAACCTGAAGATGGCGACGCTGGAGCGGCGCCTGGCGCGCCTGCCATGCAGCCTGCTGCCGCCCGCGCGGCCTTACCTGGGCTGGTTCGAGGGCATCGGTTGCCTGACCGTGGGCGAGCTGCGCCGCCTGCCCCGTCCCGGCCTGCAGCGCCGCTGCGGCCGGGCCCTGCTCGACATGCTGGACGGCGCGCACGGGCAGACGGCCGAGCTGTTCGAATGGCTAGCCGCGCCGGAAAGCTTCCGCGCCAGGCTGGAACTGTTCGACCGGGTCGAGCATGCGGAAGCGCTGCTGTTCGGCGCGCACCGGCTGCTGCTGCAAATGACGGGCTGGCTGTGCGCGCGCCAGTTCGCCGTCGAGCGCGTCAGCCTGGTACTCGAGCATGAACGGGGCAAGGTGGCGCGTGCGCCCACGGTGGTGGAGCTCGTGCTGGCCGAACCGACCTGGCGCGCCGAACACCTGCTGCGCCTGCTCAAGGAACGGCTGGCCAAGCTGGCGCTGGAGGCGCCCGTCATCGGCCTGTGCCTGGAAGCGCTGCAGGTGCAGCCCATGGCGCCGCCCAGCGCGTCGCTGTTTCCCGAACCGGGCGGCAGCAAGGAAGACCGGCAGCGCCTGTTCGAACTGCTGGTGGCGCGGCTGGGGCCGGACAATGTGCTGCAGGCCGCGCCCCAGGCCGACTACCGACCCGAGCTGGCCAACCGCTGGGTCAGCGTGCAGGAAAAGATACGTCCGGCCGATGCCCGCGCCCAGCTGCCGCCGGACATGCCCAGCCTGCCCCGGCCCGCCTGGCTGCTGGCCCAGCCCATCGCATTGCTGATGCGCGACCACCGGCCGTTCTACGGTTCGCCGCTGAAGATGATGTCGGGCGGCGAGCGCATCGAGGCGGGCTGGTGGAGCCAGACCCAGACCCGCGACTATTTCATCGCCGAGGGCCAGGACCATGCGCATTACTGGGTCTACCGCGAGCGCCTGGCCAGCGCGGACGGGCAGGCCGAGCCGCGCTGGTATCTGCACGGCTTGTTTGGCTAGCTAGCCGAGCGCCCGCCCTTCGGCGACCAGGATCTCGTCCAGCCGGTCGCCGTCGCGCAGCACGAACAGCGCGTCCATGCCGCGTTCCCTGGCCAGTGCCACGCCGTCGGCCTGGCCCAGCACCATCAGCGCCGTGGCCCAGGCATCGGCCAGCATGCAAGTGGGCGCCAGCACACTGACGGCCGCGACACCGTTGGCCACCGGCTGGCGCAAGCCCGGATGCATGGTGTGCGCATAGCGCGTCCCCGCCACGTCGACCCAGTGACGATAATCGCCGGAAGTGGCGATCGCCGTGTCGTGCAGTTCCATCACGCCGCCCACCTCGCGGATGCCATAGGTCGGCTTTTCGATCGCCACGGTCCATGCGCCGCCATCGGGCTTTTCCGAGCGCGCACGCATTTCCCCGTCGATGCCGACCAGGTAGCGGTCTATGCCCCAGCCATCGAGGCAATGTGCGAGCTGGTCGACGCCATACCCCTTGGCGATGCCCGACAGGTCAAGCGTCACCGGCGCCAGCTTGCGCGCCCGCCGGCCCGCATGGTCGAGCTCCAAAGCCGTGCCTGCCGGCTGGTATGCCGCGCCATGCAGCGCCGCGCGCTGCGGCGACGGCGTGCGTTGCGCGGGACCGAAACCCCAGTCCTCCACCAGCTGGCCCACCCCCATGTCGAAGGCGCCGTTCGACTGACGTTCCACCAGCAGTCCCGTCGCCAGCACCTGCGCCAGCTGTTCCGGAATGGCCACCCAGGTATCGATGGGTGCGGCATTCAGGCGGCACAGGTCGGAAGCGGGATTCCAGCTCGACATCTGCCGGTCGACCTGGTCGACGGCGGCGAACAGGCTGGCGCCGAGCCCCGCCAGCGCCAATGGTTCGCTGACATAGAAGACGGCGCTGTAGCGGGTGCCCATGGTCGCGCCATTGAGGCTGTAGCGCCGCAGCGCAGGGGCGGCAAGGTCAGAACACGTCTTCACGGTACCGTCCTTCCTCCCGCAACGTCTGCACGTTCAGTTTGAGCGGGGCCAGTATCTCGTCCAGCGCCTGGCGGACGCTGCCGGCCATGGCCCGGCTGCCGCACACCAGTACCTGGCCATGGTTGCCGATCAGCTGGCGCATGTTGTCGGCATCCTCCATCAGCCGGTTCTGCACCCGCTCTCCATGCTGGACCCGCGAAAAGGCCGTGTGCAGCTGCGTCAGCCTGCGGTCGGCCAGATAGTTGCGCAGCTCTGGCTCGTACAGGAAATCGGTTTCGGGATTGCGTCCGCCCCAGTACAGGTACATCGGGTGTTTGCCCGTGTTGTTGCGGATGAAGCCGGCCAGCGGGCCGATGCCCGTGCCGGCGCCGATCAGGATCACGGGCGCCTTGCCCGAGGCCGGACGGAACTGCGGATTGGGCTGGATGAACAGCGCGATCCGGTCCCCCGGCCGCAAGCCATGCAGATAGGTCGAGCACACGCCCGCCGGCTGCTTGCGCACGCAAATTTCGAGTACCCCGTTGCGCGCGCCGCTGGCCAGCGAATAAAAGCGCGGCATCGGACTGCCGGGCGGGATGATGCCAGCCAGGTCGCCCGCTTCGAAGCGGGGCAGCCGTTGCCGCGCCAGCCGGCGCGTGAGCCAGTGGGCGTCCGGCCCAGGGGGCGCGGCGACAAAGCGCAGCACGACGGTGGGATCCTGTTCTTCCAGGCCGTAGTCGATACGCTCACGCAATTGCAGCGTATGGGTGCGCGGATGGACGGGGGTATGTTCGAGCACCAGCGCGTGGCCGAGCAGGGCGCCGACGCTGGCGCCCCAGCGGGCGAATTCCTGGCTCGACTGGCGGTCTATCCTGGTCAGTTCCAGCAACCGGTGCCAGCCGCGCGCCGCCATGGCCGCGTCCACGTCCTGGGCGAACTGGCAAAACCGGGGAAACTGGCGGTCGCCGAAACCGAGCACGGTGAACTGGCAAGCCGGGTTGGGGGCGATGGCCGCCAGATGGCTCAGGAATTGCCGGGCCGAGGCGGGCGCTTCGCCGTCGCCATAAGTCGCCGTCAGGATGAACAGCTGGCCCGCGGCGTGGTGGCGGGACGAGAACTGGTTCATGGGCGCCGTGTGCACCCGTTGCCCGGCGGCCCGCAGCGCTTCGTGCAGTACCTGCGCGAAACCCCAGGTACTGTTGTTCTCGCTGCCCACCAGGATCACGGTCTGGGCCGACTGCGCCGGGCTGTTGCCGGCGATGCGGGGCTTGGCGCGCTGCCGCTGCCACCACACGATGGCGCCGGTCGCGGCCAGCCAGGGCGCGCCGAGCGCGCTCAGCCCCAGCAGCAGGCCCAGCCACCACAAGCCTTCGCCGGTGTGCAGCTGGTAGATCAGTTCATACGCTTCCCGTACGCCGCTGTGGGCGCGATAGACGAGCACGGCCCCGGTGGCCTGGTCGACATAGGCGTCGCCTTGCGCGGTGCGCAGGGTGTAGACGGCGGCGCGGTCGCCGGGCAAGGGGAAATCGAGCTCGCGCAGGTCGGCCAGCCTGGTGGCCCGCAAGGCGGGCAGGCGGGCGGCGGGCAAGGGCGTGCCGCCGGAGGTGGCGGCGGGAAAATCGGGTTCGTCCTGGGTGCCGTCGGAAACGAGGGCGAAGGTGGCCGCCGACATGTAGCTGCCGGTCAGGGCCGACAGCAGCAGTCCGGCCACGGCCAGGCGGGCGACCTGGGCGTGCCAGCGCTGGCTGCGGTTGCCGTGCAGGGGCCGCGCCAGCCGGCGCCAGCCGCCGACCCGCTGGGCCAGCAGCGCGATGCCCGAACCGGACAGCAGCAGCATCGCCAGCGCCGTGATGCCGGTCGCCGCGCTGCCGGCCGTATCGAGCATCAACGACCGGTGCAGTTCCTTGACCCAGCGCATCAAGGCCGACGGCGTGTAGGGGGCGATGCGCTGGCCGCTCGCCGGATCGACCCGGTCCACGCCCGAGGCGCTGCCGGCGCTGTAGTAGACGATGATCGAACCGGAGGGCGTGCGCTGGATTTGTTCCACTCCTGGATACTGGCGCGTCACCCGCTCCGCCAGTTCGGCCACGCTGGCGCCGGCCGGCACGCTGGTGCCGAGCCGGTCGAGCGCGGGATCGAGCGACAGCACGGCACCCGTGATCCCGATCAGCATGACCAGCAGCGCGCTGATCAGGCCGGGGAGCGAATGCAGCTGGCGCAGCATGTGCGGGGAGCTTACATGTCGTAAGTGAAGGACTGGACGTAGCCCCGTCCGCTGACCGGCTTGCCCGCGCCCTGTTTGGTCAGCGGCGCGCGCGCATCGGCCGGATGGTCGCGGCCATCCTCGACGGCGCTGTCGATCCGGATTTCATAGCCGGCGTCGATCAGGGTGTCGGCCAGTTCGACCGTCACCTTGAGCGCCTTGCCGCTGCCCACGCTGGCGCCGCTGACGCCGTCGAATTCGCGCGCGTTCAGGCCGCTGCCGCGGGCCCAGTCGCTCAGGTGCTTGTAGTATTTCGACTTCTTCCCCGCCACCCACAGCGTTTTCTTGTACTTGCCGGCGGCGTCGGTGAGGTAGAGGGCCAGGTAGGCGCCGTTGCCGGCGTAGTTCTTCAGCTGTGCCGTCAGCACCACCGGCCGCGCCTGGGCCAGGGCGGGCAACGCCAAAGCACCTGCCAGGCAGGCGTAAGCTGTCGTATGTTTCATTGTGTTTCCCCATTGGAGGCCGGACCCGCGCGCCGGCGGATGGGCCCGTGCGGTTGCGGGCCGAGATAATCGGACGTTTCGCCGGCCGGCCCGAATTCCACTGCCAGGCTACGGATGCGCAGCGACGCTGGCGCGTATTTGGCCTTGATCTTGTTGCCGTTGCGGTCGGTTCCCCTGAGCTCGTAGCAGCCGTCATCGATCTTGATGCGCTGGACCGTCCAGCCGCGCTGTTCGGCCTCGTGCTGCAATTGCTCACGGGGTTTCCAGTCGGCGACGGGGTCGCTGCAACTGACCTCGGCGAACGCCACGCCGCTGGCGCCAAGGGCGGCCAGGACGATCAATGGGCGAAACGGGAACATCGCGTACTCCTCGTTACAGTATCGCCACTTTAGTGAGCAATACTGACATCAGGCTTACCAGTGCGACCAGCGGGAGGGCGCGGGGGTTGTTCCCGTGGGGGAGAAAAAAGCGTTTACTCGTCGTCGTTGAATTCTTCGGCCAGGTCTTTCCAGCCCTTGCCGGCGGCGTAGGTGTTGAATTCGTCAGGCGCTTCCAGCACCATCAGTTTGTTTTCCTGCAGCACGGAGTCGCCCGGCGTCAGGGCCGGGCCCTTGTAGCCCGTGGTGCGCAGCTGGGCCACGATGGCCGCGATCAGGGTCTTGTCCTTGTGCAGGCCGGCAATGGCGCCGGCGAAATCCACGTACACGTCGATGGCGCCGTAACCTTCGTCGAAGATGCGGATCGCCTTGATGTCGTGGGCACGGCCGGAGCCGTCGGTGGCCTTGAACGGGCCGCTGAGCTGGATGTCGGTGTCTTTGTTCATGGTAATAGGATACACCATACGGCGACCATCGGGCAGCGGCGCGGGCCGCGCCGCCGCCGTGTCCCCTTACTTCAGCGGGGCCAGGATGGCGCCCAGGCGGTCCGGCGTGCCGCTGATGCGCTCCAGGCGCGGATACTTGAGGCCGTCGTGATAGTCGAGCGCGATGGTGCGGTACAGATTGCCCTTCTTGACCAGCAGCTCGATCGCCTGCTTGCCGCCCTTGGCGGCCGTGACGGCGGCCCGCAGCGCGTCGGCCTTGTAGGCACGGCCGTTGACGGCCAGCAGCGTCGTGTTGCCCGACAGGCCGGCGCGGAAGCCCGGGCCTTCCCAACGCAGCGCTTCGATCTTGCCTTCCGGTCCCACCGAGAAACCCAGCGAGTACTGGAAGTTGGCCCACTTGCTTTGCTCTTCCTGGGCTTTCAGGAACTCAGTCGGCTGGTCCGAGTACACCAGTTTCCAGCCGGCGCGGGCCAGCCCGTCGAGCGGGGCGCCGGGGCCGTGGCCGTCGAGCCGGCTGCGCAGGAAGCTGGCCCAGTCATAGGCTTGCACCGCGTTCAGGGCCGCCACCACGTCCTCGAAGGTGTAATACCGGGCCACGCTGACGCCGTCGTCCACGCCGAAGAAGCTGCGGGCGAAGTCGTTCAGCGAGCGGCGCTCGTCCGACATTTCGCGGATCTTGGTGTCCACGTCGAGCCAGATCAGGGCCCCTTCCGAGTAGTAATCCTCGCCCCGCTGCCAGTTGTTCCACGGCTGGGGACGGCGCCCGTTGATGATGGGGTCGTTGGTGGTGTCCTGCACGGCGCGCCAGCTGCGGCCCTGCACCGCGTCGTAGCGGGCGGCCATGGCGGCGAACAGGTCGCGCATGTGTTCCGGCTTGATCAGGCCGGAACGGGCTGCCAGCACTTCGCCCCAGTACTGGGTCTGGCCTTCGTACACCCACAGCAGGGCGTTCTGCAGCGGCGTGTTGAAATCGGGCACGTCCTGGCCGGCCGGACGGCGGAATTTGCCGTTCCACGAATGGGCGAATTCATGGGGCAGCAGGCCGCGCTCGCCTTCGCTCTTGGCCCAGTCCGTAAAGTAGCCCGTCTTCAGGCCGTTCTCGCTGGACTGGTGGTGTTCGCGGCCGATGCCGCCGAAATCGTCGCTCAGGGCGAACAGGAAATCATAGTGCGCATAGTGCTGCGAATTGAACAGCTTGATGGCCTGGCTCACCATGGCGCGGTGCAGCTCGATCTGCTCCGGCTTGGCGTCCAGCGCCTCGGCCGTGTCGGCCATGAGGTCCAGGTGCACCGGCACCTTGGCGCCCGGCGCCAGGTCGATGCGGCGGAAATAACGGCCCGCGAACAGGGGCGAATCGACCAGCTTTTCCAGGTCCAGCGGCTGGAACGCCACATCGTCGCCCGTGCGACTGGCCGTCTCCAGCGCCGTGCCGTATTGCCAGCCGGCCGGCAGCGTCAGCTTGGGCTGGACCGTGATGCGGCGCGTGTTGTAGCCGGCCGGATACAGGGCCATCGCATGCCATTGGACGCCGAGCATGTCGTTGGTCATGGTGGTGCGGCCCTGGTTCGCCTCCACCGGCGACAGGAACTGGTATTCTGCCTCCAGCGCGGTGGCGCCGGCCGGCACGTCGAGGTGGAAGGCGTGTACGTTGACGGGGTCGCGCTGCCAATCGAGCTGCTTGCCGTCCACGCTCAGCTTGAGGCCGGCGAACTGGTTGAGCGGGCCGCTGGGGCCGTGGTTGCCCGGCACCCATTGCGGATACAGCAGCGTCAGCTTGCCGGGACGGACGGGGATGCTTTCATGGATGCGGAAAATTTGCTGGGCCGTATTGCTGGCGTCCACTTTGAGGACGATGGTGCCCGGATAGGGCTGGTCCACGGGCGCCGGGATGGGTTCGGCCCGGGCCGCGAGGCCGGTGGCCAGCAGGGCCGCCAGCAGCGCGGTGGCGCGCAGGCGAGGCAGACGGGACAGGGATACGGTCTTGGTCTGGGACAGGGTCATGGTCGGTTACTGGGTGGTGGCTATGTAAGAAGCTGGCGAGTGTAGCATGTGGGCAACTAAAAAATCTCGCCATCATGGGGACTGGCGGCAACAGCGGGAGTGGCTGGCGGCCGGCGCCATTTTTTACATTTTTTTTTGCCGGCTGGGGACGGTGGCGGCGTTTTTCAAGATCTTGAAACGGTGGCCGGGCACCGTATATGGGACACAGCGGTTGCCCAGCAGGGGACCGCAACCCCATATCGCTTAACTTGAAAAGGATATTCATCATGCGTACTTTCGACCTGACCCCCCTGTACCGTTCCGCCATCGGTTTCGATCGCCTGGCCCAGTTGCTCAACGACGCCCAGCGCGGCGACAGCCAGCCCAGCTATCCCCCCTACAACATCGAACTGGTATCGGAAGACAAGTACCGCATCGTGATGGCGCTGGCCGGCTTTGACCGCGCCGAGATCGACATCACGGCCGAACGCGATACCCTGCACATCGTGGGCCGCAAGCAGCGTGACGGCGTCGAGCGCACCTATCTGCACCGCGGCATCGCGGCGCGCGACTTCGAGCAGCGCTTCCAGCTGGCCAACCACGTCAAGGTGACGGGCGCCGCGTTCGAGAACGGCATACTGACCATCGAGCTGGTGCGCGAAGTGCCCGAGGTGCTCAAGCCACGCAAGATCGTCATCGGCGGCGACAACGTCACCCCGCTGGAGCAGCGCCAGGCCGCATAACGGCGCCGGGGCAGGGCACACCGTGCCCGCTGCCCTGACGGCATAATCCGCAATTCCCACTGGCCGGCTTGTCCGGCCAGTGGCGTTTGCGCCGCCGGCCAGCCGCGCCGGCGTCATGCCGGCCGCCAATTGGCATGACTTCTAAGCATGGCCTAAGTTTCCTGCTCCATATTGGATACGTCAACAACCTCATTCAATTCAGGAGTGCTGCAATGTCTCAAACTACTCTGTTCGGATCGATGACCGTCAAGCGTCTTACCCTGGCAGTGGCCGCCGTGGGCGTGCTCGCCGCGGGAGGTGCCATCGCCGTCCATCAAAGCAATGCCGTGGCCGCCGCCGCGCCCGGCCTGGCCGTGGCGCCCGCCGCCGCCCCCGTGCCCGGCGCCGCCCCCGTGCCGGCGCCCATGATGACGCTGCCCGACTTCAGCACCATCGCCGCCCACAACGGGCCGGCCGTGGTCAATATCAGCGTCACGGGCAGCACCAGGACGGCGGTCGACCTGGGCGACCAGGCCAGCGGCCGCGGCGACCCGTTCGGCAACGATCCGTTCTTCGAATTCTTCCGCCGCTTCCAGGGCCAGCAGCGCGGCATGCGCGACGTGCCCACCCATAGCGTCGGTTCCGGCTTCATCATCAGCCCGGACGGCGTGATCCTGACCAACGCCCACGTGGTGCGCGATGCGAGCGAAGTGAGCGTCAAGCTGACGGACCGCCGCGAATTCCGCGCCAAGGTGCTCGGCTCCGATCCCAAGACGGACGTGGCGGTGCTCAAGATCGACGCCAAAAACCTGCCCGTGGTGCCGCTGGCCAAGGCCAACGACTTGAAAGTGGGCGAGTGGGTGCTGGCCATCGGCTCGCCCTACGGCCTGGAGAGCACGGTGACGGCCGGCGTGGTCAGCGCCAAGGGCCGCTCGCTGCCGGACGGTAACGTGCCCTTCATCCAGACCGACGTGGCCGTCAATCCCGGCAACTCGGGCGGTCCCCTGTTCAACACGCGCGGCGAAGTGGTGGGCATCAATGCCCAGATCTACAGCCAGACGGGCGGCTACCAGGGCTTGTCGTTCGCCATCCCGATCGACGTGGCCAGCAAGGTCAAGGACCAGATCGTGGCCACCGGCAAGGTGGTGCATGCCAAGCTGGGCGTGACGGTGCAGGAAGTGAACCAGGGCTTTGCCGATTCCTTCGGCCTGCCCACGCCGGAAGGGGCGCTGGTGTCGAACGTGGAGCGCGGCAGCGCGGCCGAGAAGGCCGGCCTCAAGCCGGGCGACGTGATCCGCAAGCTCAATGGCCAGACCATTGTCAGTTCGGGCGACCTGCCGGCCGTGGTGGGGCTGTCCACGCCCGGTGATAAAGTGGCGCTGCAGGTCTGGCGCCAGGGCAAGACGGTGGACGTGACGGCCACCCTGGCCAACGCCAACGACAAGACGGCCGACGCCGACCAGCCCACCCATGGCGCCAGCGCCAAGCTCAAACTGGGCCTGGCCCTGCGTCCGCTGGACGCCCAGGAGCGGCGTGAATCGGGCCTGGCCAGCGGCCTGCTGATCGAGGATGCCGGCGGCGCGGCCGCCTACGCGGGCGTGCAGCCGGGCGACGTGCTGCTGTCCGTGAACGGCCGGCCGGTCAACAGCGTGGAGCAGGTGCGCGACGTGGTGTCGAAGTCGGACAAGTCGGTGGCCTTGCTGATCCAGCGCGGGGATGAGAAGATCTTCATTCCCGTGCGGCTGGGCTGATCTTCGGGCCGGCAGGGCGCAACAACAAAAACGGAAAGGAAACCCATGCGACTACTGCTGGTGGAAGACGATACGATGATCGGCGAAGTAGTGCTCGACCTGCTGCGGGCCGAGCACTACGCCGTGGACTGGGTCAAGGACGGCGACATGGCCGACACGGCCCTGCAGACCCAGACCTACGACCTGGTGCTGCTGGACCTGGGCCTGCCCCGCAAGGATGGCCTGGAGGTACTGCGCTCGATGCGGCTGCGCAAGGAGCTCACGCCGGTGCTGATCGCCACCGCGCGCGACGCCAAGGAACAGCGCATCGCCGGCCTGGACGCGGGCGCCGACGACTACGTGCTCAAGCCCTACGACCTGGACGAGCTGCTGGCCCGCATCCGCGCGCTGCTGCGCCGCTCGGCCGGCCGGGCCGAACCCGTGTTCGAGCACAAGGGCGTGACGGTCAACCCGCAAACGCGGGAAGTGACGGTGGAGGGCAAGCTGGTCAACCTGTCGGCCCGCGAATGGGCCGTGCTGGAAGCGCTGATCGCCCGTCCCGGCATCGTGCTGTCGCGCCACCAGCTGGAGGAAAAGCTGTACAGCTGGAAGGATGAAGTCAACAGCAACGCGGTGGAAGTGTACATCCACGGCTTGCGCAAGAAACTGGGCAGCGAACTGATACAGAACGTGCGCGGCCTCGGTTACATGGTGCCCAAGGAATGAAGGTGAAAGTGAAAGTGCCGCGCGTCCCCGTCACGCACTCGCTGCGCGGACGCCTGCTGTGGTTCCTGCTGGCCGCCATCACCATGGCGGCCGTGGCCCAGGCCATGATCGCCTACCGCAGCGCGCTGTACGACGCCGACCAGATCTTCGACTACCACATGCAGCAGATGGCGCTGTCGCTGCGTTCCGGCGCGCCGCTGGCCAACAGCGCGGCCGCGCCGCTCACCGATCCCGGCAACGACGACCTGGTGGTGCAGGTGTGGACCCCGGACGGGGTGCAGGTGTTCCGGTCGCTGTCGCACGCCGACCTGCCGCAGCGCGCCGTGCTGGGATTCTCCAATGTGCGCGCCAACGGCACCACCTACCGCATCTTCTCGGTCGCCACCAGCAACCAGACGGTGCAGGTGGCGCAGGACATGGCCGTGCGCCAGCGCATGGCCGGCACGCTGGCATTGCGCACGGTGGGCCCGATCGCCGTCATGGCACCGATGCTGATGCTGGTGGTGTGGTGGGTGGTGAGCGGTTCGCTGGCGCCGGTGGCGCGGGTGCGGCGCCAGGTGGCCGCGCGCCGGGCCGACGACCTGTCGCCCGTGTCCGACGCCGACCTGCCGGACGAAGTGCGGCCGCTGGTGCAGGAGCTGAACCTGCTGTTCGGCCGCGTCAAGACGGCGTTCGACGCCCAGCAGCATTTCGTGGCCGACGCCGCGCACGAGCTGCGCTCGCCGCTGGCCGCGCTCAAGCTGCAGGCCCTGAGCCTGGAACGGGCGCCGGACGAACAGGCGCGCGCCGTCGCCATCGGCCGCCTGACGGCCGGCATCGAGCGCGCCACGCGCCTGGTGGAACAGTTGCTGGTGCTGGCGCGCCAGGAAGCGGACGCCAGCACGCTGGCGCCGCTGGACCTGACGGAACTGGCGCGGCGCACGCTGGGCGAGCTGGCCGGCCTGGCGCAGGCGCGCCAGATCGACCTGGGCCTGCACCATGCGGACCAGGCCAGCGTGGCCGGGCATCCCGATGCGCTGGTGATCCTGCTGCGCAACCTGGTCGACAACGCCATCAAGTACACGCCGGCCGGCGGCACGGTGGACGTCGAGCTGCGGCGCGCCGGCGACGGCGCCGTCACGCTGTGCGTGGAGGACAGCGGTCCCGGCATCTCGCCCGAGGAGCGCGAGCGCGTGTTCAGCCGCTTCTACCGGGTGCCCGGCAGCGCGGCCGGCGGCAGCGGCCTGGGGCTGGCCATCATCAAGGCCATCGCCGAGCGGCACGGCGCCACGCTGGCGCTGGAGCAGTCCGAGCGCCTGGGCGGGCTGAAAGTGAAGATCGCGTTTCCCGCCGCCTGACAGGCCGGCAGGCCGCCAGCCTGACGGTCAGGCCCGAAAAACTCTCGGCCCCGGACATGCCGCTCCGCTAGAATGTCGTTTTTGACAAGCGGCGGAGCGGCGAATGAAGAAAATCGGATTTTCCGGGACCCTGGACCCGATCACCAACGGCCATATGTGGGTGATCGGCGAGGCGCGCTCGCTGGCGGACGAGGTGGTGGTGTTCCTGTCCGAGAATCCGGCCAAGAAGCCCAAGTTCTCCGCCGAGGAACGCAAGAGCATCATCGCCCTCAGCTGCGCCGAGCAGGGCTGGGACAATGTGCAGGTGGTGATCGTCAAGGGCGACTACACGGCGCGCGCGGCCAAGAAGCACGGCGCCGACTGCCTGATCCGCGGCATCCGCACCACCGCCGACTTCGACTACGAGAACCTGATCCAGCAAACCAACGTCGACGTGCTGCAAGGCGCCAAGACCATCTTCGTCATGCCGCCGCGCGACCTCGGCTCGGTCAGCTCCAGTTTCGTCAAGGCGCTGGAGGGGCCGATCGGCTGGAACTGGATCATGAAGAAGTTCGTGCCCGGCCCGGCCTACCACGCCTGGGTACTGAGCTGGCTGCGCAAGGAGTGGGAAGCGCTGTGGGACTACGCCCACGCCGACGCCCCGGCCATCGCCCATGCCGACCAGTGGTTCGTGTGCCTGACCGGCAGCACGGCCTACGGCGGGCCGGCGCGCCACTATCACAACCTGGACCACCTGGTGCATGGCCTGTGCGAGATTCGCGTGTGGGCGGCCAACACCCAGCCCGACCCGCGCGACGTGGACATCATCAAGCAGGCGTTCTGGTTCCATGACGCCGAATATGGCGCCGTCCATGGCGCCGTATCGAACGAGGAAGCAAGCGTGCAGATGTGGCTGGGCAGCAGCTTGTGTCACGACATGGGCGACGCGGCCGAGCTGATACGGGCCACCGACCATTTCCAGGAAGGCGCTATTAACCATCGGCTGAAGGACATCATGCTCAGCGTGGACCTGGCCATCCTGGGCCAGGACGAGGAAGTGTACGGGAATTATGCGCGCGGCATCCGCCAGGAATACATCCACCTGACGGAAGCGAAGTACCGCGAACAGCGCAGCGGCGCGCTGGCCCACCTGCGGCGCAAGGCCGAGGCGCAGCAACTGTTCGGCAACGCCTACTTCGCCGACCAGTACAACGAGCGCGCCATCGAGAACATGACGCGCGAGCTGGCGCAGCTGGGCGGTTGACGCGTTTGGGACAACGCCTTCTGGAAACGCCCCCAATATGGGGGTGTTATCAGAACCGGTTCCAGTTGTTGTGGCGGTGTTCGGCCGCTTCCTTCAATAAGTGGCTGGCGCGCAGTTCATCCTTCGGGCTATGGGCGTCGCCCGTTTGCACCGCCAGCGCCAGTTCCTGGATGGCAGGCGGATATTCATGTTCTGCAGCTTCCTCCAGCAGCGCGCGGCTGCGGGCGCCGTCCTGGGCCACGCCTTCGCCCTCGCGGTAGGCGTTCGAGAGCAGGAACATGGCGTGCGCGTCGCCCAATGCACTGGCACGTTCCAGCCAGTGGGCTGCCTGCGCCGCATCGCGCGGGACGCCGTCGCCGTTCTTGTACAGCATGCCCAACACCAGTGCCGCCCTGGCGTGCTTCTGCTGGCCGGCCATCCGGTACCAGGGCCACGCCAGTTCTGGCGCCGGCGGTACGCCGGCCGTGCCGAGGCGGTACATCTCTCCCAATTGGAAGGCCGCCTCCGCGTCGCCCGCGCGCGCGGCCTGCGTGTGCAGGCGCATGGCGTCGGCGCGCCGCGCGGGACGCTGCTGATAGAGCAGGCCCAGCTCGCGCTCGGCCACCGGCAGGCCCTGTTGCGCCCACACCTGCAGCCGCCGTTCGGCCACTGCGTCGCCCTGCTGGGCTGCGCGCATGGACACGGCTTCGATCTGCGCCGACGCGGGCGCGGGATCGCGCTGCTGGCAGGCCGACAGTGTCAGCGCCACCGTCACAGCCATCGCCATTGGGGCCGCCAATCTCAATGGAGCCGCAAATGACAGCGGCGCCGCTGGCGCCTGCGCGTCGTGTTCCTTGTTCTTCATCTTCATCGTATATCCGTTATCGGAAAGCGGGCGGCGCTCCACATTGGCAGAGCGCCGCCCGGACTGCGTTGCCGCTGCCGCTTACCTGGCTTACTTGCTCAGGTCCACCGCGTACTTGGCGAAGCCGCTCGCATCCTGGCCGCCTTCGGCCGTGATGCTGGCGATGCCGCTGGCCTTGGCCAGCGCCAGGTGGCCGGGCGCCGAACGCAGGATCACGGGACCGGCGGTCTTCACCTTGACGAAGCTCCAGCTGCGCGCGCTGCCGTTGGCGGCCAGCGTGACCTTGCCGGTGGCCGTGCCCTGCGCCATCAGGTAGTTGCTGACCACGGCCTGGTTGGCGTCCGGCGACTTGATGATGGTCTTGCTGCCGTCGATGCCGGGTACGTTGCCGCCGCCGCCGGCGCGGTAGTCGTTGGTGGCGACGATGAAGTCGTCACCGTCGGCCACGGCCTTGCCCTGGAAGCTCAGGTTGACGATGCGGCTGCCCACCGGCTTGGTCACGTCGATCTGGTAGGTCAGGGCGTTGTTCTCGGCGTAGAACACGTCGTAGTTGTAGATGGTGCCGTAGCTCGGCACCAGGTCCTGTTCCGTGGTCTTGGCCGGGTCGATCTGGCCGAACTGCTTGGCGGCCGTCTCCAGCCACGCCTTCAGGTCGGAACCCTTGATCTTCACGGCCTGCAGGTTGTTGTTGCTGTACAGGTAGAGGTCGCCGGGATTGCGCACCTGCAGGCCCACCGGCGCGGCCGCGCTGGCGCCCGGCGCCACGTCGGTGAAGTCGGAGGCGCCGTTGCGGCCGGCCTTGAACGGCGCGCTGCACGAGATCACGGGGATGTTCTTGTAGCCGGCGATGGTGGCGTCGGTGCTGCCGGCGATGAACTTCTTGACGTAGTCGATCTGGGCCTGGTTCACCAGCTGGATCGCGCTCACGTCGCCGGCCAGCGCGAAGTAGGCCGACATCTCGAAGTCGGTCGCCACGCCCAGCGGCTGCCTGGCGTAGGCGATGGTGGCGGCATGCTCGGTGGCCACCAGCGGCGCGATGGCAGGATCGGCCTTCACCACGGTGCTGCCGTCGGTGTACTTGAAGCCGCGCGATTCGACCGTGGTCTTGGTGGGCTGCACCACCCATTTGCCGCCCTGGCGGGCCAGCGTCATCTTGATGATGCCCAGGCGCCGGCCCCAGCTCTGCGCCATCACGGTCGGCACGCCGTTGACGAAGCCGTTCACGGCGTCCACGTTGGCGCTGGCGGGCATGGCGGCGAACGAGGCGTCCAGCGCCGGCGCGCCCGTCTCTTTACCCTTGGGGAAGACCAGGTGCGAGTGGCCGATCATCAGCGCGTCGATGCCGGTGGTGCTCAGGTGGTAGCTGCCGTTTTCCATCTTCGGGCTGTAGGCGCTGGTATCGAGGCCGCCGTGCGACAGGGCCACCACCAGGTCGGCGCCCTTGTTGCGCAGTTCGGGCACGTACTGCTTGGCCGCTTCCTGCACGCCGGTGACGGCGACCTTGCCGGCCAGGTTCTTCTGGTCCCATTCCAGGATCTGCGGCGGCACGAAGCTCATGATGCCGATGTTCAGTTTGACGGTCAGCTTGCTGCCGTCCGGCGCCACGGCCGCGAAGTCGCGCGGCAGCAGGGCGTACGGCGGCAGGATCGGCTTCTGGCTGGTCACGCCGGTGACGTTGGTCAGCACCAGCGGGAAGCTGGGGGCGCCGCAGCTGCCGGCCGGCTTGCTCACGCCGGGGATGCCGAAGTCGGTGTTGGTGATCTGGCTCAGGAACGGCAAGCCGTAGTTGAATTCGTGGTTGCCCATGCCGCCGCCGTCGTACTTGAGCGCGTTCATGGCCTTGTGGATGGCCAGCGTGTCGGCGCAGGCCACCGGCTTGGCCACGGCCTGCAGGTCGGCCAGCAGCGTGCCCTGGATCACGTCGCCGTCGTCGAGCAGCACGTTGTTGGGGTTTTCCGCCCGCGCCGCCTGCACCAGGGTGGAGGTGCGCTCCATGCCCAGGCTGGTGTCGTCGGCCAGCGCGTAGTAGTTGTAGCTCATCACGTTGGCGTGCAGGTCGGTCGTCTCCAGCAGCGCCAGCGTGACGGTGGTGCCGTCCGGGATGGCCGGCACGGTGGGGCCGACGGGGGAGGTGGCGCTGTTGTCCGGCCCCGAGGAGCCGCCGCATGCCACCAGGCCGGCTGCGGTCAGGGCAGCCAACAGGACCAGATTCGTTTTCATCGTTACCTCTTGTGGAAAGAAAGGTGGCGACTGTATCTAGCCTGAATGACAAGGTGATGACAACGACATCGGCATGACGCAAGACACAATGGGGCACGCCGGGCCGTGGCTCGCAGGGCCTGCTCCTTGGCGTGATTTAACAATGTCCCTGTCACATTCGATCAATACCGCCATGCCGCCCCTTCACTAGTCTGGTTGCTGCGTTCCGGGGCCAATACGCCGGCGCGCATGGCAGCGCGCCTTTCCTATAACAAGCAATTAACAAGCAACTACATGGAGACAAGGCATGAAATTATCGAAGCGATGGGCAGCACTGGGCTGCGCCCTGGCGCTGTCGGCGACACTACCCGCGGCGGCCGGCAACACGGGCGTCGCGTTTGTGCACGGCACCGGCCACCAGACGGACGCCGCCACCAACTACTGGACCTGGGACATGATCAACTCGGTGCGCCAGGGACTGCCCAACCCTAACCTGTACGTCGTGATCAACTGCGATTTCGACCAGTACATGTGGACGGCGGCTGCCGTCGGCTGCCTGGCCGACCAGCTGTACCCCTTCATCGTCAACAACAACATCAGCGACCTGGTGGTGGAGACGCACTCCAACGGCGGCAACGTGCTGCGCTGGCTGATGTCCAACCCCACCCAGGACAGCCGCTACCCCGCCATCATCGGCGCCATCCGCTGGGCCAACGCGCTGGCGCCGTCGTCGCTGGGTACGCCGCTGGCCGATGCGGCCATCAGCGGCAATGTCTTCGAAAACGCCGTGGGCTGGCTGCTGGGCTACCAGACCGACGCCGTGCGCCAGCAGCAGACCAGCTGGATGGCCAACTACAACGCGGCCTGGCTGTACGGCACGCCGGGCCGGCCGGCGCTGCCCAAGGGCTTCTACAACGTGGTGGGCACGGACGTGGAAACCAACATCTTCGACAGCGACAGCTATTGCGGCGGCTATTCGCTGAATTTGGGGCTGGAGATCACCCAGGCCTGGCTCGACAGCTGCTCGGACGGCTTCCTCAACTGCACCAGCCAGCAGGGCGCCGGCATCCACTGGTTCTCCGACAAGGACCGCACCAATGGCGCCGAGACGCTCTCGCACAACCAGAGCCGGCGCCAGTGCTTCGGGCTGGATGTCATCCTGCGCAACGACCTGTGAACGCCGAGGAAACCACAACATGAACCACATGAACAAACTGAAAACCATCCTGCTGCACCTGGCCGCCGTGGCCGCCGCTAGTGCCGGTACGGCCGGCGCCGCCCCGCGCGAACTGCTGCCCGAACAGGCCGGCGACCTGTCGCCGGCCGCCGTGCTGGCCCCGGCCAGCGCCGCGCCGTCGCTGGCCGGGGCGCCGCGGCCTTCGCACGACACGGTGGCGTTGAGCTGGGCTTCCACCGATGCGGTGGCGCCCGCGGCGGCGCCGCACCTGGCGCAGAGCCGCCAGTCCTACGTCAGCGTGACGGGCGCGCAGCTGGCGGCCGGCGTGCCGCTGCACACCACGTCGGCCCGCGCGCTGGTGCGGGTGCAGGCGCTCGATGCGGCCAGTCCGCGCGAGGCGCTGGCCATCCACCCGCTGTCGATGACGCTGACCGACAGCGCCGGCAAGAGCTACACAGCCGGCGCCGGCATGGAGCAGCTGGTGACGGACGATAAGCTGAACAAGGCCGAACTGCCGTTCGCCCCTGGCACCTCGGCGTTCCGGCTCCATCCGGCGCTGGGCCAGGGCACGTTCAAGCTGCGCGCGGACGGTGTGGCGGGCGAGCAGCGCTACCTGATCAACGTGGTCGAGCCGGACAGCCCCTACACCTTCACCATGCAGGCCGCCGCGCCGCACTACCTGCACGGCCAGTCGCTGGTGGTGCAGGCCGACCTGCGCGAAGGCGACGCCAACGCACCCACCCGCCATCCCGTGGCCAAACTGGAAGGCGTGGTGGTGTCGCCGGCGGGGCGCCAGTTCCCTGTCACCTTCCAGCCCGGCGCGGGCGGCCGCCTGCGCGCAAGCCTGGCACTGGACGCCAACGAGGCGCCGGCGCCCGGCCTGTGGGAAGTGCGGGCCGAAGCGCTGGCCACCGTCAAGGGTCAGACCGTGCAGCGTTCGTTGCGGCTGGCCTTCCCGGTGGCGATGCCGGTGGCGCGGCTGGACCGCAGCGTGACGCTGGCCGAGGGCACGGGCGGGGTGCGTCTGAACGTGGGCGTGCAGGCGGCAGCGGCCGGACGTTATGAAGTACGCGGCCTGCTGTACGGCACCGTCAACGGTGCGCTGGCGCCGCTCGGCGTGGCCGACGCGGCCCAGTGGCTGGAAGCGGGCAGCGGCAACATCGCGCTGATCTTTGCACCGGAGCTGATCACCGGCGCCAGCGGCCCGTTCGAGCTGCGCGACCTGTTCCTGCTCGACCAGGGCCGCATGGGCGTGTTGCAGCACCAGCAGCGCGCGCTGGTGCTCAGCGAGGACGAAGTGGTGCGGGCCGGCGGCCGGGCCGCGCACGCGGGCGCGGTGGCGCAGGCGCCCGCGCAGGCGCCGCGCGTCAAGCGCGCGCCTGACGCGCAGGACGGCGCCAGCCACTGATGTTGAAGGGAGCCGGCCGGCGGCCGACACTGTGCCGTCGTGGCCGGCTCCAGAGCGACGCCGGCAATCCTGTTAGCGCTAATCCCCGCAGGGACTGCCAACGTTTATGTCCCGGGACCCGGACGACGCAGGGCTGCAATGATGAGTGGATGAACGCCGGGCTGTTCCTTTTTGGGGAGCGCCACGGACTTTCGGGAATGCCTGAGGGGGCCCGGCAGGCGTCGCCGTTTCAAATTTGGCCTATGGTCTAATTCGGTCGAGTTCTAGCCGGTCGCGGCTAATTCGGCCTAAAATTTCCAAGCGCTAGTCCAAAACTGTCCACAAAATCTGGACCCGCGTCTAATTCGGTCGCTTCTTTTGATGTGAAAGGCTAAAGCGAACTAGTTGCCGATTCCGCTCTTCAAGTTCTAGACTCCTTAGATCGGAGTGAATTGTGGAATACCAAACCTGGCAAGCAGTCTACCGGCCCGTAAAGGATTTCCTGAAACTGGAAGTTCATTTGATGGATGCGCCGGCTTTGCTAAACAGTATAAATCGTATATCTTTTACTTTACCTAGCAAGTAAGCCGTGAGCCGATAAGCGCAAGCAGGCCCCGGTAGCAGCCTGTCGTTGACATATGTCAAACGTCGCTGACTGGGAGCGTCAATTTTGTTTTCGTTCAAAAGGGCTGTTTTCCCTCTGCCGTAAATTTAGGACATTCCTCAATTCTTCTCAGGAGATATGAAAATGTCCTATGTTTATCCCAAAGCTGAATCGCTTAAAGGAAAACCTGTAGTGGGCAGCCATCAATGTGTAGCGCTCGTCCAAGAGTATGCTGGGGCGCCAACAACTCCTTTCTGGCATCAAGGCGAGCCCGTGGTGGGTAACATGACGTTACGAGCTGGTACGGCGATCGCCACGTTCGAAAAGGGGCGCTATGCGAATCATCGACACGGCAACCACGCTGCGCTGTACATACGCCAAGGCGCCAATGGAATCTACGTTGCTGACCAATGGAAGGCTGCGGGGAAGACAACAATCTCGGTGCGCCTATTATCCTCGCTTGGCAAAGATAAAAAGGGCAACTTCAAACATCCCAGCAACAATGCCGACGCATTTTTTGTTATCGAATAATGCCGATGAACAACCAAAAAAAACAGGATTTTGTCTGCCGCGTAACAACGGCCGTTGGCTGCGCGGCAGCCCTCATGCTCGTCGCGCCAGTAACTTCATTCTCGGCACCGGTAGCCCTCGAATGCCCTGCGTTAATTCCAGAACAATCAGTTCAACTGGTGAATACACCGACGGGCTGGAAAACCTTTGTGGGCGCGCCGCTGTATCTCCATGGTGCGGCACCAATGAGTAGCCCACCAGAAATGCTCGGAGAACTCGTAGAAGATAGTGAGCGGCATGGGAAGAATGGGATGGTCCATACCTATAAAATCGACGGAAAATTCCCCAACGGAAAATGGTTGGCCTGTAAATATGGGGAGTCCGACCAAGTGACTTTAGCGCGCCAATTGCCAGATTCCACAGATGTGTGTGTTATCACCACGCGGAAGGGTGGATACGTCGGGCAGAACAACATCAAAATCGACTGCAAATGACGGCGTGATCGCCGGGATTCAATGGACGGGTCCGCCACTGCACAGTGCCGGGCCCGTTTTACTTGCGGCGGGTGGACGTCAGTAGGCCCAATAAGGTCCGTTGCCGGCCGTGCCGCTGCTGCCTTCGAACACGACGAACACGCGGCGGCCGTAGAAGAACGGCAGGCCCCAGTCGAAGGCGTTGCTGAGCGAGACGCTGCTGCGGCTGTCGACCGTGCCGCCGATGGCGGCGGCCGTGATGCTGGCTCCCAGGTCTTCAAAGTTGACCACCATGAAGCTGACGGCGCCGGCCCCGCTGCCGTCGTAGGAGGCGTTGGTGGCCGTCAGGCTCAATGCGCCCAGCGGACAGTAGAAGCCGGTGCTGGTATTGCAGCTGGGGATGCCGGTATCGGCAAAGAAGTAGGCGTTGGAGCCGCTGTCGATAAAGCTGGCGTTGTAGGTCTGGCCCTTGTAGGTGGTGCTGAAGTCGCCCGTGCTGCTGTTGGCGCGGTAGATGCTCTCGCCGTTGAGGGCGTTGTTGGCCTGGGTGCCCACGCCGAACACCAGCGTGCCGCTGAGCGAGGTGGCGCCGCCCGCGCCCACGGCCGGCAGCACCAGCAGCACGCCGTTGTTGTTGGCGGCGAATGCGGCGACCGGGTTGCTGACCTGGCGCGATAGCGGCATGGTGCTGGCCGCGCAGCCGGCCGCCGTGCAGGCGTAGTACATGCCGCCGGACGTGGAACGGGTGCAGGCCGTGCCGCAATCCTGCTTGAACAGGCCCACGCCCAGGATGCCCTTGGCGCCCAGCGCCGACAGCGAGCCCAGGTTGTTGCCGCTGCTGCTGCAGTCTGCGGGCACGGTGGCAAAGCTGCTCGCGCTGTCGCCGATGACCTGGATCGAGATGGCGGACGCCGTCTCGTCGCCCAGCTTGACGTCGGCCTGGCGCACGGCGCCCCAGGCATAGCCGCTGACGAACTTGCTGCATTCGCCGGCGCTGGCGCCGGACGCTGTCGTCACCTGGGGCAGGGCCAGCGCCGGATCAAGCGGCGCCAGCAGGCGCAAGCCGTAGGAGCCGGTATCGACCAGCACGTGGTCGATGGTCTGGCACACGCTGGTGCCGGGACGGCACACGGTCACGTTCACATACGGTACGTTGATGGCGCCGCCGGCGCCGGCCGGGCCGTTATCGATCAACAGCGTGGTGCTGTTGTTGCCGCCGGCAGCGCTGGCCACGGTGAGCGTGGCGCTGCCGGTGGCGCTGCCGCCGTCGCCGCTGCAGCTCAGGGTGTACTGGTAGCTGCCCGGCGCGGTGGGCGCCACGGCCACGGTGCCGCTGGTGGCCTTGCTGCCGCTCCAGGCGCCGCCGGCTGTGCAAGCGGTGGTGTTGGCCGAGGACCAGTTCAGCTGGGCGCTCTGGCCGCTGGCCACGCTGGCCGGCGTCAGCGCCAGGCTGACCGACGGTTGCAGCGGCGCCGGGTTGACCGTCACCGTGGTCGTGTTGGAGACGCCGCTGCAGGTGATGGTGTAGCTGGCCGTGCCTACCACCGACGGCAGGACGGCGTCCGTGCCGCTGGTGGGCAGGGTGCCGCTCCAGGCGCCCGAGGCGGTGCAGCTGTTGCTGGTGGTATTGGTGGCGCTCCACGTCACGCTCACCACCTGGCCCAGGGCGACGGTGGTGGGCGAGGCGCTGATGCTGACCACGGCCGGCGTGGCCGGGGTGGGCGCGGGCGTGGGTGTCACCTGGGTGGCAGCCGTGCTGCCGCCGCCCCCGCCGCCGCAGGCGGCCAGCGCCAGGGCGCAGCCGGTCGCGGCCAGCACGGTGGCGGCGCGCGTGCGCCAGGAAGGCAGCAGGGCTATCCGCTTGGGCTGATTCGATGGTGTCGGCATCGTCATCGCGTGTCCTTATTCGATGTTGTCGGGGCTGAAGCCGGGCGGCAGTTCGCCCGGTATCCAGGCGCGGCCGCTGAAGGCGCGCATGTGGCCGTTCGAAATGATGACCACGTCGGGCCGCTCCACGGCCAGCTGCGAGTGGCCGGCCTTGGGGCGCTGGGCGGCGGCGCCCGTCATGGTGCCGAAGTGCTGGCCCAGCAGGGTGCGCAGGTCGGGCAGGAAGGGGCCGTTCCAGCTGACGGCGAACACGGCGCCGGCCGGGTTGACATATTCGCGCACGACGGTGCCGCTGGCTAGCGTGCTGGTGCTCACGGTCCAGGCGGCCGGGGCGCCGGCGGCGGCCAGGCTGCGCGCGGCCAGCCGGGCTGGCGTGGCGCCGAAATGGGAGGGGGCGCCGCCCAGGGCGGCATAGGCATAGCTGCATGCCAGCAGCGGCAGCAGGGACAGCAACAACGGTAGCAGGGAACGGCGCATGGCGACTCCAGGGATTACAGGGCGCCGGGGCGCGATACGGCCCCGGCATGCGCCGAGTGTATGACGGCCCGGCGTTGCCTTGAGTTAGGAAGATGTAAGCAAATGTTACCATCGCCACAAGCGAAAACGGCACCCGGCACATTGCTGTGCGGGGTGCCGTTGCTGGCCTTTGGTGGCCGTTGGTGCCGGCGGGCCGCCCGTGGGCGGCTGCCGTGCATGCCGTCAGAACTTGACCGGCATCAGAACTTGACCGGCATTAGAACTTGACCCACAGGCGGCCGAAGTAGGACGCGCCGTTCAGGCCGAACTGCACGCTGTCGTACTTGAAGCCGTTGTCGGTTTCGTTCGGGTCTTGCGCGGTCGGCTTGACGTTGAAGATGTTGGTGCCGCCGAACGTGAACTTGGTGTTCTTGTTGATGGCGTAGGTGAAGCTCAGGTCAGCCGAGGTCTTCGCTTCGTAGTGCGCGTTCGGCACGCCGGCCGCCGTGCCGTCGAAGGTGCCCAGCGTCTGCGGGCCGAAGTGGATCACCTTCAAGTCCGTTTCCAGCGCACCCGTCACGTAGTCAAAGCCCAGCGTGAACTTGGAGCGGGGGCCGCCCTGTTCGATGAACAGGCGCTCGCGCTCGGACAGCAGCACGTCTTCATAGCCCTTGAGCGAAGCGGGGGCGTGGATGCCCGTCACTTCCGTCTTGCTGAAGTTGGCCGCCAGGTAGGTGGTCATCTTGTTGGGACCGAAGTTGGTCTTGTGCGAGGCAGTCAGGTCCAGGCCGCTGGTCTTGGTGTCGACCGAGTTGACGAAGAACTGAGCCTGGTCCACACCCAGCGTGGCCAGCTTGGCCGCCAGTGCGGGGTAGTTGTCGGCCGTGAAGCGGCCCGACAGCACGATACGGTCCTTGATCTTGATCTGGTATAGGTCGGCCGTGACGGAGACGTTGTTACGCGGGGTCCAGGTGCTGCCCAGCGTGAAGCTGGTCGATTTTTCTTCCTTCAGCTTGGGAATGCCGGCCAGGTTGGCCACGGCGCCGCCGTTAGGCGCCAGATTGACGTCGGTCGACACCCCGGCCACGATGTCAGTGAAGGTGGACGAGAAGTACTTCTGCTGCAGCGACGGCGCGCGGAAGCCGGTCGAGGCCGAGCCGCGCAGCAGCACCGTGTCGGCCGCGCGCACGCTGCCGGCCAGCTTGCCCGTGACGGTGGAACCGAAGTCGCTGTAGTTCTCGTAGCGCACCGCGGCCTGGGTCTTGACGATGGAGT
>JAZJZQ010000256.1:0-6550 GCA_040389625.1 Pseudomonadota bacterium | reverse complement strand
GCATCAGCACGATCAGCGGCTTGGCCGCCTCGTCCTGCATCACCAGCGTCTTGACCACGTGGTGCTCGTCCACCCCCAGTTCGCGCGCCGACACGGTGGTGCCGCCATGCTCCTCGTACTGGTAGGGATGTTCGCTGAAGACCACCTGGTGCTTGCGCAGCATCTGGGTCGCCTGGGTTTCTGAAATGTGCTCTTTTTTCGCCATGCCGTGATACGCTAAACGTTCGCTAAGGAGTGTCGCATTATGCAGCAAGAAATCCACTTTGCCACTTTCAATGTTTGCAACCTGGCCCCGCCGGGCGCGAAATTGTACGACAACCTGGCACCCCTGACGGCGGCGGAATATCAAGCGAAAATCGAATGGACGGCGCACCAGCTCGACCAGCTGGACGCGGACGTGGTGGGACTGCAGGAAGTGTTCTGCCTGGACGCCCTGCGCGACGTGCTGGCGCACAGCCGGCGCTACGCCGGCGCCAGCGTGGCCGGGGTGGCGGCCGATCCGGGCGCCGAGCGCCTCACGCCCCAGGTGGCGCTGATCTCGCGCCTGCCGCTGGCCGCCCCTGCCGCCAGCTACCCGGCCTTCCCCGCCGGCGTGGCCATGCCGGCCGGCAGCCGCGACGCCGACCGCTTCGCGCGCGCCCCCGTGCACGCCAGGGTGGTGCTGCCCGGCGGCGCCCTGGTCGACGTGCTGGTGGTGCACCTGAAATCGAAACGGCCCGACTACCGCAATGGCGAGGCCACCGCCGGCAGCGGCGACCCCATGTTGTACGCCCAGGCCAGCCTGCGCTCGCTGATCCGGCGCGGCACGGAAGCGGTGGCGCTGCGTGCGCTGGCCAGCGAACTGGCGCTGAGCCCGCGCCGGCCCTGCATCGTGCTGGGCGACTTCAATGACACGGCCGATGCCGTCACCACCAGCATCGTGCTGGGTGCGGGCGCCCAGTGCCTGGCGGGCGAGGAGCTGCACGGGCGCCTGTTCGACTGCAACCAGATCCAGCTGCGCCAGGACCACTTGCGCCACGTGGGCTACACCAACATCCACGAAGGCCACTACATGACCATCGACCACGTGCTGGTGTCGGAGGAATTCAACCCGGCCTCGCGCTACGCCATCGGCGAAGTGCTGGACGTGACCTACCTGAACGACCACCTGCTGCAGCAGCGCCCGGAAACGTCCGACCACGGCCAGGTGCTGGTGCGGCTGCGCCTGTACGGCGCGCGCGACCCGGCCGGCGCGCCAGGCTGAGGCGCCCTCAGGGCGCGCGCGGGGCCGCCAGGCCGTCGGCCGCACCCGGCGGCGGCGGACGCAGGGCGCCCGGCAGATAGCTGCCCTGGTACTGGTCGCAGCCCTGCTCCTGCAGGTAGCGCATCTGCTGCGCCGTCTCCACGCCCTCGGCCAGCACCTTCATCCGCAGGCTGTGGGCCAGCGCGATGATGGCGCTGACGACGGCCGCCTCGGCCGGCTCGGACTCGAAATCGTTGACGAAGGAGCGGTCGATCTTGAGCTTGTCGACCGGGTAGTCCTTCAGGTGGCCCAGCCGTGAATAGCCGGTGCCGAAATCGTCGATCACCAGGCTCACGCCCAGCGCCCGCAATTCCTGCAGCACGGCCAGGGCGCCGCTGCCGTGCTTCATCAGGATCGCTTCCGTGATTTCCAGCGCCAGCAGCGACGGCGGCAGGCCCGACGCCTGCAGCACCGCCCGCACCGTCTCGACCAGGCTTTTCTGCATGAACTGGGCCAGCGACAGGTTGACCGCCACCACCAGCGGCCGCCCTTCGTCCAGCCACAGGCGCGCGCGGCGGCACGCCTCCTGCAGCACCCAGCCGCCGATGGTGACCATCAGCCCGCAGTCCTCGGCCACGCCGATGAAGCGGGCCGGCGCCAGCAACCCCAGTTCCGGGTGGCGCCACCGTATCAGCGCCTCCATGCCCAGCACGGCGCCCGTGGCCAGGTCCAGCTCGGGCTGGAATTCGAGCTCGAACTGGCGCTCGGCGATGGCGCGCCGCAAGTCGTTCTCGAAGCGCACCCGCTCCGTGATCTGGGCGTTCATGTCCGGGTTGAAGAACTGGAAGCGGTTGCGGCCATGCTCCTTGGCGTGGTACATGGCCAGGTCGGCATGGCGGATCAGGGTGTCGATGTCGGCGCCGTCGTTGGGGTAGATGCTGATGCCGATCGAAGTGGTCACGTCGAGCCGGTGCTGCTCCAGCACGTACTGCTGGGTAATCGCCTGCAGCACGGTGGCCGCCACGTGGGCCGCCTGGTCCACCCCGCCGATGTCGGCCAGGATGATGACGAATTCGTCGCCGCCCTGGCGGCTCACCGTGTCCACCCCGCGCACGCAGCGCACCAGGCGCGCGGCCACCTCGCGCAGCAGCAGGTCGCCCACGTGGTGGCCCAGGGCGTCGTTGATGTGCTTGAAGCGGTCCAGGTCCAGGAACAGGATGGCCAGCATGCTGTGGTGGCGGCGCGCCGCCGTCAGCGCCAGGCTGAGGCGGTCCAGCAGCAGCACCCGGTTCGGCAAGTCCGTCAGGAAGTCGTGCTCGGCCAGGTGGCGGGTGTGGGCTTCGGCCTGCTTGCGCTCCGTGATGTCCGACAGCATGCCCATGTAATTGCTCACTTCCTGGCCCCGGTCGCGGATGGCCGTCAGCGACAGCCAGGCCGGATAGCGCTCGCCGTTGGCGCGCAAGGCCCACACGTCGCCCTGCCAGTGGCCGTTCTCCTCCACGGCCGCCAGGATGCGGTGGTACTGGGCTTCGTCCTCGATGCCGCAGCGGTGCGCCGCCAGCGGCTGGCCCGTCATCTGCGCGCTGCTGTAGCCCGTCACGTCGCTGTAGGCGCGGTTGACGGCCACGATGATGTGGGCGCGGTCGGTCAGCACGATGGCGTCGCGGCTGTTTTCGAACACCTGGGCCGCCAGGTAGAGCGAACGCTCGGCCTCCTTGCGGGCGGAAATGTCGCGTATCACCGTGTAGAACATGTGCTCGTGGTCGAGCGTGATGGAGGTCATCAGCACCTCGGCCCAGAATGGCTGGCCGGCGCCGTCAAGGTAGCGCCAGTCGAAGCGCAGGTTGCCTTCCGCGTGGGCTTGCCGGGCGCGGGCGCGGGCGGCGGCGGCCGACGGTTCGCCGTCGGCCTGCTGGGGCGGCGAGAACTCGGCCAGCGTGCGTTGCAGCATGCCATCCTTGTGGGCGCAGCCGAACAGGGCCAGCGCGGCCGGGTTGGCGTCGGCGATGCGCTCGTGGCGCACCAGCACGATGGCGTCGGCCGAGCGTTCATACATCTGGCGGAAATTGGCGCCCACCGACAGCAGCGCGTTTTCCTCCTCCTTGCGGGCCGTGATGTCCACGTCCATGCAGAAGATCTGCTGCGGCACGCCACCCCGGTAGACGGGGAACATGGTGGAATAGATCCACAGCGTGCGCCCGTCGGCCAGCCGCATGTGCCAGTCGCGCGCGACGCTGGGCTGGCCCGTCTGCCACACGCGCTCGATGGCGGCCTCGTATTCGTCGGCCCGCTCGGCCGGACGCATCAGCGCGTCCAGCGGCCGGCCCAGGGCGTCGGCCGTGGCGATGCCGTACAACACGGTGCAGGTGCGGTTCCAGAACCGCACGGTGCCGGCCCGGTCCACGCTGCGCACGGCCACCATGGGCGTCGCTTCGATGGCCGCGACGATGCGGGCGATGACGTCGAGCGCCTGGTGGCCAGGGCCGTCGAACTCCTCGCCGTCCTCGGCGCTGGATGCTTGCATACCCACGATGGCCTCACGAAAGTTAAGCCCTTGCAGGCGTTTAACCCATTCTTCCCCTGCCCGCGCCCGCGCTCTTGACTTCGATCAATGAAGCCACTCCCATCCCTCTATTTAGCAATAAGTTTTGCCACAAACCAACAAATCGGACGGCCGGAGCGGCTGTGGCGCCGGCGCCGGGGTGCGTTTTTTGCAGCTCAACCCCGTTTTCATGCGCTTTGTCGCATTCCGATGGCGGCCGCCGCCCCGCCTTCTTAAAGTGACAACATGCGTACCCGTGCAGACGAAGGCAAGGGGGACAGGACTGTCCCCCTTCCAACTATGCGCGGCCGCGCTGCGATCGGTCCCCGGCGCCCGCGCCTCCATTCCAGAAGAAGACGACGACATGAAAATCGAGACCCTGCCTCCCCAGCCCGCCGTGCGCAGCCGACGCTGGCGCCTCCCCGTGATCGCCGTGGCCGCGCTGGCCCTGGCGGGTGGTGGTTGGACCCTGCTGCGGCCCCAGCCCACGGCGGCCCACGCCAGCGAGAAGAAAGCGGATGTGCCGCCCGTGCTGGAACTGTCCGGCACCGACGTGACTGCCATCGCGGCCCGTGCGCTGGCCCTGAGCTTGCCCCTGTCGGGCTCGCTGACGCCGCTCAGCCAGGCCACCGTCAAGTCCAAGGTGTCGGGCCAGGTGGAACTGACCACGGTGCAGGAAGGCATGAACGTGACGGCCGGCCAGGTGCTGGCCCGCATCGACCTGGCCGACCTGCGGGCCCGGCTGGCGCAGCAGCAGGCGGCGCTGGACGAGGCCCAGGCCCGGCTGTCGCTGGCCACCAAGAACGAGGCCAGCAGCCTGGCGCTGCTCAAGCAGAAATACATCGCCCAGACCGCCTACGACAGCACCCAGAACAGCGTGGAGCTGGCGCGCGCCAGCGTCAAGGCGGCCGCCGCCGCCGTCGAGGTCGCCCGCATCGCCATGAACGACGGCGTGATCCGCGCCCCCATCGCCGGCATTGTCAGCAAGCGCCACGTGCAGGCCGGCGAGAAGCTGGCGCCCGACATGCCCGTCTACACCATCGTCAACCTGGCCGAGCTGACGCTGGAAGCCCAGGTGCCGGCCTCGGAGATCCCCCGCATCCAGGTGGGACAGGAGGTGCGCTTCAAGGTCGACGGCTTCCAGCAGCGCGAATTTGGCGGCAAGGTGGCCCGCATCAACCCCACCACGGAGGCCGGCTCGCGCCACATGCTGGTGTACGTGGCCGTGCCCAACGCCGACGGCGCCCTGCGCGGCGGCATGTTCGCCAAGGGCAGCATCGTGACGGCCCGTTCGGCCGAGCTGCCGCTGGTGCCGCTGGCGGCGCTGCGCACGGAACAGGGCCGGCAGGTGGTGTACACCATCGTGCAGGGCAAGGTGGTGCCGCAGCCGGTGGAACTGGGCCTGCGCAACGAGGACGAGGGTTACGCGGCCGTGACGGCCGGCCTGGCGCCCGGCGCCAGCGTGATCGTGGCCAGGATCGACGGCCTCAAGCCGGGCAGCGCCGTCAAGCTGCCGGCCCGCGCCGCCGGCGCCCAGGCGCCGCAGCTGGCGCGGAAGGACTGAGCCATGTGGATCACCAAAGTCAGCATCCAGAATCCCGTGTTCGCCACCATGGTGATGGTGGCGCTGGTCGTGCTGGGCCTGTTCTCCTACCGGGGACTGGGCCTGGAGTCCATGCCCAACGTGCAGATCCCCGTCGCCATCGTCGAGGTGCAGTATCCGGGCGCCTCGCCCGAGGCGGTGGAGAACGACATCACGCGCCCGCTGGAAGAGATCATCAACACCGTCAGCGGCATCAAGACCCTGCGTTCCAATTCGTGGGAAGGCCGGGCCGGGCTCTACATCGACTTCGACCTGTCGACCAACATGGACAAGGCCATGCAGGACATCCGCGACAAGGTGGCCCTGGTACGCCCCCGCTTCCCCAAGGAGGCCAAGGACCCGTTCATCGCCCGCGTGGAAGGCGAGAACGAACGCCCCATCGTCCAGCTGAGCCTGACGGCCAAGTCCCACACGGTGCGCGAGCTGTCCACCCTGGCCGACCAGGTCATCACCAAGCGCTTCCAGGCCGTGCCTGGCGTGGGCCAGGTGCGGCTGACGGGCACCAAGGCGCGCCAGGTGCTGGTGAGCCTGCGCCCGGCCGACATGACGGCCCAGGCCGTGGGCGTGGACGAGGTGATCGCCGCCATCCAGGCCACCAATACCAACCTGCCGGCCGGCAGCATCAGCTACGGCGCCAGCGAGCAGCTGGTGCGGGTGGAGGGCAAGCTCAAACAGGCGCGCGACTTCAACCGCATCATCGTGGCGCGCCGCGCCAACGGCCCCGTGCTGCTGGAACAGGTGGCCAATGTGGTCGACGGCGAGCAGGAGGAACTGTCGATCTCGCGCCTGAACGGCCAGCGCGCCATCTCGATCGAGATCACCAAGGTGCAGGACGCCAACGTGGTGGCGGTGGGCACCGGCATCCAGCGCGTGGCGGCCCAGCTGCAAAAGACGCTGCCGGCCGATATCGAACTGAAGGTGCTGAACGACGATTCGGTGCAGGTGCAAAGCCAGCTCACCAACGTCAAGGAAACCATCATCGAGGGCGCCGTGCTGACCATGGTGATCGTGTTCCTGTTCCTGCACTCGTGGCGCAGCACCATCATCACCGGGCTGACCCTGCCCATCTCCGTCATGGCCAGCTTTATCGCCATGAAGGCGTTCGGCTTCACGCTCAACTTCCTGACCCTGATGGCGCTGTCGCTGTGCATCGGCCTGCTGATCGACGACGCCATCGTGGTGC
>JAZJZQ010000255.1:0-5000 GCA_040389625.1 Pseudomonadota bacterium | reverse complement strand
TTAAAGTAGAACAGATACCGGCAGACATTGGTTCCGAAATCACCATCGATCAGGTTCTCGCCGTAGGCGCGGGCGACAGCATCAAGTTTGGTGCTCCATTGGTCGAAGGTGCAAAGGTACTGGTAACTGTTGTGGCACACGGTCGTCACGATAAGGTGAAGATTTTCAAGATGCGTCGTCGTAAGCACTACCAGAAGCATCAGGGCCATCGCCAGAATTACACCGAAATCCAAATCGTTTCGATCAACGGCTAATCGCTGTTTGCCCGAATTACACTAGTATCTAAGGAGTCTTAAAATGGCACACAAAAAAGGCGGCGGCACTACGCGAAACGGCCGTGATTCAGAATCAAAACGTCTGGGCGTTAAAGTCTACGGCGGCCAGGCGATCAACGCCGGCGGCATCATCATTCGTCAGCGCGGCACCCCAGTGCGCGCCGGCGAAGGTGTAGGCATGGGCAAGGACCACACCCTGTTCGCCCTGGTGGCCGGCAAGGTGAAGTTCGTTGTCAAAGGTCCGAACTCGCACCAGTTCGTGACCGTCGTACCAGCGTAAATTGGTACCGGCATGCCGCGCGCGGCATGCCACCCCGTAAGGCGCAAGCCTTCAATCGAAAGGCTCTGCCCAAGGTAGAGCCTTTTTAGTTTTATGGCGGCACATTATGAAGTTTATCGACGAAGCAAAAATTGAGGTCATCGCCGGCGACGGCGGCAATGGCTGCGCCTCTTTTTGCCGTGAAAAATTTAGACCCTTCGGCGGCCCTGACGGCGGCGACGGCGGCAAGGGCGGCTCGATCTGGGCCGTGGCTGACCGCAACGTCAACACCCTGGTCGATTTCCGCTACTCCAAGATGCACAAGGCCAAGGACGGCGAGCCGGGACGCGGCGCCGACTGCTATGGCAAGGGCGCGGACGACATCCAGCTGCGCATGCCGGTGGGCACCCTGATCATCGACAATGCGAGCGGCGAAATCCTGGCCGACCTGACCGAACACGGCCAGATCGAACTGCTGGCCAAGGGCGGCGAGGGCGGCTGGGGCAACATCCACTTCAAAACGTCGACTAACCGTGCGCCGCGTCAGAAGACCGAAGGCAAGGAAGGCGAACGGCGTGAACTGCGCCTGGAGCTGAAGGTGCTGGCCGACGTCGGCCTGCTGGGCATGCCCAACGCCGGCAAGTCCACCTTCATCTCGGCCGTGTCCAACGCCCGCCCGAAGATTGCCGACTACCCGTTCACCACCCTGCACCCCAACCTGGGTGTGGTGCGTGTGTCGCACGAGAAGAGCTTCGTCATCGCCGACATTCCCGGCCTGATCGAAGGCGCGGCCGAAGGCGCGGGCCTGGGTCACCAGTTCCTGCGTCACCTGCAGCGTACCGGCCTGCTGCTGCACATCGTCGACCTGGCGCCGTTCGAGGCCAATGTCGATCCGGTCAAGGAAGCCAAGGCCCTGGTCAAGGAGCTCAAAAAGTACGACGAGGCGCTGGTGGACAAGCCGCGCTGGCTGGTGCTCAACAAGCTCGACATGGTGCCGGAAGAGGAGCGCAAGAAGGTCGTCAAGGACTTCATCAAGCGCTTCGCCTGGAAGGGCCCCGTGTTCGAGATCTCGGCCCTGAGCCACGAAGGCACGCAAGAGCTGGTCAACGCCATCTACATGCACCTGGAGCAGAAGAAGCACGAGGAACAGCGGGCGGAAGAAACCCAGATGACGGAAGAGGCGCGCGGCATCTCCTCCATCGATCCGGACGATCCCCGCTTCAAAATCCTGGACTAACATCCTGGACCAAGCTCGTGGACTGATCGCACTGAACGGCAGAGCCGTTCTCGATTACAATCACAGTACGTGATTCCCATTCGGCCGCCTCGCGCGGCCGATTAGCATTTTTCTCCATGATATAAACGGTTACCACTGTTTGCATCATCCATGTCGGCGCCGGCCCCGCTACCGCGGGCGCGGCGCCGGTTGCGGCAGGACAGGGCACCCGGCCTGTTTCCGGCGATATCACAGCAATCCTAGTCCTGGCGCCTGCGCCGGGGTGTTTGATAGTCATGCGCGGCCGGTCCGCGCTTTGAGATGAGAACCGCCGCACAATGAATTCCGTCATACAGAAAGCCACCCGCGTCATCATCAAGGTCGGTTCCTCGCTCGTCACCAACGATGGCCGGGGCCTGGACCACGCCGCCATCGCGCGCTGGGCCGCGCAGATCGCCGGCCTGCGGGCACTGGGCAAGGACGTGGTGCTGGTATCGTCGGGCGCGATCGCCGAGGGCATGCTGCGCCTGGGCTTCGAGCAGCGCCCCACCGACATCCACGAACTGCAGGCTTGCGCGGCCGTGGGCCAGATGGGCCTGGCGCAAATCTATGAAACGAGCTTCCGTGCCCACCAGTTGGGCACGGCCCAGGTGCTGCTCACGCACGCCGACCTGGCCGACCGCGAACGCTACCTGAACGCGCGCTCGACGCTGACCACCTTGCTGCGCCTGGGCGTGGTCCCCATCATCAACGAGAACGACACGGTGGTGACGGACGAGATCAAGTTCGGCGACAACGACACGCTGGGTGCGCTGGTGGCCAACCTGATCGAGGCCGACGCGCTGATCATCCTGACCGACCAGCACGGCCTGTTCTCGGCCGACCCGCGCAAGGACCCGAACGCCAAGCTGATCCAGCAGGGCCGCGCCGGCGATCCGGCGCTGGAGGCGATGGCCGGCGGCGCCGGCAGCGACATCGGCCGGGGCGGCATGCTGACCAAGATCCTGGCGGCCAAGCGCGCCGCCAAGTCGGGCGCCCACACCATCATCGCCTGGGGCCGCGACAGCGACGTGCTCACGCGCCTGGCGCAGGGCGAGGCCATCGGCACCGAGCTGACGGCGCAGACGGGCCACCTGACGGCGCGCAAGCAGTGGATGGCCGATCACCTGCACACGGTGGGCCAGGTGGTGCTCGACGCGGGGGCCGTGCAGAAGCTGACCGGCGAGGGCAAGTCGCTGCTGCCGATTGGCGTGACGGACGTGAAGGGCGAGTTCGGACGGGGCGCCGTCATCACCTGCGTCAACCCGGAAGGTCACCCGGTGGCGCGCGGCCTGTCCAACTACACCAGCGCGGAGGCGCGCCGCATCATGCGCAAGCCGTCGGCGGAGATCGAATCCATCCTCGGCTTCCTGGAAGGCCCGGAGCTGATCCACCGCGACAACCTGGTGCTGGTGTAAGCACACGGAGCGCATCCGCGCCCGGCGCCCGCCGGTGCGGACGCGCGGCTGCCGGCGATTCGGGCCTGTGCCCGGGGCCGGCGTCGGCTCAGGCGCCGTCCGGCGCCGGCGTCTTGTGGCGGTAGTCGCACAGGTCGGCCACCATGCAGTTCCAGCATTCGGGCTTGCGCGCCTTGCAGGTGTAGCGCCCGTGCAGGATCAGCCAGTGGTGGGCGTCGTGCAGGAATTCCTTGGGCACGAACTTGAGCAGCTTCTGCTCGACGATGTCGACATTCTTGCCCGGCGCCAGGCCGGTGCGGTTGGCCACGCGGAAGATGTGGGTGTCGACCGCCATGGTCGGCTCGCCGAAGGCCGTATTCATCACCACATTGGCCGTCTTGCGGCCCACGCCGGGCAAGGCTTCCAGCGATGCGCGGTCGCGCGGCACTTCGCCGCCGTGCTGGTCCAGCAGGATCTTGCAGGTGGCGATGACGTTCTTGGCCTTGGTCTTGTACAGGCCTATGGTCTGGATGTAGCTCTTGAGTTCTTCCTCGCCCAGCGCCAGGATCTTGGCCGGCGTGTTGGCCACCGGGTACAGCTTGCGGGTGGCCTTGTTGACGCCCACGTCGGTCGCCTGGGCCGACAGCAGCACGGCGATCAGCAGTTCGAACGGCGTGCTGTATTCCAGTTCCGTGACGGGTTTGGGATTGGCCGCGCGAAAGCGCGTGAACATTTCGTAGCGTTTGGCTGCATTCATTCGGTTTTGTTTTCCTTGGCGGCCGCTTCCTGCTGGGCCGCTTCCTTCTTCAGGCGCGCCCGTTCCATGGCGGCGGCGATGATGGCGCGCTTGCGTTCCTTTTCCGCTTCGCCGGCCGACGTGGCCGGGTCCAGCGCTTCCACGGCCTGCATCTTGGCCACGGCCTTGGCGGCCAGGCGGGCATCGTTTTCCTCGGCGTCGCGGCGCAGGCGCAGGGTGCGGAAGTCGTGCCGCTCGCGGGCCGCGTCGGCCAACGGCTGGCTCCAGGCGGCCCAACCGGTGCTCTCCGTGACGGGATACATGACGATGCAGTCGACCGGGCACGGCTCCACGCACAGGTCGCAGCCCGTGCACAGGTCGGGCACGACGGTGTGCATCTGCTTGGCCGCGCCGACGATGGCATCCACCGGGCAAGCCTGGATGCATAGCGTGCAGCCTATGCACAGCGCCTCGTCGATGTAGGCCACGGCGCGCGGGCGCTCGATGCCGTTGACGGGGTTGAGCGGGATGACCTTGCGGCCCAGCAGGGCGCCCAGGCGCGCCACACCCTCCGCGCCGCCGGGCGGACATTGGTTGATGTCGGCCTGGCCGGCCGCGATCGCCTCGGCGTAGGGGCGGCAGCCCTGGTAGCCGCACTTGGTGCACTGGGTCTGCGGCAGCACGTCTTCGATGCGGTCGGCAAGGGAAGGAGTTTTGGTGGACGACACGGTCAGCTTCGATGCGGTAAAGCGTCATTATCCAATATCTGCGCTATTGGGGCCGAAAAAAATCCCGCACCATTGATACGCTGGTGATGGCTGGGGTAGTTGCCTAAATACAACTTTGTGCATGGCGCTTTTTTATGGGACGATAGAAACCGATCATGCCAACGGCAAGGTAATGTCGGGCAACAATACGGGGAGTGGTGATGGGCCGGTCGAAGGCGGGCGTCGTAATGGCATGGCTGGCCGGCGCGGTGTTGTGGCCCGCGTGGCTGGCTGCCGCACCGTTGCCGGTGGTGCGCTTCTCCGCCGACGAATGGCCGCCCTTCGTGAGTTCGGCGCTGCCTGGGGACGGC
>JAZJZQ010000254.1:6517-17196 GCA_040389625.1 Pseudomonadota bacterium | reverse complement strand
GATTACTGCTGCTTGCGGCGACGGGCCATGAAACCGAGCACGCCGAGGCCAGCCAGCAGCATCGCGTAGGTTTCCGGTTCCGGCACTGGCAGGATGTAGGCGCGGTAGTTGCTCAGATTATCGCCAGTGATGGAAAACGCCGTCGTCACTTTATTACTCCAGTGGAACAGCAGCTCACCACCGCCGACGTGCACGGCCAGGTAATCGTAGGGATGCTCCTGGGCGGCGATGACGACCGAATTGTGGATGGTGTCGACCGAGGCGCCGAAGGTCAGCGGCGTGGCGCTGGACAGGCCAAACAGATTGCTGCTCTTGATGAACGAGCTGATGGCTGCCTGGCTGTTGGGGCCCGGATTGCTGTTGTAGTATGCCAGTTGCACAGGCGCAGACACGCTGTCGGTAAAGGTGAAGGTATGGCCGCCCAGGGTGATGCTGCCGATACCGGCATTGATGGCCGGCGTTTCCACCGTCCATACCGGGGTGGAATTGGAAGGCTTGGCGTAAGCGCAGCTTGCCAGCGCCGCGCCCACGACGAACGTGGCCAGGCTCAGGTATTTTTTCATCGAAACAGTCATTGATACTCCCGTCGTAATCACTACAGTTCGTCTGCAGAAACGCGCTTTGGAGTTGCCGGCGCCTTGCGCAGTCCTCGAATTCTTAATGCAATTTAAGAATATTACCATAACCACAATACATCGTAAACAATTGCAATTAAATAGTTATAAAAAAATACACCTCGCAAAGGCAAGCACCGGGCGCCCCGGCGGCGCATGACACACCTGCGTCCGGCCAGTGGCGGTGTACCGGGGCGGCAGGTCCGGAAAACTGGTGATTTTGACTACTGCTGTGCTAAAATCTCGCCTCGCTGCCCGGATGGTGAAACTGGTAGACACTGGAGACTTAAAATCTCCCGCTCGTAAGGGCGTGCCGGTTCGATTCCGGCTCCGGGCACCACAGCACAATTTGACGTAGTACGCTATGCGCAGCCGGCTACCGCTGCCCCGGCCAATGTCCCACCGCCGGTAGCGCCAGCCAAGCGCTGACCGACCCCGCCATTTCCCCAGAACAAGTCCGCCATACGCCGACTTTTTAGCGCGCAAGCCGCACCACGTATAGCGCTCTCGCTCCCAGTTTGGAATTTGACAGTCGTCCGCATCCGACCTATCTTTAAAAGACGACCCGTCGCGCGTAGATCGCACATCCGTATGAATTGACATCCGGTCGGAACGGCTATCTTCAATCCGCAACAATTGCCGCTTTCAACCGGCATCAACGTGGGGAATGACATGGATCTGCGCACAATCACATGGGTCATAGGCCTGGTTTCCGGCGTGTCGCTAGCGCCTGCAGCGAGCGGACAGGAGTTGCCGGCCACTGCCGCCGAACACGCTTTTGCCAGCCACCATGACGTCTCGCCTCCGCTGCGCGACATCCCGTCCTCGCCGCGTGCTGGCGGCGTCTTCGCACGTGCGATCGGCCCGATTCCGATGCCCTCGTTGCCGCTGCAATACGATCCCGTGCTGCAATCGAGTGCCGGCGGCTCGCTGGCCACGACGGGCGGCATCGGCTTTGCCGGCGTGGGCAAAGGCGATTATGGCTTCGTCCCCAACGCCGCGCCGCCCGATCCGAACCTGACGGTGGGCGCCACTCAGGTCGTTCAGTGGGTTAATGAATCGTTCGCCGTGTTTGACAAGACCGGCCATATCGCCGCCGGCTTCCCCAAGGCAGGCAACAGCGTATGGAAGGGTTTCGGGGGCGGCTGCGAGGCCAACAACGACGGCGACCCGCTGGTGCAGTACGACAAAGCCAATAACCGCTGGATCCTGACGCAATTCTCGGTCTCAACCACACCCTATCTGCAATGCGTGGCCGTGTCGACCACGTCCGACGCGACCGGCACCTACAACAGGTATGCCTTCAATTACGGCAACACCCAATTCCCCGACTACCCCAAACTGGGGGTCTGGCCCGATGCCTACTACATCTCGTTCAACATTTTCAACAATGGGACGACGTTCGCGGGCTCCAAAGTGTGCGCCTATGACGCGGCCAACATGCGGGCCGGCGCTGCGGCCACGCAGGTATGCTTCCAGCTGTCATCGTCGTACGGCGGCCTGCTGCCAGCCGACCTGGACGGCACTACCGCGCCGCCGGGGGGATCACCGAACTACTTCATGAATTTCGGGTCGAATTCACTCCGGCTGTGGAAGTTCCATGTCGATTTTGCCACGCCGGCCAATTCCACCCTGACGGGGCCCACCACTATCGCCGTGGCCGCGTTCACGCCAGCGTGCGGCGGAGGCAGTTGCATCGCCCAGCCTGGCACCAGCCAGCAACTGGACTCGCTCGCCGACCGTATCATGTATCGCCTGGCCTATCGCAATCGCGGTGGCACCGAGTCCTTGCTGGTCAACCATTCCGTCAAGGTGGCGGGCAACCGGCACTCCCAGGTGACCGGGGTGCGCTGGTACGAGATCCGCAACCCGCAAGCGCCGGTGGTGTTCCAGCAGGGAACCTACTCGCCCGACAACACCAGCCGCTGGATGGGCAGCATAGCCATGGATAAGGTCGGCAATATCGCGATGGGTTACAGCGCATCGAGCGCAACGGTGTATCCCTCGCTGCGCTACACGGGCCGTGTGCCTACCGACCCCGTGGGCACCATGCAGGCCGAGAACATCTTCAAGGATGGAGGCGGCTCGCAACTACCCAACCTGGCGCGCTGGGGCGACTACTCTTCGCTGGCGATCGATCCCGCCGACGATTGCACTTTCTGGTACACCAACGAGTATCTGAAGGCCAGCGGCACCTTCAACTGGAGCACCTGGATCGGCTCGTTCAAAATGCCCGGTTGCCAGTGAAGCCCAAGCCGGGTGCGCGCCTGGCTTAGGCTGGACGGCGCGCCCGTTGCACGCTGCGCCCGCCGCCGCCGCGACGGCACGGCCAGCAGCTCTATCCGACCAGCGCAAACAGACGCCATGGTCTCGCACGTTTGGTTTGCACCAGCGCAAAGAACGGTCAGTTCCACTACAATAGTTCGTAGTGGAGGACCGGTATGTCCACGCAAAAACCTGATATTCCCAAACACAACATCGACAAGGTGGTCGATGCAGGTGTTGCCCTCAAAGAAGTGTCCGGCATGCGCGCCGCGGCTGAATTCATGGCCAAACTGGGCGTGCCGGACGCCGTCATCGCGCGCGTACTGTGCGAGCCGGCATGGCGCCGCCGCGCAGCCAGCCGCGATTGACGCTGCGCCGCGCCGTGGGCGGCCAGCCGTCACGTCCCGCCTGCCATCCTGAGCCTGGGCCGGTGCAGACCGGAGAGTACGACCATGGCCAGCGCCATCGCACATGACCACGCTTCCGGACTCCAGGCCAGCGCCAGCGATGGCGCCACCGCCCGCATGCAGCGCATGGCCAGCGGCATCAGCAGCAGCATGGCCATGCCCTCCCCCAGCGCCAGCGTCAGCCACACGGACGACGGCCGCCCCTGCCGCCCCGGCACCACCATCAGCAGCATCGCGGCCGAGGTGACGGGAAACAGCTGCACATGCTCCACCAGCGCCCCCAGCATGTCGGCGCTGGCGTCGCCGCACAAGGTGGCCAGCGCCATGGGCGGCACGCGCGCGAAATCGGCCGCCAGTCCAATGCCGACCACGCACAGGCAACGCAGCCACTGCCGGCCCACGGGCGAGGCGCTGCCGGCAGCGGCAGCGAGCGCGGCCAGCCCGGCCCAGGCCGCGTCCGGCCGCGTCCCGTGCAACCAGCCCGGCAGCACGACGGCGGCCGCAGCCACTACCGCGTAGGCCAGCGCCGTCCACAACGCCACCAGCCGGCGCGGCGCCAGCAGCGGGCGCCGCACCACAAACCGCTTCGCGGCCACAGGCCCGCCCGGCGCCATTGCGCTCAGGCCGGTTTGTCCAGCACCGCGTACCACGAGCACACCACGCCGGCCGGCGCCTTGCCGCCCGAATGAGGCACGGTGCGCACGATGGAACCGGCCAGCGCCGGCCGCTGCTCGATGCCGTTCGGCCAGGCCGGGCTCAAAAAGCCCGTGTAATCGTAGATCCACTCCTCGCCCGACACCATGCCCTTGCCCTGGAAACGGACGGCGAACGGGGCGCCGTAGGAAATGCTGCCGTTCAGCTCCAGCTCCCAGCCGGTATCGTAGATGCGGCCGCTCAACACGCCCATCGGCGCTTTCCTGATCTCGATGTGGGCCCGGCCAAATTCCAGCTGGTCGAACGGTTCGTCCAGGTTGGCGCTGTTGCGGAAGCTGCGGTAAGTCCAGATGCCGGCCAGGCTGTGTATTTCAGGTGCGAAACTCATCTTGAAGCCCTCCCTGTCGGTGGTGGCGGCCGGGATGGCCGCCACCGTGGCGCCGCTAGTCGATGATGCGCAACGCCACCGGCTTGGCCGGTGGCGCCGGCATGACGGCGGCAAACGCGCTCTGCGGCGCCATCGACTGGCCCGGCGTGAGCGACACCACCCCTGCCCGCGAATGCAGCTCCACGTGATAGTCGGCCTGGGTGCGCTCGGCCTGGCTCAGCCCGTCCAGCGGGAAGAAGGTCATCACGTCCACATGGGTCAGGCAGTTGGCACACTTGGCCACGTTGTAGCGGCTCAGGATGGCGCTGTGGCCCAGGTCGTGGCGCACCGTCTTGCCGTCGCCGCCCTTGACCAGCGCGTAGGCGCTCAGCACGAACGAACCCTGCACCGACGTCCGGCTGACGCCGCTCACATGCAGCTTCTGGCTGGCCATGCGCGCCCCCAGGGCCTGGGCCATCGGCGCCGCCAGGTCTTCATCGAGCGAGCCGGGAGCATAGGTAAAGCCCAGCTGCTTTTCGATGTTGACGCAGTCGTTGGAGGTGTAAATGCTGCCGTCCGCCTTCTTGAACGGGCGCAGCGGCGTCGTCATGTCCAGCGTCTGGCCAGGCGCGAAACCGGGCGTGGGGCCCTGGGAGTCGCTGGCCGAAGTGCCGGCAAAACCCTGGATGATGTCGAGCTTGTCGCGCATGTTGTGCCGCTTCTGCCACAGCCAGAACATGCGGTCGATATTGCAGTGGTGGAAGAAGAAGATGGGGTCCATGCCGGCCGTGTTGTTCTCGCCCATGTCGCCGTTGGCGCCGGCAATCTGGCCGTACTGGCCCTGGCCGGGAAAGTCGAAACCGCCCACCGCCAGGTGGATGGAGTTGTGCGGGCTTTCCAGCGGCGTCACCTTGCCGGGGTTGATGAGGTTCCACTGGCCGGCCGAGGTGGTGTTGGAAAACACCGTGTAGTTGGGCGCCGCCAGGCATTCCTGCAGCTTGGCATAGACGCCGTTGGTGCTGGGATTGGGGTCGGTCACGGTGGGGGGCGAGCCGCGCAGCCAGGCCCGCACGTTCTTGTTCAGCAAGCCCACGTTCTCCTGCCAGTTCGGGTACTTGGCGTTGTGCAGGGCCGTGATGTGCTGGGCTTCCGGCGTGCCCACCAGGCCCGACAGCGGATAGCGCACGGTTTCATAGCCTTTCGGCTTTTCATAGACGCGCTGGTCGCCTGGCAGGAAATCGCTCAATGCGGCAGGTAGTATAAATGAACGCAGCGGATTATCGATCTGCTTGCCGTCCAATTCAAATTTCTCTTGCGTCAGGGCGGCCGGTATGCCGTGCTTGAGCGTATAGATGTCCGATTCATCCCAATAAGGCAAAGTCACTTCCGGCACAATACTTTGTAATGCCTCTTCCACCTTCAGCACATAAACCCGGTGCCAGGTGGGGAATAATACATTGCCGTGATTGCAATAACCGCCCCAATAGGCATAGGCATCCTCGGGCGGCAGCTGGTCGACGGCCTTGCGGTACTGGAAAGGTTCGCCATGATAGCCGGCCAGCGTGAAGAAGGAATGGGGGTGGTCGGCCGGTAGCTCCTTGATACCCTTCCAGGCCCGCACCAGGTCTTCCAGCGGCTTTTTGTTCCCTTTTTCGTACTCTTCCTGCAGGGTTTGGATGGACTGTCTTACCTTCATCTTATTTTGAGTCGGCATTTTAATTCCTTTCAAAACTTAAGTAATAGGAACGTCACTCTCATCGCCAGCCGATAAAAAATAAGACTTTATTTGATGCATGTCAATATTATAATTTTTTGTTGTTGAGAGGATTTGCGTATTTTCAAGGCGAATTAAACTGATAGCATTTCTTATATTTTTTGCCTTTTAACGGGATATTGTCATGCAAGTAAAACCGTATATTATCGGCATACTGGCCTATAACCAGGCCGACCTGCTCGACGTGGCTGTTCCCTACGAATTATTTAACTGGATGACAACATTGGAGGCCGATCCGCCCGGCGGCGTGCCGCGCCAGGTCCGCCTGATTTCCGTCGATGGCCCGCGCGTCACCACGCGCGACGGCTTGCCGCTGGGCGAGGCGCTGCCCACGCTGGCGCAGGCCGGGCCGGTGGACTTGCTGTGGGTGCCGGGCGGCGCCCCCGCCCGCCTGGCCGAATTGATGGCCGACCTCAATTTCATGCTGTACCTGCACCAGCAAAGCGAAACGGCCGAGTACATGGTGTCGGTCTGCGAGGGCGCCTTACTGCTGGCGGCGGCCGGCCTGCTGGATGGCCACCGCGCCACCACCCACTGGGCCTTCCTCGGCTGCCTGCGCAAGTTTCCCGCGGTGGAGGTGGCGGCCGGCTATCCGCGCTATGTGGTGGACCGCCGGCGTATCACGGGCGGCGGCATTTCGTCGGGCATGGATGAGGCGCTGGAAGTGATCGCCCTGCTGGGCGGGGAAGCGCTGGCGCGCCAGGTGCAGCTGACCGTGCAGTACAACCCCAGCCCGCCGTTCCGGGATGGCGATCCCAGCGTTGCCGTGCCGCCGGTCACGTCGCCGCCCCCTTGCGATGACGGCCTGTGCCTGGCCATAGACCGCCTGTTGCAGCGCAGGACGGCCGGCTACCGGGCCACCTGAGTGCGCCTATGCGGGACCGACCCGCGGCGCAAACCGGGGAGCGGCCGGCATCGACTGGCGTTGCGCCAGCACCGCTTTCACCGTGTCGAGCACGGTGCCGCTGTTGAATGGCTTGATGATGAAGCCCTTGGCGCCCCGTTCCACGGCCTTGCGCACGGTGGCCGCGTCATTGTGCGCCGTCACCATCAGCACGGTCGTGTCGGGCAGCAGCTCGACCAGGATCTGCAACAGGTCGAGGCCGTCCCGGTCCGGCATCTGGATGTCCAGGCAGATGATGTCCGGCTGCAGGCGCTTGGCCTGCCGCAGGCCGGCATCGGCCGTGGACGCTTCTCCAGCCACGTCAAATCCGTTGCCCTGCAAAATCATACGCAACACGGTGCGGGTCAATTCATTGTCATCGATGATCAACACCGTCGCGCGCTTTTCAGTGGCCATCGCTTTATCCTGTGTAAGGTTGACATCCAGTTTCCAACATAGCGAAAGATCAAGCGGCAAGCAAGAGCAAAGCGGCATCGAAATCAAATTGGTTCAACGCCGCGTCCAACGCCTCGGCGCGCGCCGCGCCCAGCGTTTGCGACAGCGATGGCCGCAGCGTGTCGTAAATCGCCATCGCCGCCATGTTGCGCTCGGCCAGGCGCTGTTTGAACAGGGCCAGCGTGTCGTCCGCCGGCGCGCCTTCCGTGCCGCCGACCGCCGGCGCACCATCCGCGCTGCCGGCGGCCGGTTTTCCTTCCACATTGCCTGCCGTCGGCGCGCCATCCGCATTGCCGGCCGCCGGCCCGCCGCTGGCCAGCCACGCGGCGGCGGCGGCCAGCGTGGCCTGCAGTTCCGTTTTCACGGGCACAAACAGGGCGCCGGCCTGGCCATCGTCGCCCTCGCGCAGGGCCCCCTCCAGCGCCAGGCAGGCGCTGACGAAACGTCGGGCCCCCAGCGAGCCGACCGAGCCGCGCGCCGTGTGCAGCGTGGCGGCGGCCTCGGCATGACGACCGTCCTGCCACGCCAGCTGCGCGCCATCGATGGCGGCCGTGCCGGCTTCGACAAACTGGCCCACCAGCTGGCGCATCGTTTCCAGGTGGCCGGGATAGCCGCCGATGGCGTCCAGCAGGGGCTGGAGGTCGAACACGCCATCGCCCGGTTCGGCCACGCCAGCGACACCAGTCCCAGGCCCCGTCGCCACGCCATCCTTGGGCGCCAGATAGTGCGCCAGCACCGCGCGCAGCTGTTCCGACTCCACCGGTTTGCCGATGAAATCGTCCATGCCCGCCGCCGTGCAGCGGTCGCGCTCGGTCGCCATCACCCCGGCCGTCATGGCGATCACAGGCAACTGCAACCCCAGTTCCTTGCGTATGGCGCCGGTGGCCGCGAAGCCGTCCATCACCGGCATCTGCACATCCATCAACACCAGCTCGAAATCGGCGGGCCGTGCCCGCAGCAGGTCCACGGCCTGCCGGCCGTTGTCGGCGCATTCCACTGTCAGCCCCAATCCGGCCAGCATGGCGCGGGCGATGTACTGGTTGGTGTCATTGTCTTCCACCAGCAGCACGTGACCCTGGAACTGCGCGCCGGCCGCCATGGCCTGCGCCGCCTGGCCGGCAGTCACGCGCCGCCGGCCCGCTTCCTGCACGCAGGCCACCAGGCTGGCCGTGGTGGCCGGCTCGTCGAGCACGCCGTCGAAACCGAGCTGCCAGGCGTCGCCCCCCATGCGCGCCCGCTGCGGGCAACTGACCAGCAGGATCACCAGCACCGCGCCCTGCGCGCGCAAGCGTTGCACCATCGCCGCCGCCGTGCCGTCGGCACAGACGCGCCAGTCCAGCACCACCACATCCAGCGGCGGCAGCAGCGGCGGCGGTCCGTCTCCGCGCAGCCAACACAGCACCGCGGCGCCATCGTCACCTTCGCCGCCATGCCACCCGGCGCGCTGCACCGCGTGGTGCAGGGCCTGGCGCGACAGCGACTGCGGCGCGATCAGCAGTACCTCGCGTCCGGGGCCGGCATCGCCCGGGATCGACTGCGCTGCCTGGACCGCCTGCGGCAGCGTCAACGCGGCCATGAACACGCTGCCCTCGCCCGGACGGCTGGCGACCGTGATGCTGCCGCCCATCAGTTCGACCAGGCGGCGCGAGATGGCCAGCCCCAGGCCGGTTCCGCCGAAGCGGCGCGTCATCGACGAATCGGCCTGGGTAAAGGGCATGAACAGCCGCCCCACCTGCTCGTCCGACATGCCGATGCCCGTGTCGCGCACGACGAAGCGCAGCGCCACCATGCCATCGGGCAACACGGTGCTGTGCAGCGCCACCGTCACGCTGCCGCTGGGCGTGAACTTGATGGCATTGCCAGCCAGGTTGACGAGCACCTGCTGCAGCCGCAAGGCGTCGCCCACCAGCAGCGCCGGCGTGGCCGGATCGACGTCGACGGCCAGTTCGATATCGTTGCCGCCGGCGCTGGCGCCCATCATCATGGCCACCGTCGCCAGCAGTTCATCGACGGCGAACGGGGCCAGCGACAGCTCCATGTGGCCGGCCTCGATCTTGGAAAAGTCGAGGATGTCGTTCAGTATCCCCAGCAGCGTCTTGCCCGACCTGCGCAGCATGCCCAGGTCCTTGTGCTGCTCGCCGTTGAGCGGCGTCTGCGCCAGCAGTTCGGCCAGGCCCAGCACGGCGTTCAGCGGGGTGCGCAATTCGTGGCTCATGTTGGCCACGAACTCGCTCTTGGCGTCGCTGGCCGCGTCGGCCCGCAGCTTGGCCGCCAGCAGGGCCGCCTCGGTCTGCTTTTGCTCGGTGATGTCGTTGGCGATGCCGAGAAAGCCGGTCACGGCCCCGCCCTCGCCCGTGATGGCCGTCACGGTCAGCAACACCGGCAAGGTCGAACCGTCCTTGCGCACATAGGTCCATTCCCGCGTTTCCGGCAAGCCCATCCTGGCCAGCGTCACGAATACGTCGAAGCCGGCGATGATGCGGCCATATTGCTGCGTCAGCTCGCCGCCGCGCCGTGCCACCTCGTCGGCCACGTGCAATATGGCCGGACTCTGCCGGCCCACCATCTCGCCGGCCGTGTAGCCCAGCATGCGCTCGGCACCGGGGCTGAACACCTGGATGATGCCGTCCAGGTCGGTCGAAATAATGGAAAAGCCGATCGCCGATTCGACCAGCGCGCCGAACTTGTTCTCCGACTGGCGTAGCGCGCTGGTGCTGGCCATGACCAGCGCCAGCGCATCGGCCCGGTTTGCCGTCAGCGCCCGCACCACGCTGAAGAACAACAGGCTGATCAACATACCCGAGATCAGCACGATCAGGCCCTTGTCGCGGTCAATGGCCCGCTCGAAGGCTGGCAGCGACGTCAGGCGCAAGGTCCAGAACGCATCGCCCACCTGCAGCGTGGCCGTGCCCGTGTAAGGATTGGGATACTGGGCCTCGTCCGCGCCGGGCGCCCGGGCGCCGGCGTACAACAAGGCTTCGGGCGAGGTGGACTGGCCGTCGAACACTTCCAGCCGCACCGTCATATCGGGCCGGCTGTAGATGCCGCGCATCAGGTCCTCCATGCGGAACGCGGCATACACGTAGCGTTCCAGCGCCTCGTGCCGCTCTTCCCAGGTGCCCTGCGGCGCCCCCTTGCGGAAGATGGGGACGAACATCAGAAACCCCGGCTGCTGCCCGCGCTCCATATCGAGCACCAGCGTCACCTTGCCCGAGGTGGTCAGCGTGCCCGTTTCGATGGCCCGCACCAGCGCGGCGCG
>JAZJZQ010000254.1:0-6417 GCA_040389625.1 Pseudomonadota bacterium | reverse complement strand
CGCTGCTCCGTGCTGGCCACCACAAATTGCCAGACCAGGATGGTCAGTGCCAGGCACACCAGCAACACCGTCCAGTGCAGCATGTAGAGCAGGCCGCCCCGGCCCGCCCCCCCCTCGCCGTGGCCGGCCGGCCGGCCATGCACGTGCCGGTCCGACGCCAGCACCATGCCCACCATGCTGCACAGGCCGATAAAGATTTCCAGTCCAAACAGGGCGTCGTCCAGTGTGCCGGCCGAAAACGGACCCAGCCCCTTGGTGGTGCCCACCACGGCCGCTCCCGACACCAGCAGCAACAGCAGCGTGATGCCACGCATGCCATAGCGATAGGAAGTCCAGCTGAGCGTGGGCAGCAGCAGGAAGGCCAGCGCGCGATAGGACAGGTCGACGTTATAGTGGCGCCCGAACAACAGATTGAGGGTCAGGCCCAGCACGCCCAGGCCGGCCACCGTGATCAGCACCGTCCGGCCATCCCAGCGCCAGCCGGTGCCGGGACGCAGCCAGGCCAGGCACAACGGGGTGATGACCATCATGCCGGCCGTGTCGCCCAGCCACCAGATCAAGGCCACCTTGCGCAGCGCCGCCACCGGCACCACATGGGCCAGCCACAGGCTGGAGACGCCGATGCTGGCGCCGATCAGTGCCACCCCGGCCGCCACGGCCGCAAAGGCATACACGGTGGTGGGCCGGTCCAGGGCCGGCGCGGGGCCGGCAATACGGCGCAGCAACCAGGCGCCGGCCAGCGCCTCCAGCGTGTTGCCGGCCGCGATGACGGCCGACACGGTGACGGCCGTCACACCGCTGAGCGCGCCGTTGTCCGTAAATTCGACCAGATTGGCTACCAGGGCGCCGGCCAGCACGCCGGGCCAGCGCCCCGGTCCCAGCAGCAACAGGGCGGCCAGGGCCAGGCCCGACGGCGGCCACACGGGCGACGCATTGGTATGGGCGAAGGCCAGCGCCAGGCCGAGCCGGGCCGCGGCGTAATAGGCCAGCCCCAGTCCCGCCGACAGCAGGAAGGCACGCCACGTCAGCTTGATGTTCAATGCTCTCCTCCAGGGTCCGGGCCGGCCAGAGGCAATCGGGCAATGCCGGGCGCGCGTGGCTGTCACCCCGTCACAGTACAACATTCCGCCCCCGGCTGGATAGCGGCCGTTGTTATATCAGCAGCGACCTTGACGCCATGCCGTCCACCAGGGAGCGCCCGTACATGGCAGGCAACGCCGGGCGGGCGCGGCGCCGAAGGATGGCCGCGTGCCGGCCGCGCTGGCCGCGCCGACCGCTCGGGCCGCTCAGGCCGCTCAGGCCGCCGGCCGCAGTGGCAGGTTCAGGCGCGAGTTGCGCAAGCCGTAGGCAAAATAGGCGGCCACGGCGATCCCCATCCACACGAAGAAAACGTGGAAGGTGGCGGCCGACAAGTCCTTCATGATGAACAGGCAGGCCACGATGCTCAGCGCCGGCACCAGGTAAGGGCCGAACGGCACGCGGAAGCCGTCCACGTCGGCGCCTATGCCCTTGCGGCGCATCACGGGCACGGCGATGGCCACCACGATGAAGGCCGTCAGCGTGCCCATGCTCACCATGTCCCACAGGAAGGTGGCGTCCACCAGGCCCGCCGTCAGCCCCACGGCCAGGCACACGATCAGCGTGTTGTTGACCGGCGCCAGCGTGCGCGGATGGACCTGCTGGAACACCTTCGGTATCAGCCCGTCGCAGGAGATGGCGAACAGGATGCGGGTCTGGCCGTAGATGGTCACCAGCGTGACGGAAAACACCGACACCACGGCGCCGGCAGACAGCACCAGCGCCGGCCACGCCTTGCCCGTGACGTTCTGCACGATGACGGCCAGCCCTGCTTCCTGGCCGTCGAACATGCGGGCCGGCTGGGCGCCCACGGCGGCCACCGCCACCAGCAGGTAGAACACGGTGACGATCACCAGTGCGGCCAGGATGCCGACGGGGACGTTACGCTTGGGATTTTTCACTTCCTCGCCCGCCGTGGCGATGGTGTCGATGCCGATGAACGAGAAGAACACGGTGCCGGCGGCCGCCGTCACGCCAGCCATGCCGGCGTAGCCCTTGCTGTTATCGCTGTTGAAGAACGGATGAAAATTGGCCGCATCGAAGCCGGAAAACGCGATCACGACGAAGAAGATGATGATGGCCAGCTTGATCAGCACCAGCACGGCGTTGGCCGTGGCCGATTCCTTCGTGCCCCGCAACAGCAGGTAGCCGCACATCACCACCAGCAGCATGGGCGGCAGGTTGATGGCGCCCGGATGGAACTCCGTGCCGTGCGGGCCGGAGGCGAACATGGGCGAGCGCAGCGCGGCCGGAATATGCCAGCCGCAGGCGTTGACGAGGAAGTTGTTCAGGTAGTCGGACCAGCCGATGGCCGTGGCGCTGGCCGCCAGCCCGTATTCGAGCAGCAGGCAGGCGGCCATGATGAAGGCGGCAAATTCGCCCACGGTGGCGTAGGCGAAGGAATAGGACGAGCCGGCGGCCGGAATGCGGAACGACAGCTCCGCATAGCACAGGGCCGTCAGCCCCGCCGTCAGCGCGGCCAGCAGGAAGGCCAGGATGACGGACGGTCCCGCCTTGGGCACGGCTTCGACCAGGGTGAAGAAGATGCCGGTGCCGATGGTGGCGCCCACCCCTATCATGGTCAGCGGGAACAGGCCCAGCGTGCGGCCCAGGCCGTGGGCCGAGCGTTCCGGGCCAGCCCCGCTATCGGCGGCGACGGGCTTGGTGCGGCACAGTTGTCGGGCAAACGCTTGCATCATTCATCGTCCTGTCTCGAAGGTATCGAATTGGCGCGCGGCCGGGCGGCCACGCGCCTGCTGCCCTGACTTATCCCGTCAGTCGAAATGCACGTTACGCCACTGCAGCGCCGGCATCATGGCCGCCTGCAGCTCACCGGCCAGGCGCCGCACGGGCGCCGGCGTGTAGCGCTGGTAATAGGCCCGGTTGTACGGGCCGATGCCATGCTCGGCGCTGAAACTGCCTTCGTAACGCTGCACCACCGCGTCCAGCAGCGTGGTGCGCAGCACGGCGATGGCCTCGTCGTCCAGCGCCTGCGGCCCCGTCTTGGGCGCCACCAGGTTGTAATGCAGGCCGCCGTCGGCCACGTGGCCGAAGTCGCAGATGCGCACGCCAGGGTAGGACGCGGCCAGCCACTCCTGGCCCCAGGCGCGGAACGGCGCCCAGTGCTTGCGCGGCAGCGCGATGTCGAACGCGATCACCCGGCCTTCATGGCGCAGCGCGTCGCTGATGCCGTGCCGCAGGCTCCACAACATTTCCTGGTCGCCGAACAAGGCGTCGGCCAGCAAGTCCTGCTCCATCAATGCGCCCAATGCGTTCTGCAGCACTTCGTCCAGCGCCAGCACGCGCGCCGGCAGCGAGGTGCTCAGTTCGACCAGCAGCGCATACGGCGGCACCTGCCCGCCGGGGAAGGGATTGCGCACCGACGGCACGTTGCGGAACACGGCCTGCATGGCCTGCTGCGACATGCCTTCGACCGAGGCGATAAACTCCGGCAGGTCCCGTTCCAGCGCGGCCAGCAGCGGCATCACGGCCGCGCTGGAGGACGGCACCACCAGCGCCGTGGCGCGCTGCGCCGGCAGCGGATGCAGGCGCACGGTCGCGCGCAGGATCACGCCGAAGGCGCCGCCTGTACCGCACAGCAGCTGCTTGAAATCGACTCCGGTATTATTCTTGCGCAGCGCGCTGCCAAAGCGCAGCATGCCGCCCCGCTCCGGCAGCCAGGCGTCCACCGCGCACAGGTTGGCGCGCACGTCGCCATACTTGATGAGCCGCGCGCCGCCCGTGTTGGAGGCGATCATGCCGCCGATGGTAGGGTCGGCCGACAGGTCGATGGGGAAGCACAGGCCCATGGCGGCCGCCGCCTCGTTCAGTTCCGACAGGCGCACGCCGGCGCCCACTGTGGCCGTGCGCTCGTCGGCGTCGATGGTGATGTTGTCCTTGAGCCGGTCCAGGCTGAAGACGAATTGCCGGCCGCTGGCGTCCGGCGTGGCCGCCGCCACCAGGCCCGTGTTGGCGCCCTGCAGCACGAACGGCGCGCCGTGTGCATGCAGCAGCGACAGCGCCGCTTCGGCCTGCTCCGGCGTGGCCGGCCGCAGCACGGCCACGGCCACGCCCTGGCCGTAGCGGGCGCCCTGCACGTAGGGCGCGCAGTCGGCGCTGGCCGTCAGCATGCCGGTCTGCCCCAGCAGGGCGTCCAGCTGGGCGAGCAGCGGGCCGCTCATGCCGCCTTGGCCATGGTTGGCGCCGCGCCGTCGGCCGACGTCATCTTGAAGATGGCGGTAGCGTTGCTGCTGTCGAAGCCCAGGTCCAGCACGTCCTCGCCGTCGGCGTTGCGCACGCGGTCGCGCGAGATGAATTCGTAGAACGAGCCGGGCACGCGGCGCACCACGCAGCCGTTCGCGGTGCGGAACACGCGATCCACCTGGGCCGCGCGGTAGGCCGTCTGGCGCATGGTGCCGCGCGCCGCTTCCTCGATGGCGGGCTTGATCGAGCGGCCCAGTTGCTGCTGCTCGGCCGACAGCGCGTACAGGTCGGGCACGCGGTCCGTCACGTGGTTGAAGGCGTTGCCTTCAGTGGCGATCCACGCCATTTCCTGCGATTCCTTGAGCAGCAGTTCGTAGTCGTCCAGGGCCGGCACGTCGTGCTGGCGGCCGAAGCAGCGCACCAGCGACTGCAGCAGGGCCACGGCGTCGGCCAGCGGCAGGCTGCGTTCGGCTTCCAGTTCCTTGAGCAGGGCCAGGTCGCGCGCATCGAGCGGATCGACCGAGCTGGCCACCACGCGGCCCACGGCGGCCTGGAACTCGGGCGAGAAGCGCTCCACTTCCAGTTCGCTGACGAAGAACTGGGGTATGTCTTCCGGCAGGTCGGCGTGCAGGTAGGCACGGCCCATCATCTTCAGACGCGGCAGCGGGTAGTTTTCGTTGAGGCGATAGCCGAGCGGCGCCAGGAAGCGGGTAATGGCCGCTTCGCCGCACGGCAGCTGGCCGTTGGCGGCGATCTTCACCGAGCGCACGGCGCCGTGGTCGAAGAACACGCGGCGGCCGCTGGCCACGGCGTCTTCCGTATAGGCCTTGCCTTCCGGGACGCGCTCGAGCAGGTCGCGGAACAGCAGCACGTTCATGGCGTAGGCGATTTCGGCGCGGGTCACGGCCACGGTGGCGTCGCCGTTGCCGGGCGCGTCGGAAAATTCGGCCGGCACGTGCATCAATCGGGTCATGCGGGCGGTAGCGGCGGCGCCGATGCAGGAGGTCAGGAGGTAGTCGAGTGTGGTCATGGTCAAAAAAGCAGCACTGCCGCATACGTTGAAGTTGAGCCGATTATTCTTTACCGTCCCGACCGGCCACAAGCGAAATGATTTCGACCCCCTATTCCATTTGAGAATACCTTTTTTGGCCCGGATGCGGGACAATGACGGCTGAGATCGTTTTAGCATCGTATTCAAGCCTGATTCGAGGCCTGATTTGAAGCCAGATTCGCCCAAAACTCACGCCAAGTTCGCCCACCGTCCGACCACTGCCAGTCCACCGCCATGCGCCTCAACCTGCCCTCCCTGTCCGCCCTGCACGCCTTCGAAATGGTGTACAAGTTGCAAAACATCAGCGCCGCCGCCAACGCGCTGGCCCTGACCCAGAGCGCCGTGAGCAAGAAGATCCTGGCGCTGGAAGCGTATTTCGAGCAGCCCCTGTTCGAGCGCCAGACCAGCGGGCTGGTGCCGACCGCCGCCGCCGAACTGCTGTGGGCCCGCCTGCCGCCCTGTCTGGACGAGCTGGAAGGGGTGATGCAGGAAGTGCTCGGGTCGCGCGACGGCGGCGGCGTGCTCAATCTGGCCGTGTTCCCCACCTTCGCCACCAAGTGGCTGGTGCCGCGCCTGCCGCTGCTGTACGAAGCCCATCCGGGCCTGACCCTGAACCTGAAGATCCAGCTGAGCCGGGTGGACTTCGGCGGCACGGGCATCGACGCCGGCATCGTGTTCGGCCGCCCCGGCTGGCCCCAGTGCGAACATCATCGCCTGTCGAGCGAGACGCTGGTACCCGTGTGCAGTCCCGGCTTCATCGAGCGCCACGGGCGCCCGGCCGACATGGCCGGCCTCACAGCCTATACCCTGCTGCACCAGACCTCGCGCTCGGACAGCTGGCCCAACTGGTTCGACGCCCACGGCATTGCCGCCCCGCCCAAGGAGCAGGGTTTGCACTTTGAGCTGTTCTCGATGGCGGTGGAAGCGGCCAAGGCCGGCCTGGGCATCGGCCTGCTGCCGGCCATGTTCGTGGCCGACGAGATCAAGCGCCAGGCCCTGGTCGAACTGTTCCCGCCCGAGCAGCAGTCCGACAGCGCCTACTACCTGATCTACCCCAAGCGCAAGGCGATACTGCCGGGCGTGAT
>JAZJZQ010000253.1:0-21984 GCA_040389625.1 Pseudomonadota bacterium | reverse complement strand
GTCGCGCCTGTCCCGGCGGCTGTGCCCGCCCCGCTTGACGTTGCCGCCGCCGCCGCCGTTGCTGCACCCGCACCCGCATCTGAAGTCGCAGCACCGGCGCCTGCCGCCGCCGCCGCGCCCGACGCCCAGGTCCGCTTCGCCGATTTCGGCCTGTCGCCCCTGATCCTGCGCGCGCTGACGGACCAGGGCTATGTGCACCCGACCCCGATCCAGGCCCAGGCCATCCCCGTGCTGCTGCAAGGGCGCGACGTGATGGGCGCGGCCCAGACCGGCACCGGCAAGACGGCCGGTTTCGCCCTGCCCATCATCCAGATGCTGCTGGCCCACGCCAGCGCCAGCATGTCGCCCGCGCGCCATCCGGTGCGGGCCCTGATCCTGACCCCGACCCGCGAACTGGCGGTGCAGGTGGCCGAGAACGTCAAGGCCTACGCCCAGCACACGCCGCTGCGTTCGACCGTGGTGTTCGGCGGCATGGACATGAAAGGCCAGACCGTGATCCTGAAGGGCGGCGTGGAAATCGTCATCGCCACCCCGGGCCGCCTGCTGGACCACGTGGAGCAGAAGAACATCAGCCTGGGCCAGGTGCAGATGCTGGTGATGGACGAAGCGGACCGCATGCTCGACATGGGCTTCCTGCCGGACCTGCAGCGCATCATCAACATGCTGCCCAAGCAGCGCCAGAACCTGATGTTCTCGGCCACCTTCTCGCCCGAGATCAAGAAGCTGGCCAACACCTTCCTCAACAACCCGCTGACGATCGAAGTGGCGCGCAGCAACGCCACGGCCGACAAGGTGACCCAGGTGGTGTACAAGGTGCCGGAAGAGCAGAAGCGCGACCTGGTGGCCCATTTGCTGCGCCAGCGCGACTTGAAGCAAGTGATCGTGTTCTCCAACACCAAGATCGGCGCCTCGCGCCTGGCCCGCAGCCTGGAGCAGGAAGGCATGAAGGCCTCCGCCATCCACGGCGACAAGACCCAGCAGGAGCGCATGGCCGCCCTGGAGTCGTTCAAGAAGGGCGAGATCGACGTGCTGGTGGCCACCGACGTGGCCGCGCGCGGACTCGACATCTCCGACCTGCCGTGCGTGATCAACTACGACCTGCCCTACAACGCGGAAGACTATGTGCACCGCATCGGCCGCACGGGCCGTGCCGGCGCCTCGGGCGACGCCATCTCGATCTATTCCGACAAGGATGAGCGCCTGCTGGTCGACATCGAAAAACTGATCAAGCAGACCATCCGCCGCGGCACGCTGGACGGCTTCGCGCCCGGCACCACGCGCCGCGACGACGAGCGCCACGGCGAGCGCCGCGCGCGCCGTCCGGCCGACAGCGACAGCCGTCCGCCGGCCGCCCGCATGGCCGAGCGCAGCCCCCGTCCGACGTCCTCCTACAACGGCGCCGGTCCCCGCCGCGACAAGGTCGATCCGTGGTTCCTCAAGCCGTACGAGCCGGCCAAGACGGCCGCGCCAACGCCGGCCGCCACGCTCAGCTCGGCCACCCCGGCCAAGCCCAAGCAAAAGGTGGCCGCATTGTTGGGCGGCTTGCGCAAGTAAGCGCCTTCCGACCTGACGCCGGGGGCAGTGCCAACCATCACACTGGCACTGCAGTGGGATGATCTTGCGGATCGGCGCGTGTGCGATTGCGGGCACGGCCCCTCCCTGTAGCAATTTCATATAGAATTTGCAGTTTTGCCGGTTTGGTAAAATTGCCGCCTCCAGGGCCCATCGCGGGGCTTTTTTTTCATCATTTTTTTGACTGACCGACAGCGAGTGACTATTCTTTCCAATCAACGCATTGCGATCGTGGTGCCGTGCTACAACGAGGCACTGACCATTGCCGCCATCGTGCGCGATTTCAACGCCTGCCTGCCGGACGCCCCGGTCTACGTGTTCGACAACAATTCCACCGACGACACCGTGCGCGTGGCGCTGGCCGCCGGCGCGATCGTGCGCAAAGTACCGTTGCAGGGCAAGGGTAACGTGATACGGCGCATGTTCGCCGACGTCGAAGCGGACATCTACATCATGGTCGACGGCGACGACACCTACGACGCCAGCGTAGCGCCGCAACTGGCCGAAAAGCTGGTCAGCGAAGGCCTGGACATGGTGGTCGGTACGCGCGTGTCGACCGAGCAGGAAGCCTACCGTTTCGGCCACCGCTTCGGCAACAAGATGCTGACCGGCTTTGTCGCCGCCGTGTTTGGCGACACCTTCACCGACATGCTGTCGGGCTATCGCGTCTTCTCGCGCCGCTACGTCAAATCGTTCGCCGCCCATGCCGCCGGCTTCGAGACGGAAACGGAACTGACCGTGCACGCGTTGGAACTGCGCATGCCGGTGGCGGAAGTGGCGACCGTCTACAAGTCGCGCCCGGAAGGCTCGGTAAGCAAGCTCAACACCTACCGCGACGGCATCCGCATCCTGTGGATGATACTGCGCCTGTTCAAGACGGAAAAACCGTTCGCCTTCTTCTCGATCGGCGCCCTGGTGTGCGCCCTGGCCTCGCTGGGCCTGGCGTTGCCGCTGCTGGAGACTTACCTGAAGACGGGCCTGGTGCCGCGCCTGCCGACGGCCATCCTCTGCTCCGGCCTGGGCCTGTTCGGCGTGATCCTGCTGTCCTGCGGGCTGATCCTCGACACCGTCACCAAGGGCCGCGTGGAACAGAAGCGCTTCGCCTACCTGGCCATACCCGCGCCTGGCGTCGGCGGCCGGTAAGCGGCGGAGGCGGCAATGAGCAAGATCAGGCGCGAAGCGCTGCGGTTCGCCGTGGCCGGCGTGGCCGGCCTGGTGGCCGACGTGGCGTTGCTGTACCTGGCGCTGGCGCTGGGCCTGGGCTGGTATGGGGGCCGCGCGCTGTCGTTCCTGGGCGCCGTGTGGGTCACGTGGCAAATCAACCGCCGCTACACCTTCGATGGCGCCCGTAGCGGTTCACGGTGGGTGCAATGGTGGCGCTACCTGCTGGCCATGGCCGGTGGCGGCCTGCTCAATTACGCCGTCTACAGCGCGGCCGTCTGGCTGCTGCGCGGCTGGCCGCCGCTGCCGCAGGTGCTGGTGCCGCTGCTGGCCGTGGGTGCCGGTTCGCTGGCCGGCATGGTGCTCAATTTCACCAGCGCCAAATTTTTCGTTTTTCAACGCTAACCGGACGGCGCTGGCCGGCCTGTCATGAAACTGCTCCGACCCTTACTTCTCGCGCTCGAAGGCGTGTGTTGCCGCCTGTGGCAACGGCTGGATACCCCGGCCGCGCTGCGTGCCGCCACGCTGCTGGTGCCGCTCGCGTTCGGCCTGCTGTCGCTGGCGCTGGGCCAGGACGACAATTGGGACCTGCACAACTACCATTTCTACAATCCCTACGCGCTGATGAACGGCAAGATCGGCCTGGACCTGGCGCCGGGACAGTGGCAAAGCTATTTCAATCCGACGCTGGACTTGCTGTACTACGGCTTGAACCGGGCGCTGCCGGCGCCGGCCGTCGGCTTCATCATGGGCTGGCTGCACGGCCTCAACTTCGTGCTGTTGCTGGCACTGGCGCGGCTGCTGCTGGAGGGCACGGCCCGGCGGCTGGCACTGCTGCTGGCGCTGGCCGGTTGCCTGGGCCCCGGCTATCTGTCCGAGCTGGGCAACACCATGGGCGACAACCTCACGTCACTGTGTGTGCTGGGCGCCTTGCTGCTGGTGCTGCGGGCCTGGCCCCGGCTGGCCGCCGGCGCGGCCCTGACGCCTGTCTTGCTGGCCGGCCTGCTGATGGGAGCGGGCTGCGGCCTGAAGCTGACCAACGCCACCTATGCCCTGGCGCTGTGCCTGGCGTTGCTGGGCGTGCCGGGCACCCTGTGGCTGCGCCTGCGCACCGCCTTCGTGTTCGGGCTGGGCGTATTGGGCGGTATCGCGCTCAGCGCCGGTCACTGGTACTGGCGCATGTGGCAGCAGTTCGGCAATCCCCTGTTCCCCCAGTTTAACGATAAGTTCCACGCCGTGCTGGCGGCACCGATCGGCATCGGCGACACCGGCTGGCTGCCCAAGGGCCTGGCCGAGCGCCTGCTGTGGCCGTTCATCTTCACCCTGCATCCCCAGCGCGTGATCGAAATCCCGCTCACCCAGCTGATCTGGCCCATGCTCTACCTGGCCTATCTGGCGCTGGGGGTGCGCAGCGCGCGGGCCGCTATCCTGGGCATTGCCCCGGCCGCGACCGCGGAGCGCCAGCGGGCCGGGCTGCTGCTGCTGTTCTGCGCGCTGGCCTACCTGGGCTGGGTCAACCTGTTCGGCATTTACCGCTATCTGGTGCCGCTGGAACTGTTGGCGCCGCTGGCGCTATGGCTGGTGCTGCAGCGCCTGATGCCGGCGCCCGTGGCGCGCGGCGTGGCCGGCTATGGCTTGCTGCTGGCATGCGTGGCCATCGCGCCGCCGGCCACCTGGGGCCACGCGGACTGGAGCCGGGCGGCGGCCAGGGCCGAAGTGCCGGCGCTTGCGGACGCGCGCCAGAGCATGGTGTTTACCGTGCACGGCGATCCGCCCATGGGCTGGCTGGTGCAGTTCTTCCCCCGCCAGCTGGCCTTCGTGGCGCTCGGTTCCGGCTTTCCCGAGTCGGCCGCCTACGGCCAGCGGGTGGCGGCCATGATGGCCGAGCGCAGCGGACCGCTGTATGTGATGCTGGAGTCCGATCGCAGCGCGCCGGGCCATGAAGGCACGGCCGACGAACGGCAGCGGGCGGCCAGCCACAACGCGGACGTGCTCGACAAGGCGCGCGCCATCCTGGCCCGCTACGACATCACGTTGCGGGCCGACAGCTGCCGCGCCTATCCCGCCTTCGTGGGCCGCAGCCGCTGGCCTTACCAGCTGTGCCTGGTGGAGCGGCCCCGCTCGTGATACCGGCCGCTCAGAACTGGAAGTAGATGAACGGGTTGAAGCCCCGTTCCACCACCGACAGGCAGGCCAGCAGATACAGACCGAAGCAATAGCTGCCCACCAGCAGGGGGCGGCGGAAGCCCTGGTGGCGCAGCCGGTAGAACAGGCGGTCGCCCACCAGGCAGATGAGCGCCGCCAGCAGCAGCAGGAAGATCACCTTGGGTTCGGCCAGCACGCGATTGTCGTCGCGCCACAGCGGTACCTCCGGCTGCAGGCCGAACATGGCGCGCAGGAACTTGCCGGTCTGGGCCAGATCGGCCGCGCGGAACGGCACCCACAGCACGGTGGCGCACAGGAACACGGGCAGGCTGCCCAGCCGCAGGCGCGCCAGGTTCAGCCAGCCGGCCCGCTCGGCCGCGATCAGCACGCCCTGGCCCAGGCCCCACACGAGGAAGGTATAGGCGGCGCCATGCCACAGGGCGCACAGGCCAAACACAATGAACAGGTTGCGGTAGGTGCGGTAGCTGCCGTGACGGTTGCCGCCCAGCGGGATGTAGACATAGTCGCGGAAGAAGCGCGACAGCGTCATGTGCCAGCGCTGCCAGAACTCGGTCATGCTGGCCGCCGCATAGGGCCGGTTGAAATTGCGCGGAAAACGGAAGCCCATCACGCGCGCCATGCCGATCGCCATGTCGGTGTAGCCGGAAAAATCGAAATAGATCTGGAACGCATAGCAGAACGCGGCCAGCCAGGCGGCGTAGGTGGTCAGCATGGCGTCGGGCCGGTGCAGCGTGTCGACCACGGCCCCGAGCGGGTCGGCGATCAGGATCTTCTTGGCCAGGCCCACGATAAACAGCACCAGGCCCCAGAACACGTCGCTCTTGACGAGGCGGCGCCGCTTGAGCTGCAACTGTTCGCGCACTTCCGCGTAGCGCACCACGGGGCCGGCGATCAGGTGCGGGAACAGGAAGATGTAGATGGCGAACTTCTGCAGGCTCGCTTCGGGCCGGATGTGCCCGGCATGGACGTCGGCCTGGTAGGACAGGAAGTGGAACACATAGAACGAGATCCCCAGCGGCAGCGCGATATGCCATTGCGCCGCCTGGCCGGCCAGCGCCAGGCCCGTCACGTCATCGGCCACCTGCAGCAGGAACAGCAGGTATTTGTAGAACAGCAGCGGCAGCAGATTGAGCGTGACGGCCAGCACCAGCAGGGCGCGCGCCCGGCCCGCCCCTTGCGGGCGCTGGCGGCAGCGACCGATGACGCCGGCCAGCACCCAGTTGGCCAGCAGCAGCACCAGCGCCACGGCCGTCAGCGCCCCGGCGCCGGCGGCGTAGAAGGCGAAGCTGGCCAGCAGGATGTAGCCGTTGCGACTATGCTTGGGCAACAGGAAGTAGAGCCCGTAGAAGCAGGGGAAGAACAGGAACAGAAAGCCGGGGGAAGAAAAAACCATGTAGTGTCCGGAAAACGTACGGGGCGGCGCCGGCGCCGCCCGGGGCGGTTAGTGGGTCAGCGATTGCCAGCGGTCGGCCTGGATGTCGAGGATCTGCACGATCAGGTAGCGGCAGCGTCCGGCCACCAGGGCCGGCACGGGCGGCAGTGCCATCTTGCGGTCCAGCTTGACGAATTTCCTGTAATGCTCGGTCAGGCCGGCGCGCAGCATGCCGTCGCTGAAACTGTTGCCGTACATGCAGGTGGCCGGCAGCAGGGCCGGGTCGTCCAGCGTGTCGGTCTCGAACTCCAGGCCGGTGGCGGCCGCGTCGTAGCTGGTCTGGTGGTGGCGTGTGGGCCAGTCGGGCGTGAGCACCGGCTCGCTGACCAGTTCGCCGGCGTTCAGGCGGGCCGAAAAACGCGCCTCCACCCCATCGAACGGCTGGTAGCGGTAGTGGAGCGGATGGCGCCAGCGCAGCGGCATGCCTTCCAGCCTGGCGATCAGGTTGGTGGTTTCGGCCGCCACCGTGTGCGCCATCAGGTCGGTCCAGTGGAAGTCCTGATGGTAGAAGATGGGGAACTGGCCTTGTCTGGCTTGCAGCAGGCCCCAGACGTCGATCATGTGCAGCTGCGGATCGGCCTGCAGGCGCCGGTACAGGGCCATGAAGTGGGAATCGGCCGGCAGCCGCGGCGCGAAGAAGGGCAGCCGTTCGCGCGTGAAGTACTGCTTTTCCATGGGCGGTATCAGCACCATGGTGATGCCCTGCTGCCGCAGGCGCTGGGCAAAGCGCCGCACACCCAGCGCCACGGCCTGCTGGCCGGCCGGCGTGGCCAATAGCGCTTCCGTGGCCGGCAGTTCATTGTCCGACAGGTTGCGGCCATACAGTTCGCGGTCGCGGCCGTAGTAGACCCGGCTTGACGAGCGGAACAGACGGTAATCGAGTTCGTTCTTGCCCCGTATCATCAGGTCGCGCAAGCCCAGGTGGTCGGCGAACCAGCGCTCGAAACGCCCGTAGTTGCGGTCCACGTCATACCACGCGCCCTGCCATGGCAGGGGCGCCGGCGCCAGCGGGCGCAGCTCTTCGACGGCCGGCACATAGCGCCGATACCAGCCCTGCACGGGCTGCAGCCAGGCGCCCAGGCCAGACTGATCCGGCACCGCGGGCGCCAGGGCCAGCGTGGCCGGCAGCACGCTGACGCCGAAGATGGCCCAGGCAAAGGCCAGGCAGGCACCGCGCCGCAGGCTGGCGTAGGCCCGCGGCCGGCGCCGGTGCAGGGACGGGCGCGTCATGCGTACGTGCCGCCCGGCGCGGGCCAGCGGCGTTCCGTCTGTTGTCCTTCCAGCACCGCCAGCAGGGCGGTCGCGTTGTCGCGCCAGGTACTCCAGCGCATGCCGTCCGGCGCCGGGTGGGCGCCGGCCGCGTGCAGCGCGAGCCAGGTGCGCACGGCGTCGGCCAGCGCCTGACCGTCCAGGCCGCTGAAGTAATAAGCGCTGTCCTGGGCCACTTCGCGGAACACGGGCAGGTCGCGCGCCAGCACGGGCAGGCCGTGGCTGGCCGCTTCGATCAGCGGCAGGCCGAAGCCCTCGCCTTCGCTCGGCTGCAGCAGGCAGGCACTGGCGCGGTAGATGTGTTGCAGCGCGGCGTCGTCGATGCCCTGCAGCCAGTGCAGGCGCCGGCCCAGTTCCGCATGGCCGGTCAGCCGTTCGACGATGCGCGGAATGGTGCGCCGCTCGGCCGCCGGCAACGGCTTCCAGCCTTCGCTGCCGACGATCACCAGGTGCACGTCCAGTCCGGCCTGCCACAGCAGCTCGAACGCGTCCAGCGCCTGCAGGTGGCCCTTGCGCGGTTCGATGGTGCCCACCATCAGGAAGCCGGGACTGGCCGCCAGCTGGCGCAGCAGCGGCGTGTCGTTGGCCGCTCCCGTGTGCGGAGGGCCGATGTCGGCTCCGTGGTGCAGTACGGCCAGTTGCAGCGGCACGGCGCGCGCCGGTCCGTGTTGCGCCAGCCATGCCTGCGTTTCGTCGGCCACGGCGGCCGAGATGCAGATCAGGCGGTCGGCGCAGCCGGCCACGCAGGCCAGCCAGGCGCCGTGCGTGAGGTCGGCGCGCGGCGGGAAAAATTCCGGCCGCAGCACGGGCAGCAAGTCGTGCACCAGGAAGTTGATGGCCACGCCGCGCGCCCGCAGCGTGGCAAACAGGCCTTGCTGGGCCGCCTCGAGCACCGCGTGCGGTGCATGGTCGGCGCTGTAGAACACGTCGCCGGCCTGCACGTCGAGCACGGGGTCGGGGCCGGTCAGTACCTGCTCCAGGCCCAGCAGGGCGGCCACGTAGCGGCGCGCATAATGGTACTGGTAGCGCCCGTCGTGCTGCTGCAGGCAGACCGGTTCCACCCGCCAGCCGCAAGCGCGCAGGCGCAGCAGTTCCAGCAGCTGGGTACGCACCACCCGTTCTATCCCCGTCTTGAGGTCGTGGCGGGCGATGGCCGTCACGTCGACCAGCAACTGGCGCGGCGCCAGCGCGTCGGGCGCGCGCGCCGCGCAGCGGGCCAGCTGCTGCAGCATGGCGTCGTCCATGGCCAGGCCGGGCGTGTCGAGCAGGGCCGCCAGCAGGGCGGGGCGGGCGCCGGCCCGCTGCGCGGCGTCGCGTTCGAGCGCGTCGCGGTACATGCGGCCCACCCGCGCCGGACTGTTGCGCACCTCCATCAGGGCATAGCCGGCCGCGCCGAGGGCGGCGCGCCGGGCGCCGTCGCCGCGCAGCGTTTCGAGCGCGGCCACCAGCTGGTCCTGGTGGAAGGCGTCGGGCAGCATCCATACTGCATCGTGCGGAAACTCGGCCATGGCGCCGTTGGCATTGATGATGGTGGGCAGGCGGTAGATCAGGCAGTCGAGCACGGTGCCCGACGTTTCGCCGCGCGAGCTGGTGCGCAGTTGCACCCCCACGTCGGCCGCCTGCAGGTAACGGAAATAATCGTCGTCCGAGGTCCAGCCGGAAATGCGCACCCGCTCGCCGGCGCCGGCGGCGCCGATGGCCTCCGTCATGCGCTGGCCGTAGTCGCCGCCGTGGTTGGCGCCGACGAACACCAGCTCGCAGCGGGCGTCGCCGTGCAGCGACGAGGCCAGCCATGCCTGCAGCAGTTCATAGCAGTGCTTGGTGGGCGCGACGAAGCCGAAATTGCAGACCACGAAAGCGTCGGGCCCGATCCCCAGCGCGGCGCGCGCGGCGGCGCGCTCGTGCACGGCCGGCACGGCGCGCGGCAGCTGGGCCATGCTCCAGCCGGTGCCGGCGTCGGGACCGTACCAGTCGCGCGCCAGCTGGCGCGCATAGTCCGAGTGGACGATCACGTGGCTGGCTTGCTGCAGGATCTCCAGGTTGCTGGGGTAGGCGTCCCGGGCGCTGTCGCGCCCGCCCGGCAGCAGGCTTTCCTGCAGGGCGGCATAGCCGTGCGAGTGCAGCAGGGCGCGTTGCCACACGCCCGGCATGGCGCCGCTGGTCTGCTCGTAGGCCAGCATGCTGCTCAGGAAGAAATCGTGCAGCACCACCACGCCCGGATGCTCCTGCAACAGCGGCAGCATGTAGCTGTGGAACGGGCTGTTGCCGAACTGGTAGATAAGGTGGTCGTATTCGTGCGCATGGGCGTGCAGCCAGGCGCTGTCGCGGCAGGGCAGATGGGCCAGTTCCGGCGGCAGCGTCACCTGGCCTTGCGCCACCACCAGTTCCACGTCGAACTGGTCGAGCAGCGTGGGCAGCACGCGTACCGCATAGTCGGCCACCCCGGTGCGCTCGGGCGGCAGGGGCGACACGAAGGCCACCTTGCGGCGCGCACCGGGCGGGGCCGCAGCAGCCTGGCGGGCGCCATGGTGCGCCTCCAGCGCCGCCAGCGCGCGACTGGCCGTGCTGTCCCAGCTGAACTTGGCCGCCTGCGCCAGGCCGTGCGCGCGCAAGCGGGCGCGCAAGGCGTCGTCGCTCAGTACTTCGGTGATCTTGGCGGCGATGGCGGCCGGCTGGTCGGCATCGAACAGGGCTTCGGCGCAGCCGATCACTTCCGGGATGCTGGTGTTGTCGGCGCCGATCACGGGCGCCCCGCAAGCCATCGCTTCCAGCGCCGGCAGGCCGAAGCCCTCATGGCGGGACGGGAAGATGAACAGGGCGGCGGCCCGGTACAGGGCGATCAAGGTGTCGTCGCTGACGTAGCCGGTCAGCACCAGTTCGTCCGGGCGCAGGCCGCAGCGGCCCGCATGCGCCTGCAGCGCCTGGCGCTCGCGCTCGCCCAGCTTGCTGGCCACGAGCAACTGGTGGCGCGCGCGCAGGGCCGGCGGCAGCAGGCTGAACGCCGTGATCAGGCCGTCGATGTTCTTGCGCGCATCGAAGCCGCCGGGCGCATACATGAGCAGCTCGCGCGTCAGGCCGAAGCGGGCGCGCAAGGCCGCCAGCGCCGGCGCGTCGGGCGCCCCCGGCTGGAACATGGGGTCGATGGCGGTCGAGATCGACACCACCTGTGCCCCGTCCAGCCCCAGCGCGTCGATCGCTTCCTGGCGCGAATAGTCGGAGATGGCCAGCAGCAGGCCGGCCCGGCGCAGCGATGCGATCTTGCGCTCGTAGTAGGCGCGCTGCCGGGGCTGGGCCAGGTAGGCCTCGGGGTTGAGGAAGGGAATCAGGTCGTACAGCACGACGGCCGTGGCGGCGCCGTCGGCCAGCCGGCCAACGGAGACGACGGCATCGTCCACATAGCCTTCGAACAGGCTGGTGACGAGCACCGCGTCCGGACGCAGCTGGGCGATCGCATGTTCGCGCAGCAGTTCGCCGGCGCGCGCGCGCGGGCAGTTCTCGTCCACTCGCTCGGCGCTGGGCGCGGGCTGGTCGAACACGTGGATGTGGTGGGGCGGCACCAGGCCGGCGAAGGCGGCGCGGATGTCGTTGATGGCCTCGCCCAGTGCCCCGTTGAGCAGCAGGCGCACTTCATGGCCCGCCGCCTGGCGCGCCACACTGAGCGCCAGCGCCAGCGCATACCGGCCGATGCCGCGGAAACGGCTTTCCGACTGGGCCCCTTGCAGATCTATGACTATACGCATCGTGCTTTATTCCTTGCTGGTGGCGCCGGCGGCGCGCTGGCGCTGCAGCTTGCTGAGAGTGTGGTAGATCCGGGCGGCGCGCGGCGACAGTTGTCCGGGCGCGTCGGCCTCGGCCAATGCGGCCGGCGTCGCCCCGTTGGCCTGCAGCAGCAGGGCGTAGAGCCGTGTCCGCAGGCCCGGCGTCAGGCGCAGCAGCAGGCGCGCCGGGTGCGCCAGCCAGGGCTGGCTCAGTACGGCCCGGGCGCTGCGCCGCAGCACGCGCTTGAGGGTGTCGCGCACGGCGCCGCGGGTGCGGCTGGCCAGTACGCTGGCGGCCCGCAACGGCGCCGTGATGCGCCAGGACCGGCTCGACAGCAGGTCGATCACGCGCTGTCCCAGCGCGTCGGCGCGCGCTTCGGCCTGCGCCACGCGCTGTTCCAGCAGGCCCAGGCGATGCTCGGCCTGGCCCAGCGCATCGGCCGTGCGGGCCGCCAGGGCGTGCTGCTCGGCCAGGCCAAGGTGCAAGCGGGCCTGGTCCTGGTCCAGCCGCGCCAGCGCGCGGTGCACCACGCCCCGGTCGTCGGCCAGCTGCGTTTCATAGCGCACGGCCAGCGGCGCCAGCGCGATGCCGTACTCGGCCTCGAAGGCGGCATCGAACGGGGCCAGCGCCGCCGGCGCGGCGCTTTTTTGCGCCACCACCGCGTAGTCGGGGCTGGGCCCTTCGAGCACGTTGATCAGGCCCAGCGGGGCGTCCGTATGCAATTGCGGCTGTTCCTGCAGGCGCACCACCTTGTGGCGGCCATAGCCGGCATGTTCGGCGGCGAACGCCAGCAGGGGCGGCGGCAGCGGCCGCAGATGCGACGGGTCCATGTAAAAGCTCGAGGCGCCCACCACCAGGTTTTCCGGGTTGGGGGTCTCCAGGATCAGCAGGCCGCCCGGGCGCAACGCGCGCAGCGCTTCCGCGATCAGCTGCTGCACCTGCTCGAAGCCGATATGTTCGACCAGGTGGAAGGCCGACACCAGCGCCAGGCTGGCGTCGGGCCGGGCCCGCAGCGCGGCCAGCGCGTCGGCCGTCTCCACTGCCAGCCCGCGCTCGCGGCAGGCCGCCAGCATGTCGTCGTCCAGATCCACGCCGTGGGCCGCGAAACCGTGTTCGCCGAGCAGCTCGAGCCATTCGCCGCGGCCGCAGCCCAGGTCCAGCGCCGCCGCACCCGGCCACTGCGCCGCCATCGGCGCCAGGAACGGGGTATAGGCGCGCAGGCGCTGCTTGATCACGTCGCGCGCGCCGCGGTAGCGGTCTTCAAAGGCGCGGTAAAACGGTACACTCATCGCACAATCTCCACTTCCGGCTCCAGCCAGCTGCTGCCGACGAACTCGCGCCGGTTCATGTTCATCACGGTAAACAGGTGGGCCAGATCGCGCCACTCATAGTTATCGGCCAGGTGCGTTTCGCTGCTGGTCAGGGCGGTGGTGACGGAATAGCTGCCCGGGCCCAGGTTGAGGGGGAAGCGGAAGCGGTATTCGATCGTCTCGCCGGCCCGCAGATCGAGCAGCGGCTGCTGCAGGTGATGGGTGTTGGTGCCGTAGATGGGCTGGCCGAGCCGGTCCTTGAGCATATAACCCAGCACCAGGCGCGGCAACGCGGCCCGCACCTGCACCTGCACCCGCAGCGTGACGGCGGTGCCCACATTGACGGTCTCGAGCGCGGCGCCCGCCGCGTTCTCCAGCGTGATGGCGGTGACGGTGGCCTCGCCGCTGCCGGAGGTGGTCTGGACCCGGCCCTCGGGGGTGACGCTCTGCTCGACGGTCGAACCTTCCCGCTCGGCGATCAGCGCGTTGTAGTAGTCCATCACTTCTTCCGGCGTGCCCTGTTTGGCCAGGCGGCCGCGGTCGAGCAGGATGGCACGGTCGCAGATGGCCTGCATGGCGGCCCGGTCGTGGCTGACGATCAAGAGCGTGGTGCCCAGCTGGCGGAACTGGCGGATGCGCTCGAAGCTCTTGTGCTGGAAATAGGCGTCGCCCACCGACAGTGCCTCGTCCACGATCAGGACGTCGGGGCGGCGCACGGTGGCCACGCTGAAGGCCAGGCGCATCTGCATGCCCGACGAGTAGACCCGCACCGGCTGGTCGATGTAGTCGCCGATGTCGGCGAACGCTTCGATCTCCGGCATCAAGGTGGCGATCTCGTCGACCGACAGCCCCAGCAGCTGGCCGGCCATGTAGGCGTTCTGGCGGCCCGTGAAGTCGGGGTGGAAGCCCATCCCCAGTTCCAGCAGGGCCGCCACCCGGCCGGCGATGTGCACCGTGCCCGTGGTGGGCTGGGCGGTGCCGGTGATGAGCTTGAGCAGGGTGCTCTTGCCGGCGCCGTTGATGCCGATGATGCCCACGGCCTCACCGGGCGCCAGCGCGAAATTGATGTCTTCCAGCACCCACTTGAGGCGGTGGCGCACGCCGCGCCACGGCAGCAGCCATTCGCCCAGCCGGCTCCAGCGGTTGGCATATTGTTTGTAGGCCTTGCCCAGGCCGTTGACGCGTATGCTACCCATTACAGTTCATCCACCATTTCTCCGGCCCGCTTGCGAAACAGCAGCAGCCCCAGCAAGCAGCACAGCAGGGCCAATACCGTCACCGGCAGCAGGCTGGCCCAGCGGGGCGCCTGGCCGGCCACCAGGATGGCCTGGCAGGCGCCGGCCACGGCCGCCATGGGATTCCAGGCCAGCAGCGCCTGCACCTCGGGCGGCAGCGCGGCCACCGGATAGACCACGGGCGTAAACCAGAACCAGAATTGCAGCAGGATGGTGAAAAATTGGCCGACGTCGCGAAAAAATACGTTGAGTACGCCCAGTATCATGCCCAGGCCGACGGCAAACAGCACCAGCACCAGCAGCACGGGGAAGATGGCGAAGTAGACCCAGCCGGGGAAGGTGCCAGATAGCAACAGGAAGACGGTAAACAAGCCGAAGATGATGGCGAAATTGACGCCCGCATTCAACACCACGATGACGGGCAGGCAGATGCGGGGGAACTGCAGCTTCTTGATCAGGTTGGCGTTGTCGATGAACACGTTCTGGCCGCGCGAGGTGATCTCGGCAAACAGGCCCCAGGTCAGCACGCCCGCGCACAGGTAGATGCTGTAGGCAAACGGCGTGTCCACGCCCTGCAGACGGTTGTGCATGACCTGGGAAAACACCACCGTGTAGACCACGATCATGGCCAGCGGATTGAGGAGGGTCCAGGCCGCCCCCAGCAGCGAATTGCGGTATTTGCCCTGGAATTCACGGCGGACGCTGCCGGCAATGAAGCCGCGATAGCGCCAGATGCCAGTCAGCATGGCGGGCGCAATCACGGACGCCCTCCGCAGGCGCGGGATGACTTGTATGCGGGTGTGGTCATGGTGGCAAACGGGCCAGCAACGGCGCGGTGTGGACGGCGCGCCGCGGCGCGGGCCGTCTGGCCTGTCGCGCGCGGGCAGGCCGGAAGTTAAAAAGGGGGCGATTATAGCATGGGGCGGGCGCGCGCTTGCAGCCTAGGCAACATTCCCCGCCGGGGCCGGGGCCGCGCGGCTCAGGCCTGGGCCAGCTTTTGCAGGGCGCCCGGATTGACGATGATCAGGCGGTGCGTGCCCTTCTGGACGATGCCTTGCTGGACCAGCGTGAGCAGGGCCCGCGTCACCGTCTCGCGGCTGGTGTTGATCATGTTGGCGATGTCCTGGTGGGTCGGCAGGTTTTCCACCACGAACAGGTTATCGTCCTTCTTTTCCTTCAGCAGGTCGATGAAGGCGTAGATGCGGCGCGAGGTGTTGTGGATGCTGAGCAGGGCGCGGAATTCCGAGTCGCGCTGCACCTTGGCGGCCAGGAAGCGCAGCATGTGGTTGGCCACCGACGGCGAATGGGAGAACAGGTGCAGCGCCGTGGCCCGCGGCAGCAGCGCCACCAGCACCGGCGTCAGCGCCACCACCGAGGCCGAGCGCATGGAACCGTTGATGACGGCGATCTCGCCGAAGAAGTCGCCCGGCGTCAGCAGGCGCAGGCCGATGGCGCGCCCGTCTTCGGTGATGTCGATCACCTGCAGGCTGCCGTTGAGCAGGAACAGCAGGCTGTCGCCGCTGGCGCCCTTTTGCAGCACGATGTCGCGCTTGGAATACTGGCGCACACGCAGGTCGGCCCGCACCATGCGCACCTCCTCCTCGCTCAGGTTGGCCAGCAGCGGTATCTTGCGCAGGTGGATGTGCAGATTGACCTGGTTGCCGTCGACCACCTTGGCCGTGACCAGGTCCGACAGGGGCGCGGCCGGGCGCGCGAACGAGGTGAGGATTTCCGCGTCGGCGTCGCCATCGGTGGCCGCGGCGGCGCGCTGGTCTTGGTGCTGACTCATGGATGCCTTGGCTCAGCGCGACAGCAGCAGGGGGGCGCAGCAGGCCGCCACGGCGATGCCGGCCGCGTTGGCGGCCAGGTCGCGCCAGCAGAAACGGCGGCCGGCCACATGATCTTGCAGCACCTCGATCAGCCAGCCGGCCACCAGCAAGCCCAGCAGCCACAGGCGCAGCGGGCCCCAGGCGCCGGCGATGCGGGCGGCCAGCAGGGCCAGCCCGCCGTAGGCCAGGAAGTGCAGCAGCTTGTCGTTGGGCAGGGGCGGCAGCCAGCCGGCCGGCAACAGGCAGCCGACCGATACGCTGGTGGCGGCCACGATAAAGAAAATCACATCCCAAGCCATGACGATGGTTCCAGTCCAGTAGCAAAGACGGGGCGGCGGCCCCGTCAGAAGTTGTCCCAGCGCCAGCTCAGCTGGAACGCCCGACTATTATATTGAAGTAACGAAATGTTTTCGCGGTTGCGCGTCGCGCGCCATTCTAACAGCAGCTGCTGGTGCGGCCAGAGCGGATAGAGCATGGCCAGGCGGGCCGTGTCGGTCTGCTGCCGGCGCACCTGGTCGACCAGGCCGGGCAGATAGGCCCGCGCGCTGCGCCAATCCTGGTGGTTGAGGCCCGCTTCCAGGTTGACGTGCTCGCCCAATTGCTTGTACCACTGCAAGCTGGTGTACCAGCCCTGGCGGTTGCCGCCCGGCCTGGCGTCGCGCCCATGGTCGTCCAGCGCGCCCAGCGCCAGCTGCACCTGGGTGTGCGCGCCGCGGTAGTTGAGCATGCCGCTCAATTCGCTGGTATTGGCGTCATACTGGACCCGGGTCGGGTATTGCACGTGGCTCAGGCTGGTCGAGAACGCCAGGTCGTAGTGCTCGGGCAGGGACAGCGGCGGCACCAGCCGCAGTTGCAGCTGGGCCTGGCGCTGGTACAGGGCGCTGTTCAGGCGCACGGCGCCGATGCTGCCGGTGCCCACGCTGCGCCAGCTGCCCCACTGCCAGGGCCGCTCGACGGCCGCCTGCAAGGTGGTGTTGTCCTGCGCATGGACGCGGTCGTAGGCGCGCCCGCGCAGCTGGACCAGGGCCAGTGTGCCTTGCTGGTCGAGCCGCTGGTAATAATCGGCCGTGAGCGCCGAATAACTGTCCGCCTGGGGCTGGAATTCCGGCGCCAGGCCGACCGTGCCGATGCTGGATTCGAAGCTGCTGTTGCTGGGGCCCTGGTTGGCATTGCTGTCGTGGCCCCGTCCTACGCTGAGCGACCAGCTGGCGGGGCGCATGCTGATGCCGGGGCAGCCGCCGGCGCGGTGGCGCGCGATCACTTCGATGATGGCGGGGGGCGGATTGAACTGGCGTTCCGTTTCCTGGAACAGCCGTTCGGCCTCGGCCGCCTGGCCCAGTTCGCACTTGCTGATGGCCAGGTCCAGCCAGGCGCCGGCGTGGCGCGGTTCGCGCTCGATCAGGCGCGCCAGCAGTTCTGCGGCCTCGTCCGGACGGCCGTCGGCCAGCGCGCGCAGGGCCGACAGGTACAGCTCGTCCTGCTGGTGCGCGCTGGCCGCGGCCGCGCCGGCCGGCGGCGGCGCGTCGTCGGCCGCCGTGAGGACGGCGCCGTGCGCCAGCGGGGCCAGCAGCGCCGCGCCCAGCAACAGGGCCGCGCGCATCATGGCGCCACCTCCAGGGCGTACAGCTGGACCGGCTTTTCCTTGCCCCGCAACTGGCGCTCGCCCAGCGGCACGAAGCGGTGGCGGCGCGACAGCGCCACCGTGCCCTCGCCCACGATCACGTCGTGCGGGAAGTCGCGCGCCGCCTGTTCCAGTCGGGAAGCCGTGTTGACGCTGTCGCCCACGGCCGTATAGATGCTGCGAAACGCGGTGCCGTAGTCGCCGGCCATGGCGGGGCCGCTTTCGATGCCGATGCGCACCCGCAGCGGCGTCAGTCCCTGCGCGCGCCGTTGCGCGCTGAAGCGGGCCACGGCCCGCACGATCTCGATCGCCGCGTCCAGCGCCAGGTCGGCATGCTCATCGTTGGGCAGCGGCGCACCCCAGAAGGCCACCAGGCCGTCGCCCGTATATTTGTCCAGCGTGCCTTGCTGGGCCAGCACGGGGCGGGTCAGGCAGTCCAGGAAGTCCGTGGTCAGGCGCGCGGCCTGTTCCAGCGACAGCGCTTCGACCTGGGTGGTATAGCCTTCCATGTCGGCAATGAGGGTCGTCACTTGCAGCAGGCGCGGCGCCAGCGGGTCTTGCAGGTCGCTGCGCAGCAGTTCGTCCACCACCGACGAGGCCACATACTGGCGCAGCGTTTCCAGCAGCTGGCGCGAGGTGCGCTGCGCCAGTTGCCAGTGGAACGGCACGGCCACCACCATCAGGAACAGCATGGACAGCAGCGGCGCGGCCAGGGCAAACTGGTCGTCATGGGGCATGATGGCATAGGCCATGGCCAGCCACAGCAAGGCGCTGCCGGCCAGCAGCGCCGAGTTGCTGGCCGCCGACAGGCGCGGCAGGGTGTAGCTGGTGAGGCAGATCACGCTCAACGTAAACAACAGCGCCATCCAGGCGCCCGGCCACGGCGCCGGCGCGGTGCCGGCCAGCTGGTCCAGCTGCCCCCCCAGCATGGCCGCATGCACCAGCAGGCCGGCCGTCAGCGGCGCCAGCGGGGTGGCGACGCGGTCGCCTATGCTGAGCGACGAGGAGCCGATCAGCACCAGCCGGCCGGCCACCTGTTGCGGCGCCACGGCGCCGTCCAGCAGGTCGGCCGCCTTGGCCACCGTATAGGCATCCCAGTCGCGCCGGTAGGGGATGCGTACCGCGCCGTCCACGCCCGCCATGGCGCCCTGGCCGGCGCAGCACTCGAGCAGCGCGCGCGACAGCGTGGCATAGCGCCGGCCGTTGAAATAGCTGTAGAGGGGAATGTGGCGCAGCACGCCGTCCGCATCGGGCGCCACCCCGATGTTGCCTACGTGCCGGGCCTGGGCCAGGCCGTCATGGTTGGCGATATAGCCGCTGGCCTGGGGCAGGCCGGCAGCGGCGGCCACGGCGACGCCGCCGACCAGCCGGCCGGCACGCAGCGGCGGATCGCCGGCGCCAAAGTCGAGCAGCTGGGCCAGCACCACCGGGCCGTGCGCGGCCAGCATGGCCATGCGCGCGTCGCCGGCCGGGTCGGCCGGTTTTTCCTGCAGGATGTCGAGCGCCACGCCGCGGGCGCCGTCGGCCAGCAGGGCTTCGACCAGTTCGGCCAGGCGGGCGCGGGACCAGGGCCACGGGTAGCGGGCCAGGCTGGTTTCGTCGATATCGACCACCAGGATGCGTGGCTCCGGTGTCGCGCTGGCCTGCCAGCGCAGGAAATGGTCGCGCAGCCATTCGCCGCCCGCATGGGCCGCCGCCGGCCGCGGCTGCCATTGTGGCCAGGCGCATAGCAGCAGCGCGATGCCGGCGATGGCGGCGCGGATCGGGATGGCGGTAGCATGACGGGAGCGGGAGACAGCCGGTTTAATCATAGGTAAGTTAGGCCGGCGCGCCGATATTGACGGCTTATCAAGATAACAGCGGAATGGGCAGGCGCAAGTATAACCGCATTGCGCCGGTTTGCACCACGGGCCGCCGCCCGGGGCCGGCGCGGCCACCAGTGGGCGGCGCCACCGTGCCGCGGGCGGCCGGGCCGGGTGTAACAATTGTAAGTTGTGACGCATATCACAGCAATTTTTGCCGGTGGGAGGACAATGCTAGGCAAGGAGAAATTTATGCTACGTCGAAACATTTTAATTGCCGGTCTGATATTGCTTGGCGCCAGCGCGCTGGCCGCGGCCGGCGAGGCGGGGCGTATCGTCTTTGTCAGTGGTCACGCCCAGTTGGCCGAACATGCCGCCGCGCTCGACAACGCCGTGCAGGAAGGCGACGAGCTCAGTACTGGGGCGGATGGTTATGTTTACCTGAAGACGGTGGACAGCGGTTTCCTGATCCTGCGGCCCAACAGCAAGGCGCGCATCGTGGCCTACCATATAGATACGGCCAATCCGGCCAACACCCGGGTCAAGCTGGAGTTGCTCACGGGCGTGGCGCGCAGTATTTCCGGCCAGGGCGTCAAGCAGGCCAGGCAGAATTTCCGTTTCAATACGCCGGTGGCGGCCATCGGCGTGCGTGGCACCGATTTCACCGTCTTTACCGATCAGCAAACGTCGCGCGTAGCGGTATTGTCGGGCGGCGTGGTGGTGAGCGGCTTTAGCGGTGCCTGCGGGCCCGAAGGCGGCGGCCCATGCGAGGGCAGCGCCAGCCGCGAGCTGTTTGCCGGCCAGGCCGGTGCCCTGCTGCAGGTCGAACGGGGCCAGCGGGTGCCGCAACTGCTGCACAATCCGACCCTGTCGCCGGACCAGAATGCGGCGCCGCGGCCGGACGAGCCGGTCGGCAAGGTGGCCGGCGGCGGTACGGCCGGTGGCGCCGACATCAATCTCGATGCCCAGAAGGACCAGCGTGCGCTGGTGCGCCAGCCCGCGGGCAACGGTAGCAACAGCAACGGCGGCAGCGGCAGTGGCAGCGGCGGCAGCGATACGACAGCCGTCGCGCCCCCGCCGACGGTGGTGGTGGTACCGCCGGACACCGTGCGCAGCGCGCCGGAAGTGCTGTGGGGGCGCTGGCAGTCCGTGGCCGGCCTGAACCCGGACGGCAGCACGCTGGCCAAGCTGCGCGGCGACACCGTCGCGGAGCGCGTGTTCCTGGGGCCGTATGTGATGGGCCGGCTGCGCGACCCCAGCTTCATCATGCCGCAAAGCGGCACGGGCCAGTTCCAGCTGGCCAGCAGCGAGGCCGTGATGGAACGCGATGGCGTCGATACCGTGGCCAAGGTCGACAAGGCCATGCTGAGTGTCGACTTCGCGGCCCAGAGCTTCAATACCGCGCTCACCGTGACGGGGCAGGGCAAGAGCGTACTGGTCAATGGCCAGGGCAGCGTGAGTTCGCTGGGCGTCCTCAATAACGGTGCGATGTCCGACTCCATCATCCGCGGTTACCTGGGCGGCGCCCACGCGGAGGAGGCGGGCTACCTGTTCCAGAATTCGAGCACGCCGGGCATTACCGTCTCGGGCACGACCAAATGGACCCGCTAGCGCGCTAAAACGGCAGCGTGCCCGCGCGGCGGGCGGAGCCGCCCTGGCGCCATCCTTCCCGGCTGGCGCCATTTTTTGTTGGCATTGTTCTGTCGGAAGTCTCCGTCCGGGCCGCCCCCGCGCCAGCAATGGTCGGGAAGCCGTTTCCGCACATCCGTGCCATACTTTTAAGCAATAAGAATAGACATTTTGCTCATGTCGGCCACAATATTGCTTAAAAAATAATCAATTGAGCGTAAGTAAATGTAATTAATTGCTAAAAACTTGTGAATTGTGATGCTCGTCACAACCCCAATCCCCCCGTCTGGCAATATACTCGCACTTCTGCAAAAAAGCGTTCAGTGTCCACAGCGCTGTAGGCACTGGATTGCAGAAATTTTGGTTTAAACCACACTAAACAAAAGGATTTAACATTATGGCAGCAGCAGATTACGCATCGGTAGTACAGCAACTGTACGTTTCGTACTTCGGTCGTCCAGCCGACTTCTACGGCCTGGCCTCGTTCGAAGCGCAACTGGCCGCTCTGAAAGCGCCAACCACCTTCATCGCCCTGAACAAAGCTGCCCAAGACGGCACCAACCCAGGTCTGACCGCGCTGATCAACAGCTTCAGCGTCTCGACCGAGTCGACCAACCTGTACGGTTCGGGCACCGACACCATCTCGATCTCCAAGTTCGTCAACGCCGTGTACAACAACGTGCTGAACCGCGATGCCGACACCGCTGGCCTGGCATTCTGGGTTGACGCCATCACCTCCGGTCACCTGACCAAGGCTAACGCCGCCGCCGCCATCACCGAAGGCGCGCTGTCGAACACGACCGCCCAAGGCGTGATCGATGCGAAGACCGTGGCTGAGAAAGTTGCCGTTGCTACCGACTTCACCGCGTCGCTGACCACCGCTGACGACATCAACGGCTTCTCGGGCGATGTTGCTGCCGCTACCGCGCGCGCCCTGCTGCAATCGGTCACCAACACCACCGATCCAGTGGCCTTCCACGCCACCGTGCTGTCGACCATCGTCGCCATCGCCACCGGCACCACCCCGACCACCAGCACCGCCCTGACCATCAACCAGGACACGCTGACCGGCACCGCTGGCAACGACATCTTCAATGCAGGCGCAGCACAGAACGGCGCTGGCACCCTGATCAACACGCTGCAAAACGTGGACGTGATCAACGGCGGTGCCGGTACCGACACCCTGAACGTGACCGAAG
>JAZJZQ010000252.1:0-6383 GCA_040389625.1 Pseudomonadota bacterium | reverse complement strand
CGGCGGCCCAGCAGATCAAGTCGCTGATCGGCGAGTCGGTCGAGAAGGTCAACCGGGGCAGCCAGCTGGCGGACGAGGCGGGCGAAACCATGGGCAAGATCGTCCAGTCCATCGAGCGGGCGGCCTGCATCATGGGCGAGATCAGCGTGGCCAGCCAGGAGCAGAGCAAGGGCATCGCCCAGGTCAACCAGGCGGTGGTGCAGCTCGACGCCATGACCCAGCAGAACGCCGCCCTGGTCGAACAGGCCTCCAGCGCGGCGGAAAACATGCGCCAGCAGGCCGTCCGGCTGGGGCATCTGGTGAACGTGTTCCGGGTGGTGGGGCGCTTTGCCCCGCCTGTGGCCCGCGCCGCCATCGCCGGGGATGGCGCTTAGCGGCGGCTGGCACCGGACCGGTTGGGGTGGCGTGCCCATTGTGCAATGCAATGGGCTTATCCGTTGAACTTATCGTTCGCCGAGATGACTAGCCGCCGCACAGTTTCTTCGAGGTAATTTATTGAATGGCAGAGCAGGCGACCATGGTGTCGCCTGCCTGCCGTTCCGCTTTTCGCTGGCGTAAATGTAGCGTCAGTTTCTCAATATGTGTAGTAAAATTTCATTTTATTGTGCACTGCATTGAAATTTCAAACTTTAATCAGTAGAATATTCTGCAAATTGCGGAAAATTATGCTGTTTGGAAATCCTCTTCGTAAATTCACTACATCTTGGCGGGCACATGGACGGTTCAAATGCACTGTATGACAAAGACGAATTGCTGGGCCGGGATATCCGCCAGCTGGGGCGGCTGCTAGGCGATGCGATCCGCTCGCTGCACGGCCAGGAAGTGTTCGAGTCGATAGAAACGATACGCCAGACCTCGATCGGCCTGCGCCAGCGGCCCTCGCAGCAGACGCGCGAAGCGCTGGAAGCGCAACTGCGCGCCCTGAGCCCGGTCGATACCAAACAGCTGATCCGCGCCTTCAGCTACTTCTCGCTGCTGGCCAACATCGCGGAAGACCAGCACCACACCCGCCGCAGCCGCGCCCACCTGATCGCCGGCACCGCGCCGCGCAACGGCAGCCTGGCGCAGGCGCTGAAGAACATCGTCGATGACGGCCATTCCAACCAGTTGCAGGACGTGCTGGCCGAAGCGTGCATCAATCCCGTCTTCACGGCCCACCCGACGGAAGTGCAGCGCAAGAGCATCCTGAACTGCCAGATGGCCATCGCCCGCCTGCTCGACGAGCGCGACCGCATCCAGATGACCCCGGAAGAAGAGGAAGCGAACGAGGAAGCGCTGGCGCGCGGCATCGCCACCCTGTGGCAGACCCGTTTGCTGCGCACCTCCAAGCTGTCCGTGCTGGACGAGGTGGAGAACGGCCTGTCCTTCTTCGACCGCACCATCCTGACCACCTTGCCGCAGCTGTACGGCAGCATGCAGGACATGCTGGGCAAGCTGGACCCGGACTGGCAGGGACGCGAACTGCCCACCTTCATGCGCATCGGCAGCTGGATCGGCGGCGACCGCGACGGCAATCCTTTCGTGACGGCGGACGTGCTGCGGGCGACCCTGCAGCGCCAGGCCAACGTGGCGCTGACCCACTACCTGACGGAATTGCACAAGCTGGCGTCGCAGTTCTCGCTGGCGCAAGCCCTGAGCGGCAGTTCCGAGCAGCTGCGCCGCCTGGCCGACGAGGCGACGGACGGCTCGCCGCACCAGGTGGACGAGCCATACCGCCGCGCCCTGCACGGCATGCACGCCAAGCTGTCGGCCACCCGCGCGCTGCTGACCGGCGCTGCCGACGACGCCGTGGCGCAACCCCATTACGCCAGCGCGCAAGCCCTGCGCGAGGATCTGGACATCCTGCACCACTCGCTGCTGGCCCATGGCGCCGGCGCGCTGGCCAAGGGCCGTTTGCGCCAGCTGCGGCGCGCCGTGCAGGTGTTCGGCTTCAGCCTGGCGCCCATCGACCTGCGCCAGAATTCGGACGTGCATGAGCGCGTGGTGGGCGAACTGCTGGCCTACGCCCGTCCCGGCTGCGACTACCTGGCGCTGGACGAGGCCCAGCGCTGCGCCATGCTGCGCGAGGAACTGGCTTCGCCGCGCCTGCTGGTGAGCCCATACCAGGCTTATTCCGAAGCCACGGCCGGCGAGCTGGCCATCTTCGCCCAGCTGAAACAGGCGCACGACACCTACGGCCAGAGCTCGGTCTGCAACTACATCATCTCCAAGGCGGCCAGCCTGTCGGACCTGCTGGAAGTGGCCGTGCTGCTCAAGGAATTCGGCCTGCTGCGCCGCGAGGCGGGCACGCTGGCGGTCAACATCATTCCCCTGTTCGAAACCATCGAGGACCTGCGCGCCGGTCCGGCCATCATGGAGCAGGCCTTCGCGGTGCCGGAGTACATGCGCTTGCTGCAATCGCGCGGCATGCTGCAGGAAGTGATGCTGGGCTATTCCGACAGTAACAAGGACGGCGGTTTCCTCACCTCGGGCTGGGAACTCTACAAGGCCGAGATCGAACTGGTGCAGGTGTTCGCGCGCCACGGCGTCAAGCTGCAGCTGTTCCATGGCCGCGGCGGTTCCGTCGGCCGCGGCGGCGGTCCAAGCTACGAAGCCATCATCGCCCAGCCCAAGGGCGCGGTGCAGGGCCGCATCCGCGTCACGGAGCAGGGCGAAGTGATCACGGCCAAATACGCCAACGCCGAAGTGGGGCGCCGCAACCTGGAAGTGATGGTCGCGGCCACGCTCAAGGCCACCTTGCTGGGCGACCGCCAGTTCCAGCCGGAGCCCGCGCAGCTGGCCGTGATGGAAGCCTTGTCCGCGTCGGCCATGCAGGCCTACCGTTCGCTGGTGTACGAGACGGAAGGCTTCGAGACCTATTTCTGGCAATCGACCGTGATCTCGGAGATCGCCTCGCTCAACATCGGCAGCCGTCCCACCTCGCGCAAGCCGGCCGGCGCCATCGAAGACCTGCGCGCCATTCCGTGGGTGCTGAGCTGGTCGCAGTGCCGCTTGATGCTGCCGGGCTGGTACGGCTTCGGTTCCGCCGTCGAGGCCTTCCTGGCCGGCGACCGCGAACCGCGCCTGGCCGTGCTGCGCCAGATGTACCAGGACTGGCCGTTCTTCCATTCCCTGCTGAGCAATATGGACATGGTGCTGGCCAAGAGCGATATCGCCATCGCCGGCCGCTATGCGGAGCTGGTATCGGATGAAGCACTGCGCACCGCCATCTTCGGCCGCATCCAGGCCGAACATGCCCGCACGGTCGATGCGGTCAAGCAGATCACGGGGCAGCGCGAGCTGCAGGACCACAACCCACTGCTGCAACGCTCGATCCGCAACCGCTTCCCGTACGTGGACTTGCTGAACCACGTGCAGGTTGAACTGCTGCGCCGTTATCGCGACAACAATGCGGACGCCGACACCCGCGTCGGCCTGCACCTGTCGATCAACGGCATCGCGGCCGGCCTGCGCAACAGCGGCTGAAGCGGATCAGGCCATGAAAGTGGCCACCCAACGTTATTTCCTTGTACCCCAAACCTGAGGAGTTGAGCATGACGATCAAAGTAGCAATCAATGGTTATGGCCGCATCGGCCGCAATGTACTGCGCGCCTTTTACGAAGGCGGCAAGCAGCAGGACATCCAGATCGTGGCCATCAACGACCTCGGTGATGCCAAGTCCAATGCCCACCTGACCCGCTACGACACGGCCCACGGCAAGTTCCCCGGCACCGTGGAAGTGGACGGCGACAACATGATCGTGAACGGCGACGTGATCCGCGTGTTCGCGCAGCGCAACCCGGCTGAAATCCCATGGGGCGACCTGGGCGTGGACGTGGTGCTCGAGTGCACCGGCTTCTTCACCACCAAGGAAAAGGCATCGGCCCACCTGAAGGGCGGCGCCAAGAAAGTCATCATCTCGGCACCGGGCGGCAAGGACGTGGACGCGACCGTCGTCTTCGGCGTCAACCAGGACGTGCTGAAGGCCTCCGACATCGTGATCTCGAACGCCTCGTGCACCACCAACTGCCTGGCGCCGCTGGTCAAGCCGCTGCACGACGCCATCGGCGTGGAAACGGGCCTGATGACCACCATCCACTCCTACACCAACGACCAGGTGCTGAGCGACGTGATGCATGAAGACCTGCGCCGCGCCCGTTCCGCCACCATGAGCATGATCCCGACCAAGACCGGCGCCGCCGCCGCGGTCGGCCTGGTGCTGCCTGAGCTGAACGGCAAGCTGGACGGCTTCGCCATCCGCGTGCCGACCATCAACGTGTCGCTGGTCGACCTGTCGTTCATCGCCAAGCGCGATACGACGGTGGACGAAGTGAACGCGCTGATGAAGGCCGCCGCCGAAGGCCCGCTGAAAGGCGTGCTGACCTACCAGACCGAACCGCTGGTGTCGATCGACTTCAACCACAACCCGGCGTCGTCCAACTTCGACTCGACCCTGACCAAGGTATCGGGCCGGCTGGTCAAGGTCTCGTCGTGGTACGACAACGAGTGGGGCTTCTCGAACCGCATGCTGGACACCACCGTGGCGCTGATGGCCGCAACCAAACAATAAAACGCCGTAATTTCATTCCTGATAGGGAGACAGCCGTGCCCAATACCGTTACACACCGCGCTACCAAGATCGTATCCACCATCGGCCCCGCTTCCAACGACCTGGCCACGCTGATCAAGATGTTCAAGGCCGGCGTCGACGTCGTGCGGCTCAATTTCTCGCACGGCCGCGCGCAGGACCACGTGGACCGCGCGCGCATGGTGCGCGAGGCGGCCCGCGAATGCGGTCGCGAAGTAGCCATCATGGCCGACCTGCAGGGCCCGAAAATCCGCGTCGGAAAATTCGAGAACGGCAAGACGGAGCTGGTGGCCGGCGCCAAATTCGTACTCGACGCGGCCTGCGAAATGGGTAACGACGAGCGCGTGGGCCTGGACTACAAGGACCTGCCGCGCGACCTGAAACCGGACGACGTGCTGCTGCTGAACGATGGCCTGATCGTGCTGGTGGTCGACAGCGTGGTCGGCAGCGCCATCCACACCACGGTGCGCATCGGCGGCGAGCTGTCCAACAACAAGGGCATCAACCGCCAGGGCGGCGGCCTGTCCGCGCCGGCGCTGACGGCCAAGGACATGGAAGACATCAAGACGGCCATGAGCTTCCAGGCCGATTACCTGGCCGTGTCCTTCCCCAAGAACGCGACCGACATGGAGATGGCGCGCCAGCTGGCCAACATCGCCGGTGAGCCGTTCGACCACAAGCCGTTCATGATCGCCAAGATCGAACGGGCCGAAGCCATTCCGGCGCTGCAGGAAATCCTGGACGCCTCGGACGGCATCATGGTGGCGCGCGGCGACCTGGCCGTGGAAGTGGGCAATGCCGCCGTGCCGGCGCTGCAAAAGCGCATGATCAAGATGGCGCGCGCGTCCAACAAGCTGGCCATCACCGCCACCCAGATGATGGAATCGATGATCGTCAACGCCGTGCCGACCCGGGCCGAAGTGTCCGACGTGGCCAACGCGGTGCTGGACGGCACCGACGCCGTGATGACCTCGGCCGAAACGGCCTCCGGCCGCTACCCGGTCGAGACGGTGGAAGCCATGGCCGCCATCTGCCTGGACGCGGAAAAGTGGGATACCTGCCAGCTGGACGTGGACCTGTCCAACGCTTCCTTCAGCCGCATCGACCAGTCCATCGCCTACGGCGCGTTGTTTACGGCGCATCACCTGCGCGTGAAAGCCATCGCCGCGCTGACCGAGTCCGGCTCGACGGCGCTGTGGATGAGCCGTAACAACATCGACATTCCCATCCTGGCGTTGACGCCCAGCCTGGCCACGCAGCGCAAGCTGGCCCTGTACCGCAACGTGACGGCGCTGGAACTGAAAGTTCCCGGCGGCAAGGAGGAGGCGTTCCGCGCCGTGGAAGACTTGCTGGTCAAGCGCGGCGCCGTCAAGGCCGGCGACAACGTGGTGCTGACCTGGGGCGAGCCCATGGGCGTGGCCGGCGGCACCAACGCCCTGAAGATCCTGAAAATCGGCGCAGCCGCGCTGAACGACAACTGACTGGAGCAGTACTTATGAGTGCAATCATCAATGTGACTGGCCGCGAGATCATCGACTCGCGCGGCAACCCGACCGTGGAATGCGAAGTGCTGCTGGAGTCGGGCGCCAAGGGCCGCGCCGCCGTGCCGTCGGGCGCCTCGACCGGTTCGCGCGAAGCGATCGAACTGCGCGACGGCGATCCCAAGCGCTACTTCGGCAAGGGCGTGCTGCAGGCCTGCGAGAACATCAACACGGAAATCGCCGACGCCATCATGGGCCTGGAGGCCAATGAACAGGCCTTCCTGGACCACATCCTGATCGACCTGGATGGCACGGAAAACAAGGCCCGCCTGGG
>JAZJZQ010000251.1:4216-6937 GCA_040389625.1 Pseudomonadota bacterium | reverse complement strand
CCTTCCAGGGCAAGGACAGCATCCTCAGCGGCCCGGCCGGCGGCATCGTCGGCATGGTGCGGGCCAGCCGGCTGGCCGGCTTCGAGCGCGTCATCGGTTTCGACATGGGCGGCACCTCGACCGACGTGTCGCATTATTCGGGCGAATTCGAGCGCGTGTTCGAAACCCAGGTGGCCGGCGTGCGCATGCGCGCGCCCATGATGAGCATCCATACGGTGGCCGCTGGCGGCGGCTCCATCCTGCATTTCGACGGCAGCCGCTTGCGCGTGGGGCCCGACAGCGCCGGCGCCAATCCCGGCCCGGCCAGCTACCGGCGCGGCGGCCCGCTGGCCGTCACCGACTGCAACGTCATGTTGGGCAAGATCCAGCCCGCCCACTTCCCGCAGCTGTTCGGCGCCGAAGGGCGCCAGCCGCTCGACGCGCAGACCGTACGTTCACAATTCGCCCAGATGGCCGAACGTATCCAGTCGGCCACCGGCAAACCCACCACCGCCGAACAGGTGGCCGAAGGATTCATCGAAATCGCGGTCGGTAACATGGCCAACGCCATCAAGCAGATCTCCGTCCAGCGCGGCCACGATGTGACTGAATACACGCTGACCAGTTTCGGCGGTGCCGGCGGCCAGCACGCCTGCCTGGTGGCCGATGCATTGGGCATGAAGACGGTCTTCATCCACTCGCTGGCTGGCGTCATGTCGGCCTACGGCATGGGCCTGGCCGACCAGAGCGTGATGCGCGAGGCGGCAGTGGAAGAAAAGCTGCTGCCCGAGGCCGAGACGGCGCTGGAGGCGCGCCTGTACGCGCTGGGGGAGCAGGCGCGCGCGGAACTGCAGCGCCAGGGCGTGGCCGGCGAACGCATCACGCTGCTGCGCCGCGTCCACCTGCGTTACGAAGGCACGGACTCCGCCCTCATCGTCCTGTTCGATACGGCGGCCCGCATGCAGGCCCAGTTCGAGGCGGCCTACAGGAAGCGCTTCTCCTTCCTCATGCCGTCCAAGGCCTTGATCGTGGAGGCAGTGTCGGTGGAGGCCGTGGGCCGCTCGGAGGCTCCGGCGGAAATGGTCACGCCGGCGCCGCGCCGCGTTTCCGGCCTGACGCCGCAGGCCGTGGTGCAGATGTACAGCGGCGGGCAGTGGCGCAACACCAAGCTCTATCAGCGCTCGGCCACGCGCATCGGCGACATCATCAAGGGCCCGTCCATCATCGCTGAAGCCAACGCCACCACGGTGGTGGAGCCGGGCTGGCAGGCCGAGGTCACGCCGCAAGACCACCTGGTGCTGACGCGGGTGGAGGCGTTGCCCCAGCGCCGCGCCATCGGCACCACGGCCGATCCGGTCATGCTGGAGATCTTCAACAACCTGTTCATGTCGATCGCCGAGCAGATGGGGCTGCGGCTGCAGAACACGGCCTACTCCGTCAACATCAAGGAACGGCTGGACTTTAGCTGCGCCATCTTCGACGCCGAAGGCAACCTGATCGCCAACGCGCCCCATATGCCGGTGCACCTGGGCTCCATGGGCGAGAGCATCAAGACCGTGATGCAGGCCAACGCGGGCCGCATGCACGCGGGCGATGTCTACATGCTCAACGATCCTTACCACGGCGGCACCCATTTGCCGGATGTGACGGTGATCTCGCCCGTGTTCGACGAGGCGGGCGAACGGATACTGTTCTACGTCGGCTCGCGCGGCCACCATGCCGACATCGGCGGCACCACGCCGGGTTCGATGCCGCCCGATTCGCGCAGCATCGAGGAGGAGGGCGTCCTGATCGATAACTTCAAGCTGGTGGACGGCGCCGCCGGCGGCCAGCTGCGCGATGCGGAAGCGCGGGCCCTGCTGACTGGCGCCGCCTGGCCGGCCCGCAATCCGGACCAGAACATGGCCGACCTGCGAGCCCAGGTGGCGGCCAACCAGAAGGGCGTGGACGAGTTGCGCAAGATGGTGGCGCATTTCGGGCTCGACGTGGTGCAGGCTTACATGGGCCACGTGCAGGACAACGCCGAGGAAGCCGTGCGGCGCGTAATCAGCGCGCTGCACGACGGCAGCTACACGGTGGAACTCGACAACGGCGCACGGATCCAGGTGGCCGTGCGGGTCGACCAGGCCAGCCGCAGCGCCGAGATCGACTTCAGCGGCACCTCGGCGCAGCTGGACAACAACTTCAACGCGCCGTCCGCCGTCTGCATGGCGGCCGTGCTGTACGTGTTCCGCACGCTGGTCGATGACGAGATTCCCCTCAACGCGGGCTGCCTCAAGCCGCTCAAGGTGCTGATCCCGCCGGGCTCCATGCTCAATCCGCACTATCCAGCCTCGGTCGTGTCGGGCAATGTGGAGACGTCGACCTGCATCACCAACGCCCTGTATGGCGCGCTGGGCGTGATGGCGGCGGCCCAGGGCACGATGAACAATTTCACGTTCGGTAACGCCAAGTACCAGTATTACGAAACCATCAGCGGCGGCTCGGGGGCGGGGCCGGGCTTCGACGGCACCAGCGTGGTCCAGACCAATATGACCAATTCGCGCCTGACGGATCCAGAAATCCTCGAGTTCCGCTTCCCGGTGCGGCTGGAAAGCTACGCCATCCGCGCCGGCTCGGGCGGCGCCGGGCGCTGGCGGGGCGGCGACGGCGGCGTGCGCAAGGTGCGCTTCCTGGAACCGATGACGGCGGCCATCCTGTCCAACAACCGCATCCACGCGCCGTTCGGCATGGCCGGCGGGG
>JAZJZQ010000251.1:2473-4116 GCA_040389625.1 Pseudomonadota bacterium | reverse complement strand
CCGTACTTGCGCTGCGTGGCCGTGTACTGGTTGAGCAGGATGGGCAGGGCAGGGTGGCCGGGGTCCAGCCTGCGGATGCGCTCCAGGAGATGGCTGCACTGTTCGGCCACCGGCGCTTCCCAGCCCAGGTCGTCGAGCTGCTTGAGCATGGCCGAAGCGGCCGCCGGCAGCAGGGCCATGTTGGACGGCGCCTTGCGCAGTGCGCCGTTGAGCGTATCGATGGCGGCCCGCAGGTCGCCATGGGCGCGCTTTTCGGCCGCATCGAGCAGCAGGTCGTCGAGCTGGCGCGAGATCGTTTCGCCCACGCCTTGCGCCAGGTCGTGGCGGCCGGCCTTCTCGAACACGGCCACCGCATCGTCCATCGAGATGCCGCTTTCCGTGTCGTTGGTCAGCTCCACCATCAGCGACGTGGCTTCGTGATCGAGCTTGTTTTTCAGGCAGCTGTGCGCCAGGCCCACCTTGAGGCTGGTGGACAGGCCGCGCGTCATGCTCATGGCCCGTACCGCGTTGCGCAGTTCCGCGGCGGCGGCGATCGGATTGTCCATCAGTTCGGCCAGCAGGCCGGCCGCCACCGAGCGGCACACTTCCGTGTTGGCGTTGCCGCGCAGGGAACGTTCGAGGTCGCGGATCACGCCGCTGGCCTGGGTGGCATCGCCTTTCCTGACCAGCGTCTTGACCAGGTTGACGTGGTCTTCCGGGTCGCGGAACTCCGAGTATTTCGCCTTTTGCACCACCTGCTTGAATGCCTTTTCCGCCACGGTCACGTCGCCCGTCTCGAAAGCGACTTCGCCCAGGTGGCGCAGGCGCCGGACCATGTGCGGCGAAATGGCGACGGCGTCTTCCAGGATGCGCTTGGCCAGCACATTCTGGCCCATGGCTTCATGGGTCTGGGCCAGCAAGTCGTAGGCGGCCATGAATTTCGGATTGTGGGCCACCAGGTTATCCAGCGTCTGCTGCGCTTCCGGATATTTTTGCAGCCCGAACTGGCAGCGGGCCAGGCCCAGGTGGGCCCAGCCGATGGGACGGGTCAGCAGAATGGTCTGGTAGATCAGTTCCGCCTCTTCCAGCTCGTTCAGGCGCAGGTGCAGTTCGGCGCGCAGGCGCGCGAACTCGATCGCGTGGCGCGCATGCTGGGCTTCGCATTCCAGGCAGGTGGTGATGGCCTTGCGGATATTGCCCATGCCGATCAGCTGGTACACGGGCAGGAAATAGGAGCGCCGCTCGACGGCGCGGGCGATGCGCTGCTGCAGCACGTCGACCGTGAACGGCTTGAGCACGTAGTCGTTGGGCGTCAGTTCGGCCGCGCTGATCACCTTGCTGTACACGCCCTCGGACGTGAGCATGATGAAAATGGTCCACTGGGCGATCAGCTTGTGGTGGCGCAGGTCTTCCAGCAGCTGCTGGCCATCCTGGCCGCTGTCGCCGCCGCCGTTGCCGAGGTCGTATTCGCACAGGATGATGTCGTAGCTCTTCTTGTTCAACTGGCCAATGGCCGTGCCCGAGCTCACCGCCTCGTCGACGCGGGTGATGCCGGACTGGTTCAGCATGTTGCGCAGCGTGGCGCGCATGCCGGGATTGGGGTCTACCAGCAGGACAGAAAGTTCGGCGTAATCTTGCATTTATGTGCTTCCAAGCGTGGCCGC
>JAZJZQ010000251.1:0-2373 GCA_040389625.1 Pseudomonadota bacterium | reverse complement strand
TGTGGTCGGGATTGCGCTGCAAGGCTTCGAGCAACACGTCGACGGCGCCGCGCAGGTCGCCCTGGCGGCTCTTTTCCGCCGCCTTGCGCACCATGGCATCGACAGCCGAATCGACCCGCGCGTGATGCTGCTTGACCAGTTCCGGCCGGTCTGCCTGTTCGTACAGCGACAGCACCTGCGACTCGCTCACGCCGCTGGCGGGATCGGCCGTCAGTTCGGCGAACAGGGTATGGGCCTGCTCGTCCAGGCGGTTGACCAGGCAGCTGTGGGCCAGTCCCAGCTTGACGTTGCTCGACATGCCGGTCGCCTCCGACAGCTTGTCCATGGCCTTGGCCAGTTCCACCGCCGCGCCGCTGGCGTCGCCCTTGAGCTCCAGCACCATGGCGGAGGCGTAGGCGCGGCACACCTCGGTGCCGGCCGTGCTGCGCAGCGAGCGTTCCAGGTCGCGCACGACGGCACTGGCGGCGGTGGCGTCGCCCTTCTTGACGAGCGTGCGCACCAGGTTCACATGGTCGGCCGGATCGCGGAACTCGGAGTGCCTGGCCTTGGCCACCACCTGCTTGTAGGCTTGTTCGGCGCCGGCCACGTCGCCCACGGCCAGCGCCACGTCGCCCAGGTGGCGCAGGCGCCGCACCATGTGGGGCGAGATGGCGACGGCGTCCTGCAGCACCACCTTGGCTTCCTCGTCCTTGCCCTGGGCGCGCAGGGTCTGGGCCAGCAGGTCGTAGGCGGCCATGAACTTGGGATTGCCGGCCACCAGCGCCTCCAGCATGGCCTGCGCTTCCCCGTAGCGGCGCAACAGGTGGACGCAGCGGGCCTGGCCCAGCTGGGCCCAGCCCAGCGGCTTGGCCTGGACGATGGCCGCATAGGCTAGTTCGGCCTCGGCCTGGCGGTCCAGGCTGACGAGCAGTTCGGCCCGCAGCCGGGCATAGTCGGTGGCATAGCGGGGCTGGCTCGCTTCGGCCGCCAGGCAGGCGGCGATGGCGTCGCGCGCCTTGCCCTGGCCTATCATCTGGTAGACGGGCAGGAAGTTGGCGCGCCGCTCGAGGGCGCGGCCGATGCGCTGGGACAGCACGTCCACCGTGAATGGCTTGAGGATGTAATCGGTGGGCAGCAGTTCGGCCGCGCTCACCACCTTGCTGTACACGCCTTCGGCCGTAAGCATGATGAAGATGGCCCACTGGCTGATGACACGGTGGTGCCGCAAGTCCTCCAGCAGCTGCTGGCCGTCCTGGCCCGCGTTCTCGGCGCTGCCGCCCAGGTCGTACTCGCACAGGATCACGTCGTAGCTCTTGGTGCTGAGCTGGCGGATGGCGGTGGCCGAACTGACGGCATGGTCGACCTTGGTGATGTTCACCTGGGTCAGCATGTTGTGCAGACTGGCGCGCATGCCCTGGCTGGGATCGACGATCAGGACCGACAGGTTGCTATAGTCTGGCATGGTGGACTTTCGTGGGCCTGGCCGCAGGAGGCGGTAAGTCCTTATCGGCAGGCGTCAGCAAAATTTGAAACAAGCATACTCCAAGCATAGGCAAAATTGCAGTGGAAGCAGCTGTTTCCCTCGCGGCAAGGGCATTTTTGCCTCGGATTGGGCAAAAAATGTTGCTCTGGCGGCACTTTTTGCGCCGAATTAGGGCTGTGGGGACAGGGGCGAAAGCGGTATAATGCGCGCAAAGGAAATCTTGCAAAACCGCTTCCGACCAGTTTCGTGCCCACTCGTGCCATTTCTACCTTTAATCCGCAGCCTCGCTGCATCAACCATCTCCCAACCATGTTGATTCTGCCGGGCTCCAACGCCCTGTCCGCATTCCGTAGCCAACGCCTGTTAACCCAACTGCAAACGGTGCTGCCCGCCGTGGCCGCAGTGCAGGCCCGATATGTCCACTTCATCGACGCCGCCGCCCCCCTGTCGGCCGACGAGACCAGCCGCCTGGGCGCGCTGCTGACCTACGGCGAACCGGCCCAGGCCGAACACGCCGAAGGCGCCGTCGAGGAGTTCTTCGTCATTCCCCGTTTCGGCACCATTTCGCCGTGGGCTTCCAAGGCCACCGACATCGTCCACAACTGCGGCATGGCGCACATCAAGCGCGTGGAGCGGGGCGTGGCCTTCCGCATCAACCTGAAGGCGGGCTTCCTGGGCACCGGCCTCGGCGCCGTCAAGAAGCTGACGGAGGCGGAAACCCAGGCCGTGGCGGCCCTGCTGCACGACCGCATGACCGAATCGGTGCTGCGCCACCCGGACGAAGCGGCGGCCCTGTTCCGCACCCTGGAGGCCCGTCCGCTGGAGACGGTAGACGTGCTGGGCGCCGGCAAGCAGGCGCTGGAAAAGGCCAACACGGACCTGGGCCTGGCCATGTCGGACGACGAGATCGA
>JAZJZQ010000250.1:0-3423 GCA_040389625.1 Pseudomonadota bacterium | reverse complement strand
GCCTGTCGCTGGGCCTGACGCTGGAAGCGATGCGCGCCGAGATGTCGGCCTTCGACCCCCGCATCCATACGGCCCGTCCGCACGCCGGCCAGATCAAGACGGCGGCCATCATGCGCCACCTGCTGGAAGGCTCGACCCGCACCACCCACGAGGCGCGCGCCGTGCAGTTCCCCGAAGAGCTGCGCCGCACCGACATTCCCTACACGGCCCGCATCCAGGACGTGTACTCGCTGCGCTGCGCGCCGCAAGTCTACGGCCCCGTGTTCGATGCGCTCGACTACATCGACACCATCATCGACAAGGAAGTCAATTCGGCCACCGACAATCCGCTGATCTTCAGCAAGGACGAAGGCGGCTTCGAGATCATCTCGGGCGGTAACTTCCACGGCCAGTACCTGGCGCAGGCCATGGACTTGCTGGCCATGGCCGTGGCCGACCTGGGCAGCATCGTCGAGCGCCGCGTGGCGCGCCTGATCGACCCGACGCTGTCCTGGGGCTTGCCGCGCAACCTGATGTCGGGCGTACGGGGCGTGAACACGGGCTATCCCGTCGTGCAATGCTCGCTGAGCTCGCTGGTCATGGAGAACCGCACCCTGTGCATGCCCGGCAGCGTGGACTCGATCCCGGCCAAGGGCAACAGCGAAGACCACGTGTCGAACTCGACCTGGTGCGCCCGCAAGGCGGCTACCGTTGTGGAAAATACACAATACATCGTCGGCGTGGAAATGTTATTGGCGGCCCAGGCGCTCACCATGACGGAAGACTTGCTGCCCGGTTTCGTGCTGGGCAAGGGCACGGCCGCCGCCTACGCGTCCGTGCGCAGCCAGATTCCGGCCTGCCTCGATGGTGACCGTTGGTTCCACGACGACATCACCATGGCGCGCTCCTTCATCACCACGGGCTCGGTACGCAAGGCCGTGGAAGCACAGATTGGACAATTCGTATAAACCGGCTGGTTACAAAATTAGAGGAGGGCAGTAAGGGGCATGCGCCGCACACCATGCGGCGCGCCCCAGCTGTTATGGGAAATAGCAGATAGCAAGTATGCCGTCATCCGCACGTTGTGCGGCGGCAGGTGGGCTAAGGTCACATCAAGTCAGCGCTGGTTGTTCCCTTGTTTAATCAGCGCATGGCTACAGCAGTACTAAAACAGAACATGGAGACAAAAATGTTGTTACTCGAGAAATTCTTCAAACTGAAGGAAAACGGGACGGACGTCCGCACCGAACTGGTGGCCGGCCTGACCACTTTCCTGACCATGGCGTATATCATCTTCGTCAATCCTTCCATCCTGGGCGATGCCGGCATGCCGAAAGGCGCCGTCTTTGTTGCCACCTGTGTCGCGGCCGCATTGGGCTGCCTGGTCATGGGGCTGTATGCAAACTATCCGATTGCATTGGCACCGGGCATGGGGCTGAACGCTTACTTTGCCTATGTCGTCGTCAAGGGCATGGGCATGCCGTGGCAGATGGCGCTGGGCGCCGTGTTCATCTCGGGCTGCCTGTTCCTGCTGGTCAGTATCTTCAAGCTGCGCGAAATGATCGTCAATGGCATACCGCACTCGATACGCACCGCCATCACGGTCGGCATCGGCCTGTTCCTGGGCCTGATCTCGCTGAAGAGCGCCGGCATCGTGGTCGCCAATCCCGCCACCCTGGTGGGCGTGGGCAACCTGCATTCGGCACCCGTGATCCTGGCCATTTTCGGCTTCTTCCTGATCGTGGCGCTGGACAAGCTGCAAGTGAAGGGCGCCATCCTGATTGGTATCCTGGCCGTGACGGTGCTGAGCTTCTTCTTTGGCGGCAACCAGTTCAACGGCATCGTGTCGGCGCCGCCGACGCTGGCACCGACCTTGTTCAAGCTGGACATCATGGGCGCCGTCTCCGTGGGCCTGCTGAACGTGGTGCTGGTGTTCTTCCTGGTTGAACTGTTTGACGCCACCGGCACCCTGATGGGCGTGGCCAACCGCGCCGGCCTGCTGGTCAACGGCAAGATGGAACGCCTGAACAAGGCCCTGCTGGCCGACAGCTGCGCCATCGTAGCCGGTTCCATGCTCGGCACCTCGAGCACCACCGCCTACATCGAAAGCGCGGCCGGCGTGCAAGCCGGTGGCCGTACCGGCCTGACGGCCGTCGCCGTCGCCGTGCTGTTCCTGGCGGCCCTGTTCATCTCGCCACTGGCGGGCGTGGTGCCGGCTTACGCCACCGCACCGGCCCTGCTGTACGTGGCTTGCCTGATGCTGCGCGAACTGGTCGACATCGACTGGAGCGACACCACCGAAAGCGTGCCCGCCGCCATCGCGGCGCTGACCATGCCGTTCACGTACTCGATCGCCCTGGGCGTGGCTTTCGGCTTCATCTCCTACGCGGTGCTGAAGCTGTTGACCGGCCGTGTGCGCGAAGTGCGCCCTGTGATCTGGGCGATTGCCTGCGTGTTCACCTTCAAGTTCGTCTACCTCGGCGCAGGCTGAGGCGGCGTTCTTACTTCCCCCCTGCGGTACAGCCGTGCCGGCGCCAGCGATGGCGCCGGCGGGGCGAACCGCATCCATCACTTTGGTATCGACATGATTAAAACTACAATGAGACAGCTGCCACAGATTATTTCCATCGCCTGCCTGTGCCTGGCCGGCACCGTCGCCCACGCCGCCAACTGGAGCGACACCTCCATCAGCTGGCGCACCGGCAACGACTACCGCGAGCCGTTCAATCCGAACGACATCAAGAAGAACATCTTCGCCCTGACCAGCGTCAGCGGCTACGCCTACGGCACCAACTTCTTCAACGTCGACTTCCTGGTGTCGGACAAGAACGACCCGGCCTCGCTGACCCAGACTTCGGGCGCGCAGGAAGCCTACGTGCTGTACCGTCACACGCTGGACCTGGCCAAGGTGAGCGGCACCAGCATGAAGTTCGGCCCCGTCAACAGCGTGGGCCTGACGGCCGGTTTCGACGTCAACACCAAGAACGACGTCGGCTACAACTCGCGCAAGCGCATGCTGGTGCTGGGCCCCACGCTGATGTGGGACGTGCCGGGCCACCTGAACACCAGCCTGCTGCTGCTCAACGAAAGCAACGCCCCGAGCGGCGCCTTCCCGCCGATCTCCACCGTCACGGGCCGCTATACCTACAAGACCCATGCGATGCTGACGGCCGACTGGGCCATTCCGGTCGCCTCGCTGGTGTCGTTCGAAGGCTTTGCCAACTTCATCGCGGCCAAGGGCAAGGACGAAGTGGGCAACGACACCGGCGCTGAAACCAACATCGACATGCAGCTGATGCTGGACGCAGGCGCCGCCATGGGCCACGCCAAGAACGTGTTCAAGGTCGGCATCGAATACCAGTACTGGCGCAACAAGTTCGGCAACACCTCGGCCACCACGGGCGGCCAGGGCTACGTGGCCAAGACGCCGATGCTGCGGGCCGA
>JAZJZQ010000249.1:0-2538 GCA_040389625.1 Pseudomonadota bacterium | reverse complement strand
CGCTGCCGCAGGTCTGGGTGCTTGAGTTATCAAGCTTCCAGCTGCACACCACCTACAGCCTGCAGGCCGACGCCGCCACCGTGCTCAATGTGACCCAGGACCACCTGGACTGGCACGGCGACATGGCCGCCTACGCCGCCGACAAGCAGCGCATCTTCGGCACCGACACCGTGCGCGTGCTCAACCGCGACGACGCGGCCGTCATGCGCATGCAGGACCCCACGGGCGAGAACATCACCTTCGGCACCGACACGCCGCAGCACGCCGATTGCTTCGGCCTGCACAACGAGCGCGGCATCTTCTGGCTGGCCACGGCCGTGCCGGGCGAGGAAGTGGAACGCAAGAAGCGCCGCAAGAACGACCCGGCCCCCGAGCCGGTCGAATGCGTGCTCAAGAACCTGATGCCGGCCGACGCGCTGCAGGTGCGCGGCCAGCACAACGCCGCCAACGCGCTGGCCGCGCTGGCCCTGTGCCGCGCCATCGGCCTGCCGTTCGCGCCGCTGCTGCACGGCCTGCGCGAATATCGCGGCCAGCCGCACCGGGTGGAACTGGTGTCGGCCATTAACGAAGTCGAATACTACGACGACAGCAAGGGCACCAACGTGGGCGCCACCGTGGCCGCGCTGGTCGGCCTGGGCAAGAGCTTCACGGGCGAGCACCAGCGCCTGGTGCTGATCGCCGGCGGCGACGGCAAGGGCCAGGACTTCGCGCCGCTGGCCGAGCCGGTGTCGCGCTACGTGCGCGCCGTGCTGCTGATCGGGCGCGACGCGCCGGCATTGCGCGCAGCGCTCGAACCTGCCGGCGTGCTGCTGGAAGACTGCGCCGACCTGCCGCAGGCCGTCAAGCGCGCCAGCGAACTGGCCGTGGCCGGCGACGCCGTGCTGCTCTCGCCCGCCTGCGCCAGCCTGGACATGTTCAAGAACTACGCGCACCGCGCGCAGGTGTTTGTCGACGCCGTGCGCGACATCGCCCTCGATGCGGGACAGGAGATCTGATGGCCTTCCAGCTGCCATTCCGCTTTACTGGATCGTCGGCGCGCACGCCGATGGACAGTCGCGCGCGGCAGTCGAAGATGATGGAATACGACCAGCCCCTGGTCTGGGTCACCCTGCTGCTGATGCTGCTGGGGATGGTGATGGTGTACTCGGCCTCGATCTCGCTGCCCGATTCGCCCAAGTTCGCCAACTACGTGCGCTGGCAGAACACCTACTTCCTCACGCGCCAGATGCTGTTCATCGCCGTCTCGCTGGTGGTGGGCCTGTTCGTGTTCCGCATCCGCGTCGCCGACCTGCAGAAGGCCGCGCCCTACCTGTTCATCGGCACCCTGGTGCTGCTGGTGCTGGTGCTCATTCCCGGCCTGGGCGTGGTGGTCAACGGCGGTCGCCGCTGGCTCTCGCTCAAGGTGGTCAACCTGCAGCCGTCTGAGCTGATGAAGGTGGTTGCCGTGCTGTACGCGGCCGACTACACGGTGCGCAAGCAGGAATACATGCACAAGCTGACCAAGGGCTTCATGCCGATGGCGGCGGCGGTCGGCTTTGTCGGCCTGTTGCTGCTGCTGGAGCCGGACCTGGGCGCCTTCGGCGTGATCGTCTGCATCGCCATGGGCATCCTGTTCCTGGGCGGGATCAACGCCATCTGGTTCGGCGGCATCGGCGCCGTGCTGGTGACGATCTTCATCTCCATCATCGCGCTGTCCAAGTTCCGCCGCGAGCGCTATTTCGCCTACCTCAATCCGTGGCAGGAAGACAATGCGCTCAACAAGGCCTACCAGCTGACGCACTCGCTGATCGCCTTCGGCCGCGGCGAGATCTTTGGCGTGGGCCTGGGCGGCAGCGTGGAAAAGTTGCACTACCTGCCCGAGGCGCATACCGACTTCCTGCTGGCCGTGATCGGCGAGGAACTGGGGCTGGCCGGCGTGCTGGTGGTGATCGCGCTGTTCTACTGGATCGTCAAGCGCTCGTTCGACATCGGCCGCCAGGCCATCGCCATCGACCAGACCTTTGCCGGCCTCACGGCCAAGGGCATCGGCATCTGGATCGGGGTGCAGACGTTTATCAATATGGGTGTCAACCTTGGCCTGCTGCCGACCAAGGGTTTGACCCTGCCGCTGATGAGCTATGGCGGCACGGGTGTGGTGATTAACTGCGTCGGGCTCGCGATCCTGCTCCGGATCGACTACGAGAACCGGGTCCTGATGCGTGGTGGCAGATTATGAAACGACTGATGATCATGGCGGCCGGTACCGGCGGCCACATTTTCCCCGGCCTGGCGATCGCGCAGACCATGCGCGCGCGCGGCTGGGAAGTAAGCTGGCTGGGCACGGCCCACGGCATGGAACAGGATATCGTGCACAAGCACGGCATCGAGATGGACGCCATCGACTTTAGCGGCATGCGCGGCAAGGGCCTCAGGCACACGGTGGCGGGCGCCTTCAAGATGCTGGCCGGCTTTGCCGCCTGCTTCGGCTACATCGGCAAGCGCCGGCCGGACGTGGTGCTGGGCATGGGCGGCTACGTCACCGTCCCCGGCGGCATGATG
>JAZJZQ010000248.1:0-1876 GCA_040389625.1 Pseudomonadota bacterium | reverse complement strand
ACCAGCAGCAGGCCGTTCAGGTAGTAGCGGATGTCCTGCTGGGCCATGGAGAAGTGCACCATGTTGAACAGGTGCTTGAGCGTCTTTTGCGGCAGGGTGACGGTGGCGTTGTAGCTCTCGGCCTGCTGCACGGTGGGGAATTCCTCGGCGGCCAGGGTTTGCAGCGCGAAGCGCGACTTGCCGGTTTGGACCGTCAGGCGCTTGTTCACCAGCGTCATGGTCACGTCGCCCGCTTCGGGCAGGGCGCGCAGGATGTCGAGCAGCTTGCGGGCCGCCACGGTGGTGCCCGTCACGTCGGCGCCGGAACCGATGTCGGCGTGGGTCGTGATCTGCACTTCAGTGTCGGTCGACAGGAACGATACGCTTTCGCCTTCTTTGCGGATGAGGATATTGGCCAGAATCGGCATAGTGTGCCGACGCTCGACAATACCGCTCACGATCTGCAGTGGCCGGAGAAGGGTATCTCGGGTGGTTTTGACCAATTGCATATTTATCCTCAATAGTAAGTTTTAACGATACTCTTTTAACAACGGATGCCTGGTGGGCTTCCTGTCAGGCCGCCCGGGCGATTTGCCAAATCATAAAGGCAAACCGGCATCCAGGCCAGCCCCTGCCGTTGGGCGCGTTTAGCCCTTCAGCGTCTGCTCTAACACGTGCAGTTCGTGATTGCATTCCGGGTTCTTGGTGCGGTCCAGCGCGATCTTGCGTACCGCATGCAGCACGGTGGTGTGGTCGCGTCCGCCGAACAGCTCGCCGATCTCGGGCAAACTCTTTTGCGTCAGTTCCTTGGCCAGGTACATGGCGATCTGGCGCGGCCGCGCGATGTTGGCCGGCCGGCGCTTGGAGTACATGTCCGCCACCTTGATGTTGAAGAAGTCGGCCACCGTCTTCTGGATGTTCTCCACCGAGATCTGGCGGTTCTGCACCGACAGCAAATCCTTCAGCGCTTCCTTGACGATGTCGATCGTGATGTCCTTGCCGTGGAAACGTGAGTACGCAAGGATCTTGCGCAGCGCGCCTTCCAGCTCGCGCACGTTCGAGCGCAGGTGCTTGGCCACGAAGAAGGCCACGTCGTCCGAGAAGGTCACGCCTTCCTGCTTGGCTTTTTTCAGCAGGATGGCGACCCGCATTTCCAGTTCCGGCGGTTCGATGGCCACCGTCAGGCCGGAGTCGAAGCGCGAGATCAGGCGGTCGTCCATGCCCGTGATCTCTTTCGGATAGGTGTCGCTGGTGATGATGATCTGTTTTTTCGCCGCGATCAGGGCCTCGAACGCATAGAAGAACTCTTCCTGCGTGCGGCTCTTCCCGCCGAAGAACTGGATATCGTCGATCAGCAGCATGTCGAGCGAGTGGTAGTAATGCTTGAAGTCGTCGAAGCCCTTGCGCTGGTAAGCCGTCACCACGTCGCGCACGTACTGCTCGGCGTGGATGTAGCGGATCTTGGCGCCCGGCTGGTCGGCCATCACCTGGTTGCCGATGGCGTGGATCAGGTGGGTCTTGCCGAGGCCCACGCCGCCGTAGAAGAACAGCGGGTTGTACGACACGCCCGGATTGTTGGCCACCTGGATAGCGGCGGCACGCGCCAGCTGGTTGGCCTTACCGGTCACGAAGCTGTCGAAGGTCAGGTCGGTGTTGATGCGGCTTTGCTCGCGGCGCGGCGCGGCGCTGGCCGGCAGCTCGGGCACGCTGGGCACCGGGTCGGCCATGCGGGCGTTGCCGCTGGGGACACCGCCATTGGCGTCCGGCACCGGCGCCACCGTGGCCGCCTTCTTGGGCGCGGACAGGCGCGGATCGAGCACGAACTGCACTTCCGTCGGCGCTTCCCAGTACTGGCAGGCCAGCGCCGTGATGCGGCTGGCGAACTGGGTCTTGACCC
>JAZJZQ010000247.1:0-3848 GCA_040389625.1 Pseudomonadota bacterium | reverse complement strand
TCCACTGGCCCATCCAGTCGGTCAGCACGGTGTCGGTGGCGAATTCCTCGGTCGGGTCCTGCGGCATGTAGCCCACGTTGGCGTTCTCGGCCCACTTGACGCGGCCCGTGTCCGGCGCGAGGTGGGCAATTTCGCCGGCGATGCAGCGCAGCATGGTGGTCTTGCCGGCGCCGTTGGCGCCGATGATGGCGATGCGTTCGCCCGCTTCGACCATGATGCTGAAGTTCTTGAACAGCTGGCGGTCGTATTTCTTGGAGATGCCTTCCACTTCCACGGCCAGGCGGTGCAGCTTCTTCTCGCCTTCGAAACGCACGAAGGGGTAAGCGCGCGACGATGGCTTGATGTCGTCGACCTTGATCTTCTCGATCTGCTTGGCGCGCGAGGTGGCCTGGCGGGCCTTGGACTTGTTGGCGGCGAAGCGGCGCACGAAGTCCTGCAGCTCGGCCACTTTTTCCTTGGCCTTGGCGTTGTTGGCCAGCTGCTGGTTACGGGCCTGGGTCGAGGCGAACATGTAGTCGTCGTAGTTGCCAGGGTAGATCTTCAGCGTGCCGTAGTCCATGTCGGCCACGTGGGTGCAGACCTGGTTCAGGAAGTGACGATCGTGGGAAATGATGATCATGGTGGAGTTGCGCTCGTTGAGCACATCTTCCAGCCAGCGGATGGTGTTGATGTCCAGGTTGTTGGTCGGTTCGTCCAGCAGCAGGATGTCCGGGTTCGAGAACAGGGCCTGGGCCAGCAGCACGCGCAGCTTCCAGCCGGGCGAGACGTTGCTCATCGGGCCCTGGTGCAGGTCGATGGCCACACCGGCGCCCAGCAGCAGTTCGCCGGCGCGCGATTCGGCCGTGTAGCCGTCATACTCGGCCACTTTGCCTTCCAGTTCGGCCGCGTGCATGTAGTCGTCGTCGGTCGCTTCCGGATTGGCGTAGATGGCGTCGCGCGCCTGCATGGCAGCCCACATTTCCGTGTGGCCCATCATGACCACGTCCAGCACGCGCATTTCTTCGTAGGCAAACTGATCCTGGCGCAGCTTACCGAGGCGCTCGTTCACATCCAGCATCACGTTGCCGGCCGACGGCTCCAGGTCGCCGCCCAGGATCTTCATGAACGTGGACTTGCCGCAACCGTTGGCGCCGATCAGGCCGTAGCGGTTGCCATCGCCGAACTTGACGGAGATGTTTTCAAACAACGGCTTGGCGCCGAACTGCATGGTGATGTTTGCTGTGCTTAGCATCTTGGATTTCTACTCTGCTCTAAAGATCGTGCCGTGAGGCGGAAAGGCGACATTATACAACACCACCCTCCTGCCTAGCCATTAGGCAAGTAAAACAAAGACTTACGCCAGCCTGGTGAGATGGGCTGGCGCCGCCCCGGCCGAAACTTCTGCTGCCATACGTGCAATTTGTTCATTAATACAGCATTTGTACAATCAAACAATGTTACGTCAATGGAAATTGTTGTTAAAATTACCGCACTATTGTCCGCACAGGAAAGCCCATGCACGTCGAGGTCCCGAAATCGAAATTTTCTTCCTTTAAAGAATTTGCCGGCGAATACGCCATGATCGTGGTCAGCATCGGCACCGCGCTGGCGCTCGAGCATGGGGTGCAGTCCTGGCACCACAAGCATGAGGCGGAACTGGCGGCCGGGCGCATGGAAAGCGAACTCCGCGCCAATCTGGCGGAAATAGAAAAGGTGGGTAAGCATAATTTAGAGCAAAGCAAACAGTTGAATATGCTGTCCGAGGCCCTGCTGAAAGATCTGCAGGCCAAGGTGCCGGATCAGGTGGCCATGCAGCATTTCCATGCGCAGAGCAAGGACGACTTCAGCATCAACCTGCACACGGCCACCCTGAGCCGCGACGCCTGGGACGTGGCCGTGGCCAACCAGTCGGCCAGCTGGCTCGACGCCGCCACCTTGCAACGCTACTCCAGCGCCTATGCCGCCATTCGCGATGCCCAGGCTTCCTCCAACACTGGGCTCATCTTCATGAACGGTCCCGATATGATGCGCACCATGAGCGACATGCAGATGGGCACCATCACCGCCCGCAATCTGTATTACTCGATGTGCCAGATGCTCGCCAGCTACGCGGTCACGAACCAGAATCTGCGCAGTTTGAAGACCGAACTCAACAAGGCGCTCGACAAGAAAGCCCTGAGTTAAACAAGGCCGTAGCCGCCCGTCCCCCTCAATCCACGCCGGCCACCAGCACTTCCACCCCGGCGCGCTCGAAGGCGTCGGCGGCCTCCGGCGGCACCGGCAGGTCGGTGAAAAATTTATCGATCTGCGCAATATTGCCCAGCCTGACGAGGGCATGGCGGCCGAATTTGCTGCGGTCGGCCACCAGCCACACTTCGCGCGACTGCTCGATGATGGCCTGGGTCACGCGCACCTCGCGGTAGTCGTAGTCCAGCAGCGTGCCGTCGTTCTCGATGCCGGACACGCCGATGATGCCGATATCGACCTTGAACTGGCGCATGAAGTCGATGGTGGCCTCGCCCACGATGCCGCGGTCGCGCTTGCGCACCAGGCCGCCGGCCACGATCACTTCCACCTCGCCGCTGGCCGACAGGATGGACGCCACGTTCAGGTTGTTGGTCACCACCCGTATGCCCTTGTGCTGCTGCAGGGCCTTGGCCACTTCCTCGGTGGTGGTGCCGATGTTGATGATCAGCGAACGGCCCGGCTCCACCTGCGCCGCCGCCAGCTGGCCGATGCGTCGCTTGGCGTCGGTATCCATCACCCGGCGCCGGTCGTAATCGATGTTCTCCACCGTCGATGGAATGCCCACCCCGCCGTGGTAGCGCGCCAGCAGCCGGGCATCCTCCAGCTCGCGGATATCGCGGCGGATGGTCTGCGTGGTGACTTCCAGCAGCCTGGCGAGCTCCTCGACGGAGGTGTCTCCGTGGGCGCGGATGTGGTCCAGTAATCGGCGGTGGCGTGGCGTCATGGTTTTTCTAATGAACAAAAATGAACAGAATTTTTCATTACAACGCCATGATAACCGGCTTGCGAACATCGGGACCAAAAATTTTTCGTCCCAGTCCACTGTTGTAACTGTCGCCGATCAACCTCTGTCCGCAACGGCTCCTGGCTGGAGCCATGTCAGTCGACGTGTCCAGGCAAACTACCCACACAGGAGCGCTTGAAGGTGGATATGTTCATATGAACCAGAACGAACAAAAATAAACAAAAAGTTGTTGTAGTTTTTTCGTCTTTGCGTACAATGAATATTCAAGCAATGCACCGTTGCTAACGAAAATATCATAATCTTGTCGCAGATCAAGCGAAAGCGTGGAAACGATGGCTGAAAACCATCGCGCCCCAGACGAGGAACGAGCAAATGAACCGATACCAACAACTGCCGCCCTGCCCTGCACACTGCCACCGCCATCCGGCCTGCCGGCCATGATGATGGCAGCGTCCCTTTCCCCGATGACCACGCGCACCTGCGATCTGCTGATCGTGGGCGGCGGCATCAACGGCGCCGGCATCGCCCGTGACGCCATCGGCCGCGGCCTGAGCGTGATCCTGTGCGAACAGCACGACCTGGCGCAGCACACCTCGTCGGCCAGCACCAAGCTGATTCACGGTGGCCTGCGCTATCTCGAATACTACGAATTCAAGCTGGTGCGCAAAGCCCTGCAGGAGCGCGAAGTGCTGCTGCGCGCCGCGCCGCACATCATGCGCCCGCTGCGCTTCGTCATGCCGCACGACGCCAGCCAGCGTCCGGCGTGGATGATACGGGCCGGCCTGTTCCTGTACGATCACCTGGCGCACCGCAAGTTCCTGCCCGCGTCGTCCGGCATTTCGCTGCGCACCCATGAGGCGGGCGCACCGCTCAAGGG
>JAZJZQ010000246.1:0-3288 GCA_040389625.1 Pseudomonadota bacterium | reverse complement strand
GTGGACAAGCTGCACAGCCGCAAGCTGCGCAGCTTTACGGAGGTGGCGTTCCAGTGAGGCGCAAAAACGCCGCTGCAAGTAAAGCTGCGAACAGATCATTCGACCTAGAAAAGCGAGCAGTAATTTGCTGACAAATTTCGCCACGCGCTTAGGCGAATAAGGTAAGTCGCCGTCTTCCAAACAATGTGAAACGTGTCGCAGTCCAGGATTATCGAAGACTGCTACCGTAGCGCGGAGGGCGGCCGCAGGCGCGGCCTGCCGGGTATTCGATCGAAAGGCTATTGGCTATCGTTTTGTTTTCCCAGACTTCTTGCGTGGCGTTTGTTTGGTACGTAATTCCGCCAAGTGTTCGATCGGGTTAGGGTGAAGAATTTCGTCGAGTAAATCACTCTTCTCTCCGTTGCACTCTTCGTGTACCAATCGTAAGTTGTCCGCTGTGGTTGGGCCGCCCTTCGAGAACGGGATGATGTGGTCAAATTCGACCTGATCGTCTGGAACTGGTTGGTGACATATCTGGCAAACTTGCCCGTCGCGTCGGACAACCTTAAGCATTGCCTCGTGAGGGATGTAGCGGCTATGTACTCTCCGTTTCTTTGTTTCTGTCAAAGGCTCAGAAACAAAGAACACGGGACAGACATGCCCGAATACCCGACAAGCTGCGTCCTTGAGAATCTGCGGTATCTCGCGCGGGTGGTCGTCCGGATTGAAATTTGCGATGTTTTGATTGAAAAATGCTCGGCGATTTTCATCTAGCGGCCTACCATCGCCCAGGATATTGTCGGTAAGGCACTTTTTTAAGTACTCATGATGCTCTAAAGCCGAGTCGAGCGTGACAGGTAATAACGGGAAGTCTTCAACCAGTGGTCCGTAGGGGCAATACTTGATTTCCCAACAGGGCTTGCAGATGCTTTCGGTGCGACGCTCCCAGTCCTTGAGAACTTCGTTGTCTTTGCTGTCTGGTTTGTAGCCGAGAGATTCTTTGATCTTTGGATGAATTGTTTTTTTGGGCATATGTAAATTCTGGTGGTTTTGCGACATTTAACCGTTGACAAAAAGGGGGCGGATGCTAGCAAAGTCTTCTGATGGATGTCCATCCGATGGAAATCGCACTACGCTAGCTACTTGTTGGACTCTTCAATTGGCTTCCAGTCGAACTGTTCGGGGAAGCCTATACCATTGAAGTCCACGGTATAAGTATGCCGACGCGCACCTACATCACAAACGCCGACTAGTGTGTGATTTGGGTGCTCGCGAGGGGGAGCAGGTTGGATAAACACTGTGCCAGAACACTTTGGGTATATGCAAGGCGCGGTCTTGCGGTAGAGCAGGTAACTACCATCATCCTCTTTCTCGGCCCATTTGCCGTCAATGAATTGGGCTTCGTTTGGCACGAAGGTGGTTGTGGCCAACTTGCGCCTTGTACTTGTCAGCCTCGCTCCGACGATAGCTATTGGCAACAGTACCGCTAAGACCCACCTTGTCTGTAAGCCGAGGAACGACAAAACCCCAAGCCCATCCGCGGTGATCGCCAAGACGGGGAGCAAGAGTGAGCCATAGAAGGTGAGCGCACTTTTGATAGCGTCTCCGCGCGACACGTGCTCGACTGAATCGGGCCCCACCGCATACTCAATATGCGGAGCACTCGGAGCCTGATGTTGGGCAATATTGATCGTGTTCCCAGCACCGACGGAACCGATTGAAATGTTGTTGTCGTGTGTCATCTTCTTTTGCGACCTAACCGTTTTCCAAGCGGCAGGCCGCTCGTGCGTTACACAGCCATAGGGACAAGCGTTGCCAAGACTGCGCGACGTGAATTGCCACTAGCACCCAAGCGCCACGCCCGGCGCCACACCGGAAAAGATCATGGCGCTTCGGTCCGTCACACATTCAATGTAACGTTATCAATAGGTTATATCAATTCGGTATGCCCTGCTAGTGCTGGCGAGGATACCGCGTCAAACGCCATGTTAGTAGCGAACTCAAAACTGTCGGCGTAAGTAGTCGAACGTATCCGTAGCGACCGCGCCAGGGTGCAGTTAGTCGATCGTTCGATCAAATATCACTGGCCGCGGCCGCACCGAATTCCGCAAACGCGTCCAGCAGCACCCGGGCGCGGAACGGCTTGAGGATCACGCGCCGCACGTCGCGCTCGCGCAGCGCGTGCAGCATGGGCGTCGTGGCGCTGTCGGCCAGCACGGCGATCGGGATGCCGGGCGCGCTGGCGGACTTGCCATGCCGGACCAAATCCAGCAGGCCGAGGTCGTAGGGCGTGCCGGCGCACGCTTCGCAGTCGATGGCGATCATGGCGCCGTCAAATACCTGGTCGCGCAGCAGGCGGCGCGCTTCGGCCAGGCTGGCCGCTTCGTGCACCTCGCCCAGGCCCAGCGTGCGCGCCGTCAGCGACACGGTGCGGCGCAGCAGTGTTTCCGGTTCCACCAGCAGCAGGGTTCGCGCGGTGCGTTCAGACATGGGGCGCCTCGGCCGGCCGAAACAGTTCCTGCACCACCAGGTCGCGCAGGGTGGCGAGGATGGTCAGCTCGACGGCGTCCAGCTGGCGCGGGCGGTGGTCGATCAAGCACAGGGTGCCCAGCGCATGGCCGGACGGCGCGATCAGCGGCGCGCCGGCATAGAAACGCACCTTTTCCTCGCCCGTGACCAGTGGATTGTCGGCGAAACGGGGATCGGCCAGTGCGTCGGGCACCACCATGATGTCGGACTGCAGGATGGCGTGGCCGCAGAACGAGATGTCGCGTGCCGTCTGGCAGACCGGCAGGCCGGCGTTGGCCTTGAACCATTGGCGTTCGCTGTCGACCAGCGAGATCAGCGCCACCGGCACGTCGAACTCCGCCTGGGCGAAGGCGACCACCTTGTCGAAACGTTCCTCGGGCGGCGTGTCCAGTATCAGCAATGCGCGCAGCGCGGCCAGGCGTTGCGCTTCGTCGTCGGGCATGGGGCAGGTAAGCATGGCGGCTTGTGGGATGGAGGCGAGTCTGTCGTCTGCTTACTGTAGCAGATGCGGTAGCCCTTGCGCTCACTTTTGCACGGCCGGCGCGGCTGGTGCGCCGGTGGGCCGCTGCGGCCGCTGCGGCCGGTTTGGGGCTGCTATTGCCCCCGCCGCCGGCCGATGCCGCCGCTGGCCGTTGCCGCGGCCCCGGCCCCGGCTGGGCAGCCGTTGGCGCCAGCTATCGCCGTGCGCCGATTTCTGGCAAACTTGCCCGCTGGCTGCCGCCGGTGCCAGCCGCTGACGAATGAACGCTGACGAAAGGGAGTTTGCATGCAGAAGAGCAG
>JAZJZQ010000245.1:1185-6010 GCA_040389625.1 Pseudomonadota bacterium | reverse complement strand
ATGCCGACGATGCCGCCGGCCGGGCCGCTGAGGATGCTGTCCTTGCCCTGGAAGGCGCGCGCATCCGCCAGCCCGCCGTTCGACTGCATGAACTGCAGGTTCACGCCGGGCATGTCGGCGGCCACCTGGTCCACGTAACGGCGCAGGATGGGCGACAGGTAGGCATCGACCACCGTGGTGTCGCCGCGCGCCACCAGTTTCATCAAGGGACTGACCTGGTGCGAAACGGATACCTGGGTAAAGCCGATCTCGCGCGCCAGCTGCGCCACGCGCTGTTCGTGCTCATGGTAACGGTAACCATGCATGAAGACGATGGCCAGCGCCCGCAAGCCCTGGTCGTAGGCCGCCTGCAGGCCGGCGCGCGCGCCCTCGGCATCGAGCGGCGTGACGACGTCGCCGTGCGCGCCCATGCGTTCGTCGATCTCGATCACGTGGCCGTAGAGCAGTTCCGGCAGCACGATGTGACGATCGAACAAGCGTGGCCGGTTCTGGTAGGCGATGCGCAGGGCGTCGCGGAAGCCGCGCGTGATGGCCAGCGCCGTCGGTTCGCCTTTTCGCTCGAGCAGCGCGTTGGTGGCCACGGTGGTGCCCATCTTGACGGCCTCGATCTGGGCCACGGGTATGGCTGTGCGCGGCCCCAATCCCATCAGGTGACGAATGCCGGCGATGGCCGCGTCGCGGTACTGTTCCGGATTTTCCGACAGCAGCTTGTGGGTACGCAGCCGACCGTCCGGCTGGCGCGCCACGATGTCCGTAAACGTGCCGCCGCGGTCTATCCAGAATTGCCAATCCATGCCAACCTCATTGCTATACAAGAAGCGCATATTGTAGTGTGTGCCCTGCGATACACGCGACACGCTTGACGAGATTATTTCGATGCTAAAATTGTACGAACATCAATCGGCGGCCCGAACCGACGCGCCGCGCAGGCAGGACCTGCCGTTCCATCCACTAGCCCAGGCACGCCCATGAACCCACTCTATTCCACCGCCGAGATCCGCGCCATCGAACAGCAGGCGGCGGCGGCGCTGCCGCCAGGTACGCTGATGCAGCGCGCCGGCCAGGTCGCGGCCAACGCGGCGCTCGACATGCTGCCCTTCTCCACCAGCCACGCCAAGGTGCTGGTGCTGGCCGGCCCTGGCAACAATGGCGGCGACGCACTGGAGGCGGCCGCCAACCTGACCTACTCGGGCGCCCAGGTGGACGTGCTGCACTTCCCGCCGGCCGGCGCGCAATCGGCGGAACGGGCCGCGGCCCAGCAGCGCGCCCAGCAAAGCGACGCCAGTTTCAACGACATCGGCACCAGCGCACTGGCCGCCACCGACTGGAACCTGGTGATCGACGGCCTGTTCGGCATCGGCCTGGCGCGCCCCGTGAGCGGCGCCCTGCGCACCCTGGTCGACACCGTCAATGCCCTGTCCTGCCCCGTGCTGGCGCTCGATGTGCCGAGCGGACTCGATGCGGACACGGGCGCTATCGTCGGGCCGGACGGCGTGGCCGTGCGCGCCACGCACACCATCACCTTCATCGGCGACAAGCCGGGCCTGCATACCTGCGACGGCCGCGACTACGCCGGCCAGGTGACCGTGGCCCGGCTGGACCTGGACCCGGCCCGTTTCAAGCCCGCCCGCCTGCACCTGAACGAGGTGGATTTCTTTGCGCGCCATCTGCGCGCGCGGCGCCAGAACAGCCACAAAGGCAGTTACGGCAACGTGGCCGTGGTGGGCGGCGCGCGCGGCATGGCGGGCGCGCCCATCCTGGCGGCGCGCGCCGCCCTGCATGCGGGCGCGGGCCGCGTCTTTGCCGTATTCGCGGACGACGCGCCGGCCTACGACAGCGCCCAGCCGGAATTGATGTGCCGCGCCGCGGCTGGCTTCGATCTCGATAGCGCCGTGCTGGTGCTGGGGCCCGGCCTGGGCACGGCGCCGCAGGCGGTGGAGCTGCTCACGCGGTCCCTGGCCAGCGGCAGCGCGCTGGTGGCCGACGCCGATGCGCTCAACCTGATCGGCGCCGATCCCGCCCTGCAGGCGGCCATGGCGCAGCGCAGCGGCACCAGTATCGTCACGCCCCATCCGCTGGAGGCGGCGCGGCTGCTGGGCATCCCGGTCGGCGCCGTGCAGGCCGACCGCGTGGCGGCGGCCCGCAAGCTAGCGGTGCTGCTGAACGTGACGGTGGTATTGAAGGGATCGGGCAGCGTGATCGCGGTGCCCGGTGGTCACGCCGTCATCAACACGACGGGCAATCCAGCCCTGGCCACGGCCGGCACGGGCGACGTGCTGGCCGGCCTGTGTGGCAGCCTGCTGGCGCAAGGCTGGCCGCAGTGGGAGGCGGCGCTGGCCGGCGTCTGGCTGCATGGCATGGCGGCCGACGTGCTGGTGGCCGACGGCACGGGTCCCATCGGCCTGACGGCCGGCGAACTGGTGCCGGCCATCCGCGCCGCCATCAACCGCCTGGTGCAGCAGCACGCGCGCTGAGACGCGTTGGCCGCCTCACACCAGGCGGCCGGCCGCGATGGTGATGGTGCGGCCGCAGCGGGCCGCGATGGTGGCGTCGTGGGTGACCAGCACCAGGGTCGAACCATGTTCGCGATTGAGTTCGAACATCAGCTGGATCACGGCTTCGCCGGTGGCCGCATCGAGACTGCCGGTCGGCTCGTCGGCCAGCAGCAACGGCGGCTCCGTGACAAAGGCGCGCGCCAGCGCCACGCGCTGCTGCTCGCCGCCGGACAGGTACTTGGGATAATGGCGCAGCCGTTCGCCCAGCCCCACCCGCCGCAACATGGCCAGGGCCTTGTCGCGCGCGCCCGCTTCGCCGCGCAGTTCCAGCGGCAGCATCACGTTCTCGAGCGCCGTCAGGTGCGGCAGCAGCTGGAAGGACTGGAACACGAAACCGAGCTTCTCCTTGCGCAGCGCAGCCCGGCCATCCTCGTCGAGCGCGTAGATATCGACGCCGTCGAGCAGCACGCGGCCGCCGCTGGGGCTGTCCAGACCGGCCAGCAATCCCAGCAAAGTGGACTTGCCGGAGCCGGAAGCGCCTACAATAGCGAGCGTTTCCGCCCTTTGCACGGTAAAATCGACCTGGTGCAATATCGTCAGCTCGCCGCCGGCGTCCGCCACCCGCTTGGTCAGGCCCGTCACTTCGATGGCGGCAGCGCCCGCAGCGGCGGCATTTGCGGCATGGGCGGCGGGAGTCAATTGAATGGAAGGCGTCGTTGGAAGATCGGGCATGCTGAATTTATTAGAAAAATGTCGTGACACTGCAAGGGCATACCGGCTGGCGTTCGCCGCCCTGCTCATGCTGTGCGGCGCCGCGAGCGCCTATTCTGCACCAAAAACGGTGCTCGTGCTCGGCGACAGCCTGTCGGCCGAATATGGCCTGAGCCGGGGCAGCGGCTGGGTGGCCCTGGCCGAGCAGAAGATCAAGGAACAAAATATCGGCGCCGACATCGTCAACGCCAGCGTCAGCGGCGAGACGACGAGCGGCGGGCGCACCCGGCTGCCGGCCCTGCTGGAAAAATATCACCCGCAAGTGCTGGTGATCGAGCTGGGTGCCAACGATGGCTTGCGGGGGCTGCCGGTGGCCGCCGCCGAAAACAATCTGCGCGCCATGGCCGCCGCGGCGCGCCAGGCCAACGCCCGCGTGCTGCTGGTGGGCATGCGCATGCCGCCCAACTACGGTCGCCAGTACGCCGACCAGTTCTTCGCCATGTACGCCACGCTGAGCAAGGAGATCCAGGCGCCGCTGGTGCCCTTCATGCTTGAAGGCGTGGCCGACAAGCCCCAGCTGTTCCAGGCAGACCGCCTGCATCCGACGGCCGAGGCCCATCCAACCATCCTGGCCAATATCTGGCCCTCTCTACAGAAAATTATCAAAACACGATGAAGTACCCTGAAATACTGCGCTTTGAAGATGCACTCCCGCGGCTGGAACAGTTTGACACCATCATCGACGTGCGCAGCCCGTCCGAATTCGCGCTTGACCACCTGCCCGGCGCCATCAACTGCCCGGTGCTGGACGACGAGCAGCGCATCCAGGTCGGCACCATGTACAAGCAGGTCAACGCCTTCGAAGCCAAGAAGGTCGGCGCGGCGCTGGTCGCCCGCAACATCGCGCAGCACATCGAAGCGCAGTTCCTCGACAAGCCGCGCGACTGGAAGCCGCTGGTCTATTGCTGGCGCGGCGGCAACCGCAGCGGCTCATTGGCCCACATCCTGGCCAAGATAGGCTGGCCCGTGGCGCAGCTGGACGGCGGCTACAAGGCCTTCCGCAACTACGTCAACGGCGCGCTGGAGCAGGCGCCGGCACTGTCGTTCCGGGTCATTTGCGGCACCACGGGCAGCGGCAAGAGCCGCCTGCTCGAAGTGCTGGACGCCGACGGCGCGCAGGTGCTCGATCTGGAACAGCTGGCCGCCCACCGCGGCTCCGTGCTGGGCAACCTGCCCAGCCAGCCGCAGCCCACCCAGAAAGCGTTTGAAACGATGGTCTGGGATCGCCTGCGCAAGTTCGATCCCACCCGTCCCGTGTTCGTCGAATCGGAAAGCAAGAAGGTCGGCCAACTGCGGGTGCCGGCGGCGCTGATGGATACCATGCGCGCCTCGCCCTGCATCTCGCTGACGCTGTCGCGCGCCAACCGGGTGCGGCTGCTGATGGAGGACTACGCCCACTTCACGCAGGACCCGGCCACGCTGAACGCGCAGCTCGACTGCCTGGTGAGCCTGCACGGCCACGAGAAGATCAAGCGCTGGCATGAACTGGCCAACTCAGGCCAGATGGAACTGCTGGTCGAAGAACTGCTGGCCGAGCACTACGACCCGGCCTACCTGCG
>JAZJZQ010000245.1:0-1085 GCA_040389625.1 Pseudomonadota bacterium | reverse complement strand
GTCGGTCTTCGCTTCGCTGCTGGCCACGGCCAGCGGCTTGACGATCTTGACCTTGGCTTTCTGCTTCAGCGCTTCCACGTAGTCGAACATCTCTTGCTGGGCAACGATGTTGGCGATCTGGTCGGCTTCGGCCTTGCGGCGCGCTTCGTCCTGCTCTGCCGGCTGCTGCACCTTGCCGATGCGGTAGATGCCATAACCCATGCCAGGCACTTCCACGCCGACGTAGGCCGGCAGCTTGCTGGTGTCGGCACGCATCACCTGGGCCATGGCCAGGCCGTTGATGCCGTCGGCCTTGGAACGCGATACCAGCTTGGCGGCGCCGAAACCGGTCGCTTCACCCGACTTCTTGAAGGCGGCCAGTTTCTCGTCGCCCGTTTTCTTGGCCAGTTTCAGCGCTTCTTCCATCGTCACGCGCTGGCGGATGGCGGCGTCCACTTCGGCCAGCGGACGCTTGGCGGCCGGCTTGAACTCGACGACGCGGCCGGCGATCAGGGTGCTCGGCGCCACTTCCACCGCTTCCGTGTTGCGCTTGTTCTGCAACGAATCGTTGGTGAACAGGGCGGCCAGGAACTTGGCGTTGTTGTAGGGCGCCGTACCGGCTGCCGGCGACGGCACGCGCGAGATGTTGGCGGCCGTTTCGATCTTCAGGCCCAGCTTGTCGGCCACCGGCTTCAGGCTTTCGGCCTGCTCGTACACGGTGTTGGTGAATGCTTCAGCCATTTCCGAATACTTCTTGGCCGCTTTCTGCTTTTTCAGTTCGGCGGCGACGTCGTTCTTCACTTCATCCAGCGGCTTGACGGTGGCCGGCTTGAGCGCGGTCACGGTCAGGATGTGGTAGCCGAATTCCGATGCCACCACGTCGCTGATCTCGCCCTGCTTGAGCTTGTAGATGGCGTCTTCCACCGGCTTGGTCATCGTGCCCTTTTCGATCACGTCCAGGTCGCCGCCTTGCGGGGCCGAACCGGGATCTTCCGACTTGGCCTTGGCGATCTTGGCGAAATCGGCAGGGTTCTTGCGCACTTCAGCCAGGATGGCTTCGGCCTTGGCCTTGGCGGCGGCCTTGTCGGCGGCGCTGGCGTCCTTCT
>JAZJZQ010000244.1:0-4034 GCA_040389625.1 Pseudomonadota bacterium | reverse complement strand
GAAGACGCCGAACCTGGGCCGCAAGTCCCTGAACGAAATCAAGGAAGTGCTGGCATCGCGCGGCCTGACCTTGGGCATGAAGCTGGAAAACTGGCCACCTGCCGGTTTGGAAAAGTAACAAATTGGGTGACAGTGCTGGACATCGCGTAGCGATGTTCTGCCCTGTTACCAACTGATCAGGATTGGGTGGCAGCGCTGGACATCGCGCAGCGATGTTCTGCCCTGTTACCAACTGATTTGCAGCACCCGCCCGGTGCATGTTGCGCCGGGCGTTTATCCCCCTAGAACCGGTCCGCGCTCCCGCCCTGGCGGCAGCGATCGAAGAACTCGGATTTAAACACCATCGAAAGGAAGTACCATGCGTCACCGTCACGGCCTCCGTAAGCTGAACCGTACCTCGTCCCACCGCCTGGCTATGCTGCGCAACATGACCGTTTCCCTGCTGCGTCATGAAGCCATCAAAACCACGCTGCCTAAGGCAAAAGAACTGCGCCGCGTCGTCGAGCCTATCCTGACCCTGGGTAAGACCGACACCCTGGCCAACAAGCGTCTGGCATTCTCCCGCCTGCGCGACCGCGAAATGGTTCTGAAGCTGTTCGCAGAACTGGGCCCACGCTACGCTGCCCGTAACGGCGGCTACCTGCGTATCCTGAAAATGGGCTTCCGCGTTGGCGACAACGCTCCAATGGCTTACGTCGAGCTGCTGGACCGTCCAGAAGTCACCGCTGTGGAAGACGCTCCAACCGCCGAGTAATACCGGTCGTTGTATCGCCAGAAAAGCCAGGTTCCGCCTGGCTTTTTTGCATTCTGAACGCAAGCTTTAAGCCCGCCCTCAGGCGTTGCCACACGGGCAGGTGTACTATTGCCCGTTGAGCTAAAACTGCCGTCATCCGAAACTTATGCGCCGACTTGCCGCCTTTCCCCTTGCCGCCTTCTTCTTCCCGTCCGGGCGCCGTTACGCGCTGCCGGCCCTGGGGCGGGCCCTGCTGCCGTCGCTGCTGTTGCTGGCCGCGCTGCTGGCCCTGGCCGCCGGCCGTCCGGCCCGCGCCGACGAAGACTATCTGGAGCCGGACGCCGCCTTCCGCTTCTCGGCCCGCATGGCCGACAGTCATACCGTGGCCGTCACCTACCAGATCGCCAACGGTTACTACATGTACCGCGAGCGTTTCAAGTTCGCGGCCCAGGGCGCCATGCTGGGCGCGCCAAAAATCCCGCCGGGCAAGGTGCACTTCGACGACACGTTCAAGAAGAACGTGGAAACCTACCGCGGCAGCGTCACCATCACCATTCCCGTCGAGACGGGCGGCAGCTTCACGCTGATCTCCACCGGCCAGGGCTGCTCCGACAAGGGCCTGTGCTACGCGCCCCAGGAAGCCAAGGCCGCGCTGACGGCCAGCGGCGGCCCCGGTCTGGCGGCGCTGGCCCTGGGCCAGGCTGGGCCAGCGGGCGGGATGGGGCAGTCGGCTCCGGCCGCCCAGTCGCCCATCTCCCCGGCGCATCCGGCGAATAGTGCGGCAACTGAGCCGGCGACCAGGCCGTCGCCTGTCCCGCCGGCCAGCCTGGCGTCGACGCCCGCCGCCGGCCCATCGGCCCCCGTCTCGCCCGGCGTCACCGTCAATGCCGTGCCCACGCCGGAAACGACGGTGCTGGCGGCGCCCGCCGCCGTTCCGGCTGCCGTCCCCGCGCCGGCCGAGCCGGGCAGCGTGGAAGCAGCCCTCAAGGGCGGCAAGCTGCTCGTCATCGTGCCGCTGTTCATGCTGCTGGGCCTGGGGCTGGCCTTCACGCCGTGCGTACTGCCCATGGTGCCCATCCTGTCCTTCATCATCGTGGGCGAGGGCGCCAAGGCCAGCCGCGCGCGCGGCCTGCTGCTGTCGGTCACCTACTCGCTGGGCATGGCCATTGTCTACACGGCGCTGGGCGTGGCCGCCGGCCTGATCGGCGAGGGCCTGGCCGCCACCTTGCAGAACCCGTGGGTGCTGGGCGCGTTCGCGCTGCTGATGGCCGCCATGTCCCTGTCCATGTTCGGCTACTACAACCTGCAGGTGCCGGCCGCCCTGCAGACCCGGCTCAGCGCCATGTCGCACCGCCAGGCGGCCGGCAAGCTGGCCGGCGTGTTCGTCATGGGCGCCATCTCGGCCCTCATCGTCGGCCCTTGCGTGGCCGCGCCGCTGGCCGGCGCCCTGGTCTACATCAGCCAGACGCGCGACGTCGTCATCGGCGGCAGCGCCCTGTTCGCCATGGCGGTGGGCATGAGCGTGCCGCTGCTGCTGGTGGGCGTGTCGGCCGGCACCTTGCTGCCCAAGGCCGGCTTGTGGATGGATGCCGTCAAGCGCTTCTTCGGCGTGCTGCTGCTGGCCATGGCATGGTGGCTGGTGTCGCCCGTGCTGCCGGCCGCCGTGCAGATGCTGGGCTGGACGGCGCTGCTGGTCGGTTATGGCGTCTACCTGCTGCGCAACAAGACGGGGCGCGGGCTGGCCAAGACGTGCGGCGTGCTCTTTGCCGCGCTGGGCCTGGTGCAGCTGGTGGGCGTGACCACGGGCGGACGCGACGTGCTGGCCCCGCTGGCCCATTTGCGGGCGCAAGGGGCGGTGCAGCCGCTGGCATTCAAGCGCGTCAAGACGGTGACGGAGCTCGATGCCGTGCTGGCCCAGACGGGAGGCAAGAGCGTCCTGCTGGACTTCTATGCCGACTGGTGTGTGTCTTGCCAGGAAATGGAAAAACTGACCTTCGTGGCGCCTGCCGTGCGCGCCAGGCTGGCCAATACGGTGCTGCTGCAAGTGGACGTGACGGCCAACGATGAGGCCGACAAGGCCATGCTCAAGCGCTTCCACCTGTTCGGCCCGCCGGGCATCATCCTGTTCGACGGCCAGGGCCAGGAGCTGGCCGATGCCCGCGTGATCGGCTTCCAGGACGCCGACAAATTCCTGCAGTCGCTGGCGCGCCTGCCGCAATAACGCGACCAGTCATGCGGCGGGGGGGGGGCCTGGACCCGGGCGCCGCGCGCCATCAGCCGCCGTGGTGGCGCATGCCCATCATGGGATGGGGGCCGTGGGCGCCGCCCATCACGTGGTCGTCGAAGACGGCTTTCTGCTCCGCCGTCAGCTGGCCGTAGAAGGTGTTGAGCGCGCCCAGATGGGCTTCCATGGTCAGCGTACGCTGCTTGCTCATGTCGATCATCTTGGCCAGCCGGTCCGGCGCCGGCAGCTTGGCCATGGCCGCGTGGTCGATGCGCCCGGCCGGCAGGCTGGGCTTGATGGCGGCCTGGTAGGCCGTCCAGGCCGGCTCCTGGGCCGCCGTCAGCTTCAGCAGCTCGTGCAGCTTGGCCTGGTGCTTGGCGAACATGTCGGCCATGCGGGCCTGGCGCTGTTCGCTGTTGGCCTGGTAGCCGTGGCGGCCGGCCGTGTCGTCGGCCAGGGCGGCGGCGCTGGCGCCAGCCAGGCCCAGCACGGTCATGCCGATCAGGATGCTTTTGCGTACGGTATTCATGGTGGTTCCTTTATCAAGTCGTGAGAAGTGGTGAGGGTGGCGCGGCGCGGTCGTCCGTCCCATGCAGCCCATGATGGCAGGCACGTGTTTCGCTCAAGTGTGCCCCTTGCCGGGTTTTGTATCAATTTGTTTCCCCGGCAAGGGAGCACTACAAGCCGATACAAATGCCCCTTGGTCAGGGCGCGCCAAAGTGGCGATAATGGGCATATGGAATCCCTCTCTACTATTCTGATCGTCGACGACGACCGCGACATCCGCTCGCTGCTGGCCGATTACCTGGAAACGAACGGCTACCGCACCCTGGGCGCGGCCGATGGCACGGCCATGTGGAAGGTGCTGGACGATGCGCGTCCCGACCTGGTGGTGCTGGACCTGAACCTGCCCGGCGACGACGGCCTTACCCTGTGCCGCAAGCTGCGCGCCCACTCGACCCTGCCCGTCATCATGCTGACGGCCCGCAACGAGCCGCTGGACCGCATCCTGGGCCTGGAAATGGGCGCCGACGACTACCTGCCCAAGCCGTTCGAGCCGCGCGAGCTGCTGGCCCG